>NZ_JBEPQF010000016.1:0-192321 GCF_040547695.1 Bradyrhizobium sp. JR4.3 | reverse complement strand
GGCCCATCATGGATCGACCTCGCCGAGATTCGCGTCAACACAACGGAATCACGCTTCGTGACTTGTCTCAACCGACTTTTGCAACAAAATCGGCCAGAAGCTGACGTTTAGGCGCAACACCGTCCAGTTTGTAGGACCTCAGATGAGGTGGAAGGTAATTGCGATTAAGAAGAACACGACCAGTCCGATGCCAACCATCTTGAAGATGTAGGCATCCTCGACATCTCGCCCAAGCCATTCGAAATCTGGCCCCCACAGGACGGTTGCGACAAACCCTAGAACGAACGTAGTGATCACCAGCATCGCGTAAATGGTGCCCATTAATGAGCTTTCATTGGCCTGCCCGATTTCGCGGGATCATATCAACGACGGTCCGTCGCGGCGATGACACCAAATACGCCGATAAACAACCCGGCAAAAATCGAAACGAGTAATACCAAACAGTCCGCTGTGACGGCAGTAAATTCCGAACCTAGAACGCGACTTAATAGAAGCAGCAGCAGCAGAAAAAATCCCAAGCAGAGCACCGGCAAAAGCGCACGCCGCCGCGCCGCGAGCCGCTGAGTAGCGCTGGCCACCCGAAAGTCCTGCAACAAGTTCCAGAACCGACGAGACGATACGTGGGCACTCAGGGCTCCTACGATCAAGCAGGCAGTGAGGAAGTACATCAGGCATTGCCTCGCGCTGAAAAACGCGAAGAGGCGTTTACCCAAAGTCCGATGTTGATGGCGATCTGGAGGGTGGCCATTATGAGGAATGCGCTGACGACTGCCGACAGAGACCGCCCATCAACGGCATATTGCTTGTAAAGGTTCTGACTGGAAAAGGCCATCAGGCCAACGCTATACGCTGCATATGCCACGGAAAATGCGCGCCAGAATTTGCGCGGCAAAAAGTCAATCTCAAATGCCATAAGTACAAGACCGGCCGCCGATAGCGCGCTCATCATCAGGTGGATAAGTCCTGTCGAAGTGTAAGGTTCTGAGTCCGCAAAACTCCAACCCGTGAGCACGACAATTAGCAGTGCAAAGAGCTTCCAACCCACGCCGACTTCTCCCGCCTTTACCGCGACCTTGGGTAGAAGGAGCGGGTGAATTTCTCGCTTACGTGTTTGGTTTAGCTTTGGTTGCGGCGATTGCTTAAAAGCTTCAGATCCGATGAACCGGGCACGAAGTGAGCGCTAGTTTGAGTCCGCTAATGGAATGGTCCGGCCGTGCTCCGGCCCTGCCAGTACGAGAAGCTGGCAAGGGGCGCCCAAGACAAGGAGCACGCCATGTCTCAGAAACTCGACGCTTCGCCCGCCGTCATCGGCATCGATATCGGCAAGAACTCGTTCCACATCATTGGCCAGCATCAGCGCGGCGGCATCGTGCTGCGGCAGAAGTGGTCGCGCGGCCAGGTGGAAACGCGGCTCGCCAACCTGCCGCCGTGCTTGATCGGCATGGAGGCCTGCGTCGGCGCGCATCACCTCAGTCGCAAGCTGCAAACGCTTGGCCACGACGCCCGCTTGATGCCGGCGAAATACGTGCGCCCCTATTCGAAGGGACAGAAGAATGACTTCCGAGATGCGGAAGCCATCGCCGAGGCGGTCCAACGCCGACCATGAAGTTCGTCGCAACCAAGACCGCCGACCAGCTCGACCTGCAGGCGCTGCACCGCGTGCGCGAGCGATTAGTCGGTCAGCGCACCGGCGTCATCAATCAGATCCGTGCGTTCCTGCTGGAGCGGGGCATCGCCGTGCGGCAAGGCCTGCGCTCCCTGCGGTCCGAGTTGCCGGGTATCCTCGCGACGCGCACCGATGTGCTCTCGCCTCGCATGTTGCGCATCATCGAGGATCTGGCGGGTGACTGGCGCCGGCTGGATGAGCGTATCGAGGACCTCTCCAGCGAAATCGAGGCATTGGCCCGTCAAGACAAAGGCTGCGAGCGACTGATGACGGTGCCCGGCATTGGCCCGATCATCTCGATCGCGATGGTGGCTGCGATCGGCACTGGAGACGTGTTCTCGAAAGGCCGCGACTTCGGCGCCTGGCTTGGACTGGTGCCGAAGCAGATATCGACCGGCGACCGCACGATCCTCGGCAAGATATCAAGGCGCGGCAATCGCTACCTGCGCGCGCTGTTTGTGCAGGCCGCGTGGGTTGTGCTGGTCAAGGTCAAGGGTTGGGAGCCTATGGCCTCAAATCTTGGATCGAAGCCGCCAAGAAACGATTGCACCACAACGTGCTGGCGATTGCGCTCGCCAACAAGCTCGCCCGGATCGCCTGGGCGGTTCTCAACAAGGGACGCGCCTTCGAGTGCGTCAACACGGAGGAGACGGCGTCCCGAGCTGCCTGATCCTCGCACCGTGCTCGGGGCCGTCAAGGCGCGGCCTGACCGCGGTAGAGCAAGACGTCAGGACAGCACGACGGCCGGCCTTGACGGCCCTTGCGCGCGGCGCGTCTGCGCGCGCAGGCCGGGACAAAGGAACGACCGCCAGGCACGAACTAAGGAACAGCACGAGGTGAGGTGCGATCGATGACGTAACCAACATCCCTTACCCGCCGAGGTCTGCGAGAGGAATGAGACAACGATGGAGGATCGGTCTTCCCGGCGCATGCGAACACTGGTGACCCGAATGGCCCGTTCGAGGCCTGTCCGCTAATTAGCTCGAATGCGCGCTGATATCCATGATGGCCCGGAGCACAACACGCTCCAATCAGAGGCCGGATACATTGATGCAAGACCGCATCTGCCAGGTTGACGAAACCTCTTGCAACGCGCGGCCGGGTCAATCGCGTTGGTTTCGAGCTCAGCCGCAAACTTCCGGTCCGCCTTGAGAACCGACATGACGAGCCGCCCCTCGGACGGCGGCGATGGGCCAGAAGCAGTCATCAGCTCCCGCAGACTGACGCCTGCCTGGCTCCACGCTGTCGCCCACTCAGGACGAGTGCCACCCTCAGGCTGAATCAGACGGCCCTGTGGGGCCGTCTGATTCAGCCTTAGAGCGGATGACCTATTGGCAGAGATGCCGCAGACCGTCAGCACCCTTGAAATAGGTGCCGGGCTTACAGACGATGCCGTTGCGGGCAGCATACGCATTCCAGTTGCCGTGCCAGCCCATCTCGCCGGACATGGCGTAGGAATTGCCCCAGCTGCCGACGGTAGCGTCGGCCGCCGCCGGCTGGCGATACGCCGTTCGCCGAGTTGATTGCCGATATCGATAACCTCCGGTGGGAGTACTCCCGGTTCCTAAACCCGTGCAGCTGGCGAATTCAGCTTGGCATTCGTCCGGATTGGAGAGGGCCGCCTGCGCCAGTGCAGCAGAGCTGGACAGGGCGGATGCCGCAACAACGACCGCGCCAAGAACTTTCAGATTTATCATGGCTTCCTCCTTGCGCTTGAACCGTGGCCCAATGCCACGTCTCGTAGTAGTCGGTCGGCCTTTGCGAGCCTGTGCTACTTCGGTAAAACTCGCACCGCCAAGATTGGGACTGCCTTGGGTCAAAATGCGAAGAACTCAACTTTGAGCAAATCCAATCGGCTTCAATTCATCTTCTCACGCAGCTTCCGGATGATTTCGCGAAGGTCATTCGCGTACTCCTCAACGATCCGGCGCGCCTCCTCCAAGCGCGTTGGTTTGGGCTCGGGCTTATCGGATCCGGACGGCTTGTTCATCACAGAGCCTTGAACCTGGATCGCGGCAATCCATTGAGCTAAATCAATGGGCTCATCGCTTTAGCTCCTCTCAGTAAATAGTCGCGGTCATCGGTGTGGAGGGACTGTGTATCTCTCATCGTCGCCAGCACGGCCCGTCGCATTTTGGTATCAGGGTTGTGCCGGTCCTTGCGGATCGAAATCGGCAAGCCGCCGCCTGTCGTTTAACATGATCTCTCGCTGATCGTGGTCTAGGAACGTAAGGACGCCCGCTTTACGCAAGCTAGATAGCGCGCGAGAAACCGTTTCGAGCGTCAAGCCGAGATAGTCCGCAATGTCGAGACGAGTCATGGGGAGCGACATCTTGTCTGCTCCCGTGCGGAAATCCATCTCAAGTAAGAAGGCGGCGACCCTTTCTACCGCGGTCTTGCGGCCCAGAAGCAGCATATGGTTTTCTGCGTGCTCCAGGTTGCGGGTGATCATGCTGAGTAGGTTGTGCGAGACGACCGCGTCTTTTGCGGCTACCAATTGAAGGCTTTCTCGCTTAATCAGGCGCACGACGGTTTCGACGACCGCCTCTGCGGTAAATCGATGCTCATCGCCGTTTTCAAGCCCGAAGATATCGCCCACTAAGTGAAAGGCGCCGATTTGACGCCGACCGTCCGAGAGCAACTTGTAACTTCGCACCGCACCATGCTTGACTTGATAGACATACACAGCGGGCTCTTTTTCGCCGAAGATTTCAGTGCCTTTTCGGTATGTAAACTCACCGAGGCCGATAATTCGGTTGAATGCACTCGTCAAACCGAATTCATCGAGCGTATTGGGCTGAGGTCGTCGATCCGTTGGGATACGCACAAACATGGCCAGTTCCCCTTCCGCATCAATTCTTTTTCCGTATCAATTCTTTGAATAATCCTCTCTCGCCCGCTGGTCGTTCGACGAGCGACCATATTCATTGGATATCCCTCAGGTCATTGTACCAAGGTACAATGTCAGGTTGCTGGCGCCACCGCCGGGCGAATGGCGTAACCACTGCGTTATGGATCAATTGCGAGATTTACTCCTCGGGCAATGACTTCCGGTCTAATTCCGCCTCCTGACGTCTGCTGCGCCGCGCAAACTGAAGCAATGGGCCACGAGCGGATGCAGCGTTGAATCGCTAAAGTCCGAAGCACTCCACACCGGGGTCTGATCCTACTGCTCGCAGGCCATGATCAGCTCAGTGCTACTTTCAGAGCGCGCCCGGTTGAGCAGGTGGACTGGGCCAATCCGATCGTAGGTTGTTTGGGTTATTTCGATCGAACAAGTCCTGCCTTACAAGGCCGCTTGGGCGATCATCAATTGCGGGTGGAATTCGGCGAGTGTCGTGAATTGGGGCGCCCCCGAATCCGGGCCGTGCGATGCAAGCAACCGGATAGCCAGCGTATTGGCAACAGACTACGTCACTCGCCCTTCCAGGGCTTCCAGCGAACCCAATTATTAGCAATGCCGACAGCGCGATTGATCGTTTCATTTCGGTCTCCTGTGGCGAACCGACTCCCCTACAGCGACATCGGATCAGGGCGGCAGAAAAGCCCCACGGCGTTATGTTGGCGGCACCCAATATTGCTCAAGAATGTCCGCAACGGTCAGAAGCGGACAAACCGCCGAGCCAGTTTAACCGCCGCTACGAAATTGCGTGATGTTCGGCGGTGGTGGATTTGGATGTTTCTTGAGGGTCGCTAAATACTCTTCGACAGTTTTGAGCGCAGGACCCGATACCCAGCCAAACATTGCCGCGACGATGAGGTCCTCGTGCGGATCCATTTCAATGTTGTAAATCTTCGGGTAGCCGGCCATCGGCGCACTCGCGGAGAACATGCCGGGCTGCCGCTGTGGTCCGATGCCGGTCGGATGGACGTCCGTGAAGTAGATACGCCACTGTTTCCAGCGCGCGGCGACGAGATCTCCACCGATAAAGCTCAAGAGGCTTTCGCGAGGCGCTGTCGCCGTGTTGCCCAACAGGAGATCGGCTTGATTGATCCCGTCGATCTGGCGGTCTGTTGGCATCTTGGCACCGACGATGTGGGCAAAGGTCGGCAGGAAATCCATGATCGAGAACATGGCGTATGTGGTTGTGTTTGCCTTGACTTTGCCGGGCCACCGGATGATCCCCGCCGTCCGTATTGCTCCTTCAGTGACTTCGCCTAACTCTCCGCGAAACGGACCTGAATTACCCATATCAGGCGTTCCCTGGTTGCCGTGTTCTCGCGCGGTCTGGCCCTGGGGGCCATTGTCCGAGGCAAAGACAACGATTGTGTTGTCGTCAATGCCGAGTTGCTTCAGCGTATCTAGGATTTGTCCGACGTGATAGTCTCCCTCCATCAACTTGTCGCCGTAGTTGCCGATCCGTGATTTTCCTTTGAACTGTTGAGAAGGCAAGTTTGGAAAGTGCCCCATTGAAAAAGGAAGATAGAGAAAAAAGGGCTGTCCCGATGCTCTCTGGCGCCTCATAAAATCGATTGATCTGTCCACGAACTCATCGTCGATGTTGGCGCGGACGTCCTCGGTAAATGGCTTGACCGCCTGTAGCGGGCCTCCGGCCTTCGCCTCAACGATCTGCGGCCCAGTCTTCAGCAGTGTCTCGTACGGCTCATTGATTGAGTGCGTGAGCGCGATTGTAGCCGGGTATGTTGCTGCATCCCAGCTAATGTCCGGCGGGATACCGTAGAACTCATCAAAGCCGTGCGCGGTCGGCAGACTTTGAGGCGCACTTCCAAGGTGCCATTTCCCGAAGATCGCAGTCGCATAACCAACGCTCTTGAACATCTCGCCCATGGTGAAGGCATTAGCGGGAAGCGTATAGGGACTACCCTCAATAGCGATCAGCGACAGACCGTTTCGGATCGAATATTGCCCAGTCATCAGCGCTGCACGGGAGGGGGTACACGCCGGTTCCACCAGGAACTGTGTGAGGCGCAATCCGTCTCGAGCCATTGCATCGAGATGCGGCGTCGATGCCCCACGCAACTCGCCGCCGCCATAGCACCCAAGGTCGCCGTAACCGACATTATCGGCGAGAATGAAAACAATGTTGGGCTTATTGTTTTGCTGCGCAAAGGCTGTCGCCGAACCCATCAACGCAAGCAGCACCACCGCCGAGGCGAAGTGCTTGACCGAGTTTTGCATGCGAAACTCCGGAAGATGCTGCGTAACCATTCTAGAGAAAGCCTAACCTCGAAGCTATCCGAAATCCGCGCCAATGTCCGCATTGCGGCGGTAAGACGCCAACCTGGATCGGCGTCCGGCTTGCCTCTGACAGCCGATATGACACATGTTCAACCGGCCTTCGGCCAGGAGCCCAGAAGCTGACATCGATTGCTTATCTCGCATGGCCACCAGGGGCAGATGAAGTGCGTCGCTTACAGCAGCGGTTCGACCTTCGCCGCCATGTCGGGAGAGCGGGTGACCCGATATGTTGCGTTGCTGCACTTCAGGATCCAGACGGCCCGATCCGGACGCGAGCGTTTTGCATCCCTTGAGGCACCGAGCGGTTTGTCACAGGTGAAACCTTGCAAGCGAATCTGCGCTGCCAGCATCGACCGCGGCGTTTCGGCTGCAACCCGCGGTGCTGTTGCCTGTTGCGCCTGCACCAACGGGCTGAAAACTAGAGCTGCGGTAGCCAGCAGTATTGACCCAAGCGGTCTGTACATGACGGCAATCCTTATTGCAGTTCTCTCGAACGCGGCAGAGCAAGTGCATCATCGGCTTGTCAGCGTCGCGTTGACGGATTGGATCGTCCGATAGTCTTGGGGCAGCAAAATTGGAGTAGCAGCCTTGGGGCGTCAGCAGCCTTGGGGATCATCGGAGTTGAAGGGACGGCACCCGACGCTGACACAATTGTGCTTGCAACGGGCGGCTTTTTTCAAGACCGCCCGCTTAGACATCATCAAGGCATACTATCCCGCCTCGTTCACTCGCTCTGATGGCCGGACTTCTTCATTTCAGCAAGGATACCATCGAGGTTGTAAGTTTCCGGCGCCTGCATCGGAGGGAAGTCCTTGTAAGAGAATAGCTCCTTTTCCCAGAGAAGTTGGCCGAGGGGCAGGATATTCCAGTCATACAGGTAGGCGGTGCTCGGCGAGCCGATCGAACCGGCATAGCCCAGCAACGATTTGGCATCGGAGCCGACCGTCTGCTCGAATGGGTCACGCTTGATGTTGGCGACCTGCGTCCAATGGAAGCTCTGCGCTCCGAACAACCCGCCGGTCCCGGTGTCCGGCACCATCGTGTAGTACATCTTCCAGTTCTTGTAGCGTACCGCCGATGGCTGCGCGCCGGTGTAGTAGAAGAAGACCTCGCGCGCGGATTTATCCGTGCCTTCGAGATAGGCGCGCTGATCGACGCCGTCGAGCGTTGTCTTGACGATGCCGGGGTAGCTTCCAGCCTCGATCTGCTTCTTCAAAGCGTCGCCCTTCGGCCCGCCGGCGATGTCGACCAACGTCGGCAGCCAGTCGAGTGCCGACATCATCTCGCTCTTGACCGTGCCCGGCTTGATGTGGCCCGGCCAGCGAACGACCATCGGGGCACGCATGCCGCCTTCCCAGGTGGTCAGCTTGCCGCCCTTGAAAAGGGTGGTGCCGCCGTCAGGAAAAGTGATGTTCTCGGCGCCGTTGTCTGTCGTGAAGACGATGATGGTATTGTCAAGCTGGCCCATGTCTTCGAGTTTCTTGAGGACATAGCCGATATTGTCGTCCATCTGCTTCATGCCGGCCTCGTTGAGGCCCCAGTCCTTGCCACCCGGCTCGCCAATCATCGCCTCGTATTTCGGCGGCAGCACGGTCGTGATGTGCATGCGCGCCGGGTTGTACCAGACGAAGAACGGCTTGTTGGTCTTCTTGGGATCGTTGCGATCAAGATAGTCGATGACCTTGGCTGAGATTTCTTCGTCCACGCTTCGTGAACGGTCGAGCGTCAAGGGACCTTCGTCCTTGCAGGTCTGGTTTGCCTGTGAGCCGTCCGACGACTTGCACGCAAGCACCGGCCGCGGCGGCGTCAGGCACGTCGTTGTTCGAGGATCCACGGCGCCGGGGACCTCGGTAAGGCCCGGGACCGGGGTTGCCTTGCACGGCGGCGCAATGCCTTGCACGGTCGGGCTCTTGTTGATGTCCGGGAAACTCACCCCCTGCATCGCGTCGAGGTGATACAGGTACCCCCAGAACTCCTGGAAACCATGGGCGGTTGGTAGCGCCTCGGGATTGTCACCAAGATGATTCTTGCCGAACTCGCCAGTGTTGTAACCGAGGTCGAGCAAGAACTTGGCAACGGCGGGCGTACCGGGCCGCAGCCACGACGGGCTGCCGGGCAATTGCGGAGGAATCATGCCGGTGCGCAGCGGGTGCATGCCGGTGAAAAACGCGTTGCGGCCGGCGGTGCAGCTCTGCTCCGCATAATAGGTCATGAAGAGCGCGCCCTCGTTTCCGATGCGGTCGATGTTCGGTGTCTCTCCGACCATCAAACCGCGATGGTAGATGCTGGGCTGCATGATGCCGATATCGTCGCCCATGATGAAGAGGATATTGGGCTTTTGCGCCGGCTGTGCAGCCACCGGCGTGCTGACCAATCCCGACGACGGTATCATCATCGTCGCACCGAGCAGCGCTGCGCTGGACCGCTTGAGCCAGCTTTGCTTCTTGCGTGGCGTTGCGACCAAAAGCTTGTCATCAAATACGCAATTCAACATGGCATCGCTCTCCCATTAAGATGCGTCAGAGGTTCCTCGCCTGATGCACCGAAATCCAAGATGACTTGTGGAAGTGTCGATCGGCTCCGCATGCCGCGCAGCCGGCCGGTAGCGTCGGCAATAATTCGGCGCGCACAAATGCGAGCCGCCTTTGATGACCTTGCGTGGAATCTTGACGTTGGTCGTTCTCGGGTCGCAGCTATCGGCCTCGTGGCCGCCGCGCGGGTTCTCGGGAATGCAGCAGGCTTTTGCAGCGTCGGCTCCATGCCGAGGCGAGTACCAGTCCGACGTCCACTCCCAGACATTGCCGATCAGATCGTGCAGCCCGTACCCGTTCGGCGGGAATGCCGTGACCGGCGATGTCCGGTCGAATCCGTCGTCCCTGGTGTTTTGGCGCGGAAATTCGCCCTGCCAGGTGTTGGCCATATGACGGCCGTCGGGCGTAAATTCATCTCCCCACGCGAACTCGGCGCCGTCCAGTCCGCCGCGCGCCGCAAATTCCCATTCCGCCTCGGTCGGCAAATCCTTGCCGGCCCATCTTGCGTAGGCGAGCGCATCGCTGAAGGCCACATGCACAACGGGATGATCGTCGAGCCCCTGGATTTTGCTCCCCGGTCCGTAGGGATGCCGCCAGTCCGCGCTTTTGGCGAACGTCCACCACTGGCTGAAGTCCCGCAGGCTGACCGGATGGTTGGGCGGCGAGAACACCAGCGAGCCCGCATAGACCATGTGCGGGAGCATCCCGGGATAGTCCTTTGGATCGGGCGTGATCTCGGCAACGGTGACGTGGCCGGTAGCCTTGGCGAACGCCTTGAACTGCCGGTTCGTGACGGGATGGCAATCCATCCAGAACGCATCGACACTGACGCGGTGAACCGGAGCTTCCTCCGGATAGTGCCGATCCGACCCCATGCGAAACGTGCCGCCCGGCACATACAGCATCCCCCCACCTGCTGGATGCTCGAACGATTGTCCGCCCGACGACGATTTCGTCTCAGCCAGGTGCATCACGATCTCCTGGCCCATGCATCAGCGGCTTGCGTGGATTCACTTGTGACTCTGTTTATTTGCGACGCTGTTTCGCTTGATATGCATTTTCCGGTACTGGGTCCTTTGACCGAGGCTGAGACGTACGCAAAACTAAACGACACACCTCAGGATTGATCTAGATCAAAGGATGTCCGACTCGCGTCATGCGAGTCGAATTGGTCGCGTCTCCGCCACGTCCGGTCTGGCCTCAACGCTACCGCCAGCTTCGCCTTCGGGCCAACCGCGTCAGCAGCATTGACTCAGTTGCCGTCTGCGAATTGGTGACGGGGTGAGCAACAAGCGTTATGTGATTTGTGTCGCAGAAGGGTTATCCGGGATTTGGCGTTCTGGTCGAGTGGACGGTGCCATGGAAAACCTGACGCATTATCCTGTTCTGGTGTTCGCGGTGGCCTTTGTTTCGCGCCGCTGTCGGCGGTGCCGGTGGCGTTCGGTGATGACTTCGGCGATGATCTCGCCGTCGCGCTCGACATAGCTTCCGAGATGCGCGAAGGCCGAATTGCCGCCCAGCAGCTTGCCGTCATGCATGCACATGATGCTGCGGCCGAAGGCATCGTTGCCCCTCCTCGCCGTTTGGGAGCGGACATGATCAGCTCGCTCTAGTGAATTAGCCAAGGGCCAACAGGCGACATCGCAGGCTTAGCGCTGACATGAAAGAGGCCGCCCGTTGGAGCGGCCTCAACTTGTTCTGTCGCGCCAACTTCGCCATCAGCGAACGGTGCCGCTCACTCTGTCGTACGATTGAGCGCTGCACCATTGAGAAGTGGCATTTAGATCCCAAGCCCACTTCTTTCCGGCTGCCTGGCAAGCTTCGAAAGTGGCCCACTTGGGAGGCCAAGGCTCACCTGGATTCCATACCGGCGCTGTCTGTGGTTTCTGGATCTTTTGAGTATCGCGGGCATTCGCCGGCGCCACCGACAAGATCGCGACAACGATACCCATGGACAAAAGTGCCGAGACTTTCACTGCCATGTCCTCCTAGATTTCCGGGACAGCAAACGCTATCCCAAGAGGCATGATAGCACATTTTCAACCAATAGGATTCCGAACGTCGTTCTTCTTCGGGTCAAAGGCGGCGGTCGGCCGCCGAGTGGGACGACTTCCGCTCTACCTTTCGCTCCGCACATGTCGCCGCCGTGTGCCAGCCATCGCGATGGGCCACAAGCGATCACCGGCGAAAAGGAACGGCCGCCTCGACTCTGCGGCGGCCGCCTCCATTCTTGGCTGTCAGTCAGGCGGATGTGCCTCACATCTTGACGATCTCGGTGCGATATTTCGGCAGCAGGGCCGCGATCAGTTTTCCCTTCTCGGCCATCTCTTCCGGGGTCGGCTTCGGCGGCGGCGATGTGCGGCCTTCGACGGGGAAACCGACCGCCAGAAAGAATTCATCCTGTCCTGCCGGCGTACACATGCAGAGCATGCGAGCCGTCTTGCCGGACAGGTTCTTAAACGCGTGTGGGGCGTTCGCCGGAACGTTGACGGTCGATCCCGCGCGTACGGTGTGCGACTTACCGCGAAAAGTGAACTCGAGTTCGCCTTCGAGCAGCGAGAACATTTCCTCGAAGTCGTGGCGATGCGGCGGGGGGCCACCGCCGGCGGGCACCAGCATATCGACCAGGCAATAGCGTCCCGCGGTCTGCGCGCCCGACACCAGGATCGTGTAAGTGCCGCCCGCCACCGAGATATGCGGCACTCCGGCGCCGTCGGGATCGGCTACCGTCAGGACGCGACCAGGATCGTCGGCGGGGATCGAGGAAGCAGACGGAGCATTCGCAGGAGAGGTGTCGGTCATCTCGACCTCGTTTCCATGATTTTGAGGAGAGGCACCTTACCATCACAACCGGTGTCTTTTTCGAGGCCGGATGTCCGCTTCGGGTCCACTTGCCGACTTCGCAGGGAGTCGCACTTCAGGCCTGCGCTACTCTCTCAAGCAGACATCCCAGATCTCTAAGTAACCGCCCTACGCCCTTCGCATCAGTTTGAGCGATGCCGCCAGCCGCAGGCTGCGCTTGCCGGCAAGTGCGATGCCTTCGAGCTCGCCGCTATCGGCAGTGCAGGTCCCGGAGAAGCCGATCCCGACCTCGTAGCCGCCGAACACGGGGTTCTCGCCTTTCGCCGGCGTGTGCTCCTGGTTGAGCATCTCGCCCTTCCAGCGACCGTCAGCCGAGGAATAGGCGCCGAGATAGTAGAAGAACGCATCGCCGCCCAGGATGCGGCCGTCGATCAGCAGCATGACGCCGGAGAGCCCGGCGTCGACGCCGTCGAGCGCGCGCAGATGGATCGCATAGAGCCCGTTCACGACACCGCCCGGACCGATCGTCCCCTGCGGCGGCAATCCCTCGTCATCGAGCCGCGTGAGATTGGCCCAGAAACCGGCGCCCGGCATCGTGTCCGCGCTGCCCGCGAGACGGATCTGGTTGCCAACGAGCCGGCCGCGCGCGCCGATCGCGGCGACGTCAGCCCCCATCAGCGGCTTGTAGTTGGGATCGTCGTTATGCCGTTCGGTGATGACTTCGGCGATGATCTCGCCGTCGCGCTCGACATAGCTTCCGAGATGCGCGAAGGCCGAATTGCCGCCCAGCAGCTTGCCGTCATGCATGCACATGATGCTGCGGCCGAAGGCATCGTTGACGCCGTATTCAACCTTGTAGAGCCCGTCCAGCAACGCAATTGACCCGGAAATATCAGAAGGAAAGCACGCGCTACCTAGCACCGCCGTCGCACCAAGGCCATCGGGCTTTTTCGCGCAGGGCCATTCGCGGAGCCACACCTGCCATGATGCCATCATGCGCCTGTTTTGCCCGACGGCGCAATCGATTTCGGCGTTTCCGCAGATGGCGATCACACCATTTGCAGGCCTGTGATTTCAACCACTTGGCTACTGTGCATGGGGTTGTTTTTCGCCTTTTTTGTTTGGCCGGTCGCGAACGGCTTCTCAGGCGCTAGTGTCGCTTGAAATACTGCACCTCGCGCTCATGCTTCTCGGCCGCCGCGCGGCTCCTGAACGTGCCGAGGTTGCGGCGCTTGCCGGTCTTGGGATTCACCTTGCGCGAATAGAGCCGATATTCGCCCGATGCGAGCTTGCGGATCATGGTTGCGCCTCCTGCTGTCGAGGATTCAACGGACCGTGTCCAGGCTGGTTCCTGACGCATTCGAACCCGTCGACACAAGCACGCGACAAAGTGAGCATGGAGCAGTCACGGCCATCGGCGGCGGACGAAACATGATCCGGAAAGGTGCGCAGCGGTTTTCCGGAAAGATCATGCTCGCAAATAACTCTAAAGCGCGTTCACCGCGCTTTTAGAAGCACAGCGTGGTGACGAGCTTGCCCTGCTTGTCCTTGATCGCATAGGGACAGCGCAACCGCTCCAGCGCCTGCTTGGCATCCGCGTCGCCGAGCGCTGCGGCGCGCTCGTAATAGGATTTCGCGGCGTCCTTGTCCTTTGGCCCGCCGCGGCCTTCCTGTGCGAAGGCCCCCATCCGCTCCAGCGCGCCGGGATGGTTTTGCGCGGCAGCCTTCTCGAACAGCGCGCGCGCCGCGGCGTCGTCCTTCGCCCCGCCCGTGCCTTCGGAGAGCATCATGCCGAGCTGGTACTGCGCCTCCGCGTTGGTCTCGGCCGCCTTGCCGAGCAATGCGCGCGCCTGTGCGGGATCGGCCGGCGTGGCACCGCCGGTGCCGCCGAGCGCGGCGAGATTGCTGATGCCGCGGGGATTGCCGGCCTGCGCCGCCTTCTCGAACAATTTGCGCGCCTGCGCTTCATCCCTGGCGACGCCGGAGCCGGTGCCGTAGGCCACACCGAGCTCGACCATCGCCGCACTCGATCCCTTGTCGGCGGCCTTGCGCCAGGCAGCCATCGCTTCCGCCGGTTGCCGGTTGGCCGCATAAGCGCGGCCGAGCGCGAACATCGCGCGCCGCGACGACGGCGCGGCCTGCTTGCAAAACTTGAGGGCGGTCGCAACGTCGGAGGCCGCAATCTCCGTCACGCCCCTCATATCGGCTGGCTTGTCGGGATCACTGGGATCGGCGGCGACGCGGTCGCACAGGACGAGATCGGCCGATTGCGCATGCGCAGATAACGGCGCCGCAAGCGTGAGAAGGATGGCAACGAGGAAAGTCCGCATGGACGCCAGGTTGCGTCGTCGTCCCGGCAAATTCAAGGCTCGAGTCCCGATCGGCGCAGCACGGGGACGACCTCGGGCGATGCCAGATAGCGCAGCAGCCGATCCGCGGCGTCGGCGTGCTCGGCGTTTGTCATCCGGCCAGCGGAGAACACGGCCGGCGTTTGCAGATCGTGCGGAATCGGGCCGACCACCTCGATGCCCTCGACCTGCTTCAGCTCGCTGATCTGCTGCACGGCAAGGTCAGCCTCGCCGCTCACGAGCCGCTCCGCGGTAAAGCCCTGCTCGACGATGATGGCCTTGGCGTTGATCTCTGGCGCGATGCCCATCTGCGCGATCAACCGGGCGAAATAGACCCCGCTCGCACCCAGCCGCGAATAGGCCACGGACCGTCCCGCGAGCAGCGCCTTGCGCAGTGCGGTTTCCGTGGCGATGTCGGGATGTGCTTGCCCTGCCCGCACCGCGATGCCGACGAAGGAACGCGCGAGGTCGGCCGCGGTCCCTGAGACGACGCGGCCCTCGCCGACCATCTCGTCGAGCCCCTCGCGGGTGAGGATCACGAGATCGGCGCCCTCGCCGTCGCGCAGTCGTTTGAGCAGCGCCAGAGTCGGCGCGAAATCGGCATCGATGTGGACGCCGGTCGCGGTCTCGTAGGCGGAGGACAGGCTGCGCATCGCGCCCATCAGGCCGAGCGTCGAAAGCATGCGAATTTTTTCCATCAGCGATTCCCGTGGCGATCAGGCGCGGTGCATCAGCTTGAGCGCGGCGGTCAGGCGCAGGCTGCGCTTGCCGGCAAGCGCCGTTGCCTCCAGCACCGCCTCCTCGGCACCATAAGTGCCGGAGAAGCCGATGCCGACCTCGTGGCCGCCGAAGATCGGATCGTCCTTGGCCGGCGTGTGCTCCTGGTTGAGGATCTGGCCCTTCCAGCGCCCGTTGGCGGCGGTGTAGCTGCCGAGATAATAGAACGATGCATCGCCGCCGAGGATGCGGCCCTTGTTGAGCAGCATCACGCCGGTGAGACCGCCGTCGACGCCATCGAGCATACGCAGATGCACCGAGTAGAGACCGTCGGCGATGCCGGCCTCGCCGACGCCGCCGGCGATCGGCATCTCGTCTTCGGTGATGGGTGTCATCAACGACTGAAAGGGTACGCCGGGCAGCTCCTTGAGCTCGCCCTTGCAGCGATAGAGATCGCCGTCGGCCCAGCCCTTGGCAAGCAGGGTCGCATCGTCAGTGCCGGCCATGGCGCGATAGTTCGGATCGGGGTTGTGACGGACGGTGTTGATCACGATGTCGACGCCGGCTTCGGTCTTGGCGTAGGTGCCGATATGGGCGAAGGCCGAATTGCCGCCGAGCATCTTGCCGTTGCCGGCATGCATCACGCTCCGGCCGACGGCGTCGCCGAGCTGAAATCTCACCTTGTAGAAGCCTTCAAACACCAGCCGTCCCCGGCCCTGCGCGCATCCAGACGCACTCTATCCCGCTTTCGGCGGCGATGGACAAGTTTCGCGCCATGAGGTCCGAGGCGGCTCCGCAAACGGCTGTCATCAGAATGAAAAATCCGCCGAAGCCTTTCGGCTTCGGCGGATCGAAGTCCAACCCGGGCCAGCCCCCCAGCCCGGGCCGGGAGGATCTTAGGCGGCGGCCTTCTTGTCGGCCGGCACGGAGGCGATCGTCTTCAGGATCTGCGAAGCGATCTGGTATGGGTCGCCCTGCGAATTCGGACGACGGTCTTCCAGATAGCCCTTGTAACCGTTGTTGACGAAGGAGTGCGGCACGCGGATCGAAGCACCGCGATCGGCAATGCCGTAGCTGAACTTGTTCCAGGGCGCGGTCTCGTGCTTGCCGGTCAGACGCTTGTCGTTGTCCGGGCCGTAGACGGCGATGTGGTCCATCAGGTTCTTGTCGAAGGCGGCCATCAGTGCCTCGAAGTACTCCTTGCCGCCGACCGTACGCATGTACTCGGTGGAGAAGTTGGCGTGCATGCCGGAGCCGTTCCAGTCGGTGTCGCCCAGCGGCTTGCAGTGGAACTCGATGTCGATGCCGTACTTCTCGGTCAGGCGCAGCATCAGGTAGCGGGCCATCCACATTTCGTCAGCGGCCTTCTTGGAGCCTTTGCCGAAGATCTGGAATTCCCACTGGCCCTTCGCGACTTCCGCGTTGATGCCTTCATGGTTGATGCCGGCTGCCAGGCAGAGGTCGAGATGCTCTTCGACGATCTTGCGGGCGACGTCGCCGACGTTCGAGAAGCCGACGCCGGTGTAGTACGGACCCTGCGGGGCCGGATAGCCCGAGGCCGGGAAGCCGAGCGGACGGCCGTCCTTGTAGAAGAAGTATTCCTGCTCGAAGCCGAACCAGGCACCGGAATCGTCGAGGATGGTGGCGCGCTTGTTGGTCGAATGCGGGGTCTTGCCGTCGGGCATCATGACTTCGCACATCACGAGCACGCCGTTGGTGCGGGCGCCATCCGGGAACACCGCGACCGGCTTCAGCACGCAATCGGAGCTGTGGCCTTCAGCCTGCTGGGTGGAGGAGCCATCGAAGCCCCAGAGCGGAAGCTGCTCGAGCGTCGGGAACGACGCGAATTCCTTGATCTGAGTTTTGCCGCGCAAGTTCGGAGTCGGCGTATATCCGTCGAGCCAGATGTACTCGAGCTTATACTTGGTCATTGAGCCTCTCTGTAGATGATGCGAAAGGTGGGGGCCGCAGGCCCCCGCACGATTGTTTACCCGGCCAACATCGGCCGACCCTTTCTAAGCATTTAACGTGCCAAAAGGCCGCAGCGCGGGAGGTTTTCCACTGCGGCCGGCCTCCTCTCCCTCCCGGCGGATCGTCGGCCGCGCCGTGCGTCATAGCGGCGCACCTTTGCGTGAAGCTGCACCGCAAAAACCCCGCGGAAAACGCCCGATTCTGGAGCAGGCAGGCCCGGGCCTGAGGTTGCCGACTAAACGCGCATCAACGTCCGGCAATATTCGCCAAGTCTGCGCCCGCCGCCCGCAACCTTCGCAACGGCCCACGCGTTAGCCACCCGACCGCTGCCTTAGAGGAAGCAGAATGCAGTCTGCCTACAAAATAGGCCAAGGCTGATTTCCTTTTCAGCACTTTGCATTTCGGAATGCACGGCCGATATGGGGATTCCAGTAACCACAAGCCAACGAGTCGGGCGCACCATGGAGGCCCAGCGCTGCGATCTCGGGAGATACCGCAATGATGAACAATGGACTGAGTCACGGATCTGCACAGATCTACCAATTCCCTGTCGGGGGCCGCTCGGCTCTCGGGGGGCGCCGCAACGGTGAGACCCGCCTTCCCGCCAACCACGCCTCGCTCCCCGTGAACGAGACGATTTGCAGCGGCAGCTGGTACCATCAGGAAGCAGTCGATGAAGCCAAGCCGAAATGGGATCGCTGATGCCTGCGTTCGGTTCAGTACCGCCGCGCTCTCTCAAGCGTCCGGCGTCAGATTGAAAAAGGGTCGAAACAACGAAGTTTCGGCCCTTTTTGATTCCGGACTTGATTACAGGATCATATGGTCCCACAGCCGTCACCGACCGTTTCAGATGCCTGACAAGACACCTCCATGAAAGACTCCCCTGCCCGCCATCTCGCCCTGCAGGGCGCCAGTAATTTTCGCGACCTCGGCGGCTATCCGACCGCAGATGGCCGTACCACGCGCTGGCGGCACATCTTCCGCTCCAACCATCTCGGCCAGCTCACTGCCGCCGATGTCGAGATCGTCCGCGCGCTCGGCGTGCGCAGCGCCTTCGATTTTCGCGGCGTCGAGGAGCGCGCGGCGGGTGTCTGCGTGGTCGACGAGATCGCCGTGCATTCGTTGCCGATCGAGCCGACGGTCGTGGCTGCGCTGCGCGCCGAGCTCGCCAGGGGCAGGCTGACCGCGCCGGTCGCGCTCGAACTCATGCGCGAATCCTATCGCAACTATGTCCGCCACAACACGGCCAGTTTCCGCAACATGTTCGGGCATCTCCTGGAGGACCACGCGCCGCTCGTCATTCACTGCACCGCCGGCAAGGATCGCACCGGCTTTGCCAGCGCGCTGATCCTTCATGCGCTCGGCGTAGCCGACCACGTCATTGCCGAGGACTACCTGTTGACCAACCTGCACTACAAGCGCGACGCGTCAAACGTCTCCGATCTTCCTGCCGACGTTCTCGACGCGATCGGCACCGTCGAGGCCTCTTATCTTGCCGCTGCTTTCGAGGCCGTCGGTAGCGAGTATGGCGATCTCGAAACCTACTTGCGCGACGGTCTCAAGCTCGGCACAGCGGAGCGGACCGCGCTGAAGGCGCGCTATCTGCAATCGTAAGCGGCCGTAAATCTTGAGCGGCCGCGCCGGGAGAACGATGATGCAAGGCAAGGTTCTGATCGTGACCGGAGCACTCGGCGCACTTGGAAAAGTCGTCGCCGAGACCGCGCTGGCACGCGGCGCGCGCGTGGCGGGCATCGACCACGCGCCATCGCAGATCCCCGCAATGCCCGAGCGCATCGAGATCGGCGGCGTCGACCTCTCCGACGTGGCGCAGGCGAAGACGGCGGTCGAGGCGGCAGCGAAGCAATTCGGCCGGCTCGATGCGCTGATCAACATTGCCGGCGGATTCGCCTTCGAGACCGTCGGCGACGGCGGAATCAAGACATGGCAGCGCATGCATGCGCTCAACCTGCTGACGGCGCTCAACGCCTCGCACGCGGCACTGCCGCATCTGGCCGCGTCCAAGGCCGGCCGCATCGTCAATATCGGCGCCATGGGCGCGCTTCAGGCTGGCTCCGGCATGGGCCCCTATGCGGCATCGAAAGCCGGCGTCCATCGCCTCACCGAGGCGTTGGCGAGCGAGTGGAAAGGCAAGGTGACCGTGAACGCAGTGCTGCCCTCGATCATCGACACCAAGGCCAACCGCGCCGACATGCCGAAGGCCGACTTCGCCAAATGGGTGACCCCGCAAGAGCTCGCCGAAGTCATTCTGTTCCTCGCCAGCGATGCCGCGAGCGGCGTCACCGGCGCGCTGATCCCGGTCGGCGGGCGGGTGTAGCGTTGGTGGCCACGCATCTTTTCCCAGGCCCATCGGGCTGCTATATTTGAACAATGACAACTGAAGATATCGAACGAGCGATCGAACGGCTTACGCCTGACGAATTGGTGCGGTTTCGCGCCTGGTTCGAGCAGTTCGATGCAGAACGCTTCGATCATGTCCTGGAGCAGGACATCAAGGCGGGTAAGCTCGATCAATTTGCCGAGGAAGCGCTGAGCGATTATCGCGCCGCCCAAACGCGCGACTTGTGAAGCACACCGCTTCCACGAGATTCTGGAAGGCTTATGAGGCCTTGCCCGTCAATGTTCGGCGGCTCGCCGATGCCAATTTCAAGCTGCTGAAGAACGACCCCACTCATCCTTCGCTTCAGTTCAAACGGGTCGGTCGATTTTGGTCCGCCAGAGTCGGCCTACGCTACCGCGCCCTGGCTATCGAATCTGACGGCGCCTGCGTTTGGTTCTGGATCGGCTCGCACGCAGACTACGACCGTCTCATAGGCTAAAGGCGTCAATCCGGCACCAAAAGCCGTAGATTGCCTTTGAAACGGATGCTCTGCTTGCCGGCGAGCGCGATGCCCCCGCCCAGGTCGTCTGTTCCCGATCAAATGGCTCAGAGCCCTAAGTCCGTTCCGGGCTAAACTGACCGAGACTGATTCTCCGATCGGACGTGACACTCGGAAGCTTCCTTTGGAAACCACGCTCTATCTGCCTGTCAAACGCTTCCTCGAAGAGCTCGGCTTCACGGTCAAGGGCGAGATCGGTGGCTGCGATCTCGTGGGCCTTAGCGCCGGCGATCCGCCGGTGGTGGTGATTGGCGAGCTCAAGCTGACCTTCAATCTCGAGCTGATCCTTCAGGCCGTTGATCGTGCACCGGCCGGCGACGAGGTCTGGATTGCCGCAAAGATGTCAGTGCGCGGCAAGGGACGCGAGACCGACGCACGCTACCGCAATCTCTGTCGCCGCCTCGGCTTCGGCATGCTCGGGGTGACCGACAGGGGCCAGGTCGAGGTGCTGGTGAAACCGCCGACGGCAGCGCCACGCCGCGAGCCGAAGGTCCGTTCCCGCTTGGTCGCAGAGCATCAGCGCCGCCAAGGCGATCCGGTGCTGGGCGGCAGCACGCGCGCGCCGATCATGACGGCCTATCGGCAGCAGGCGTTGGCCTGCGCCTCGGAGCTTGGAGCAGGCCCGCGGAAGGTGAGCGAATTGCGCCAACGCTGTCCCGATGCCGGCAAGATCATGCTTAACAATGTGTATGGCTGGTTCGAACGCACCGAGCGGGGAATCTACGGGCTGACGGAAGCGGGCCGCGCGGCGCTGAAGCGCTGGCCACAGCAGCGGGTTGCGGATGTTGCCGGTGTCGCGTCACCACCCTGACACCCAACCGGTGCATAGCTGAGATGCCACACCGATTTCATATTGCAATGCAACATAGACGGCACTAGGTATCCCGGCATCGAAACGAGGCCGTTATGAACGCAGACTGGAATACCAAATATGGCACGCGGCGCGTGCGCCACGATCCGCCGACCCTGGACGAGGCGATCTTCGCTGCCGTCGGCATCACCGATGATCAGGAGCAGCAGGCCGAGATCGCCGCAGCCCTGATGGGTATGCCGCTCGATGTCGTCCAGGCCGAGGTCAAGAAACAGGTTCGCACCAACAGCCGCATCACCTCGACCCGCGTGATCGCCGGTGAACAGGGTGCGCAGCGCTCGGTGGTGGTCGAACGCCGTGTCGTGCGCCGCTTCGGCAACGACAAGCGCACCGGCACCTGAACGCTTAGTTCCCTGTTTCCAATACAAAAGCGGACCGGTTTTGCCGGTCCGCTTTTTTGATTCCAGTCGGCTTTTTCAGGTCAGGCGGCGCGATTACCGTAGATGCTGGAAATGATCTTCCAGCAGGTCGAGTTGAAGCTGATCAGAGCGCGGCCGGCTGTGAATGGCGAGGCCGCAAGATCAGCGAGCTCGTCCTCAGGCGCCTTGGCGAGATCGATCGTACCGGTCGATTCGCCGTGACGGAATTGCAGATGCGCCCCAAACTTCCTGGCGAGCGCGCGCATCGCGTGATTCTCGGCGCCGGTGGTAATGCGCAGGCGCTTATAGCCTTTCCAGCGCGCTTCCGCGATCAGGCGGCTGAACAGCACAGTGCCGACGTTCTGGCGCCGCGCCGAGGCTTCGACGCTGAAGGCGACCTCGGGCAACGAATCGCCCTCGGGCGGATGCAGCTCGGCCGCCCCGCGGACCACGCCATCCACGATATAGGCGACGATCACGGTGCCGTCCTCGGCACAGCGGGCTGCGTAACGCTCGATAAAACTGTCGTCGAGAAAACCGTTGAAGCGATCGTGCCGGCTTTCGGCATCGAGCCTCAGCAGATGATCGCGCAAAAGCGGCAATTCTTCCTGCTGGCTCAAGGTGCGCACGTAGCCCTGAACGGACTTCGGGCGGCTGGCTACTTCAAGTCCAAAATCTGCTGCGAGTGACAAGTCAAAACTCCTCTTGGTGTCCCTCGAGGAGGCGTTCGAATCCCTAGGCCTCCAATATTGTGCATCGCAACAAACTTTTCAAGACGGGAACCTGCCCAAGTTTCGGGCATTGGAGGCGACTAATTCGTTAATAAAATCAAACCCCCGTATTCATACGAGGACCAGTTGGGTCTGCGTCACCACCGCGACCAGCTTGCCGTCCTCGGTCTCCAGCCGGGTGGTCCAAACCTGGGTGCGCCGGCCTCTGTGGATTGGGGTGGCGGTCGCGATCACCGTGGTTCCCTCCTTGGCCCCGCCGATAAAGTTGGTCTTGCTCTCGAGCGTGGTCGTGCCCTTTGCGTCCTCCGGCAGATTGATCACGGTGGCCGCCGCGCCGACGGAATCGGCCAGCGCCATCACCGCGCCGCCGTGAATGGTGTGATGAAGCGTGCAGAGATCGGGCCTGACCGTCATCCGCGCCACCACGCGATCTTTCCCGGCCTCGACGAACTCGACGCCCTTGAGTTCGGCAAACGGCATCTTCATCGCTTTAAGTTTTTCGAGCGGCGTCATCGGATCTCCTCCCAAATCATTCTGCTCACAGGGTGAATTGCTCTGCGCGACAAAGCAATGACGTCCGAGGTCGTCAGTGCGAGCGCAGCGAAGCAATTCGAGAATCTTTCCGCTGATACATTTCTGGATTGCTTCGCTGCGCTCGCAATGACGGGAGACAGCCGTCGTATCTCACGTCACCGCATTCACCACCTGATACTCCGGCCGCCGCCAAATCTCGCCCGCGATCACCTCCTCGATGAACTCGGCTGCCCGCAGGATCTCGCTCTCGCCGATATAGAGCGGTGTGATGCCAAACCTCATGATGTCAGGCGCGCGGAAATCGCCGATGACGCCACTGGCGATGAGGGCCTGCATCGCGGCGTAGCCGCCGTCGAAAGCGAAGGAGACCTGAGAGCCGCGGCGCTCATGGGTGCGCGGCGTAACAAGCTTCAAGGACGGACAGCGGCGCTCGACCTCTGCAATCAGGAGATCGCCGAGCGCCAACGAACGCGCCCGGACCTCCGCGATATCGACGCGGTCCCAAATGTCGAGCGAGGCCTCCAGCGCCGCCATTGCCAGCACCGGCGGTGTTCCGACGCGCATGCGCTCGACACCGCCGGCGGCCGCATAGGCAAGCTCGAACGCGAACGGCTTTGCGTGTCCCATCCACCCCGACAAAGCGGCGCGCACGCTGTCGGCGTGGCGCGGCGCGACGTAGAGGAAGGCCGGCGCGCCGGGGCCGGCGTTGATGTATTTGTAGGTGCATCCGGCGGCGAAATCAGCGCCGGTGCCTGCAAGGTCAACCGGCAGCGCCCCGGCCGAATGCGCGAGGTCCCACACCGTGACGATGCCGAGCGCATGCGCTCTCGCAGTCAGCTTCGCCATATCGTGGCGTCGTCCGGTGCGGTAATCGACCTCGGTGATGTAGAGCACCGCGATCTCCTCCGACAACGAAGACTCGATCTCCTCCGGCGCCACCAGGCGCAATTGATGGCCACGTCCAAGCGTCGCGATCAGGCCTTCAGCCATGTAGAGGTCGGTCGGAAAGTTGCCGGTGTCCGACAGAACGATTTTGCGCGATGCGTTCATGTCGAGCGCGGCGGCGAGCGCCTGATAGACCTTGAGCGACAGCGTATCTCCGACCATGACAGAGCCGGCTTCCGCACCGATCAGTCGCGCGATGCGATCGCCGACATGACGCGGCTGGGCGTACCAGCCCGCCCTATTCCAGGCGCGGATCAACTCGTCGCCCCACTCGGCGGTGATGACGCGGCTGACGCGCTCGGCAACGCCAAGCGGCAGCGCGCCGAGCGAATTCCCGTCGAGATAGATCACACCGTCGGGCATATGGAACAGCGCTTTGGTATCGTCGTAGACGCGAAGCTTGGTCATGAAAATCTCTACAGGATCGTGCGCACGCGCCAAAGCTCGGGAAACAGCTCGACCTCCAGCATGCGCTTGAGGTAGCTGACGCCGCCGGTGCCGCCGGTGCCGCGCTTGAAGCCGATGACGCGCTCGACCGTCGTCACATGGTTGAAGCGCCAACGCCGGAAATAATCTTCGAAATCGACCAGTTTCTCGGCAAGTTCGTAGAGCATCCAGTGCGTTTCCGGCGCTTCGTAGACGATACGCCAGGCCTGCAGCACACCTTCATTGAAGCTATGAGTCTCACGAACGTCGCGCGCCAGCACGGCCGCAGGCATCTTGAGCCCGTTGCGGTCGGCGAGCCGCAGCACCTCGTCATAGAGGCTTGGCGTCGCGAGCTCGGCTTCGAGCAGCTGCGTGGTTTCCAGATCGTGCGCGTGCGGCTTGAGCATGGCGTGGTTGCGGTTGCCGAGCAGGAATTCGATCAGCCGGTATTGCCGCGACTGGAAGCCCGAGGACTGGCCAAGCTGCGAGCGGAAGCGCGTATACTCGCTGGGCGTCATGGTGCGCAGCACGTCCCATGCGCCGTTGAGCTGCTCGAAGATGCGCGACATCCGTGCCAGCATCTTCATCGCAGGCTGCACTTCATCCTTCGCGATCGAACGGCGTGCGGCGCTGAGCTCGTGGATGGCGAGCCGCATCCACAGCTCCGTCGTCTGATGCTGGATAATGAACAGCATCTCGTCATGCGCTTCCGACAGCGGATGCTGCGCGCCGAGGATCGCGTCCAGCGCCAGATAGCTGCCATAGGACATGCGCCGTGCGAAATCGGTCTCGGCGCCTTCGCTTGCGGGATCGTATTGGCTGGACGTCATGGCAGGCCCTTTCGATCGATCTTTGAGGCCTCGTCAGTCGAGGCCGATCAGGCGCGCGGTGATTGGCGACGACGGATCCTTGAGAGCGTCGATCACGGTGAAATGGTTCAGCCCGGGATCGACGACAAGACGCGTCGGCACGTCGAATCCAGTCCAGACATTGGCCATCAGATCGGACTGGCGGATGAATTCGGGCCGCTCGTTGCCGCCGACCCAGGCGGTCACGGGCGAAGGCCCGCGCGGTAGATGCAGCGCGGCGCTTTCCAGCGTCGCCTCCTCCATCGTCATGCGCAGGGTGTCGTTCATCCTGGTCTTGAGCAGCGGACGCAGATCATGCAGGCCGCTGATGGACAGCGTCCCAGCGATGCGGTTCAAGACGGCGGGATCGAGCCGGCTATCATCGCACAGCATGCGCGTGACGAGATGACCGCCCGCGGAATGGCCGGCGAGCCGGATCGGCCCCGCGACCAGCGCGGCCGCCTTGGCGATCGCTGCGGTGATTTCCGCCGTAATGTCGGAGATGCGCGCGGCCGGCGTCAGCGTGTAGCTTGGCATTGCCACCGCCCAGCCATGATGGCGCGCGCCTTCGGCGAGATCAGTCCATGTCGATTTGTCGAAGCGCATCCAGTAGCCGCCGTGGACGAACACGACGAGGCCCTTGCTGTCGCCGTCGGGCAAGACGAGGTCGAGGCGCTGGCGCGCGCGGGAGCCATAGGCGATGTCGGCGCGAAACTCCTTCAGCCCGGCGCGATAAGCCGCCGCCCGCTCCGCCCACAGCGCCGGTATCTTGTCCGAGCCCGGGATATGGGCCGAATTGGCGTAAGCGTCATCCCAATCGCGCATCGTGCTTCCTCGACGGACTCAAGGCCTTGTGGACCTGGCGCCAGTCTGCCACCGGCGCGGGCGGCATCCTAGTCTTTAGTTTAAGCTTAAAGGATTTTGGAACGCCGGTGGATTGGGCAGCCCCCGTCATTGCGAGCGCAGCGAAGCAAATCCAGTCTGCCTCCGCGGTGGCAGTCTGGATTGCTTCGTCGCAAGGGCTCCTCGCAATGACGGCGGAAGGCCCCTACCCCTTCTCCACCCCACACCAGTCCGCGATGAACAGCGCCATCGCCTTGGTCGTCTTCTTCAGCGAGTCCAGATCGACAAATTCATTGAAGCCGTGCATCTCGCCGCCACTCGCGCCGAAACACAGGCTCGGGATACCGTGATTGAGGCCGTAGAAGCGGGTGTCGGTGAGCGCGGTGAAGACGAGGTCTTCGATCTGGCCGCCATAAACGGTGCTGAAGGCCTTGCCGAACGCCGCCTCAGGCGCGGCGGCCTCGGTCAGCTCATAGCCTTCCGACAAAAAGCCCGACCATTCGACCTCCGGCGGATTGTTGGCGAGGAAGCGATGGTTGCGCGCGGCAGCAGCAACGCAGGCCATGATCTCCTTCTGGTGATCGGCGATCGACCAGCCCGGCAACACGGCAATCCGGCAATCGACGTCGCACCAGGCCGGCACGCTCGACGCCCAGTCGCCGCCCTTGATGATGCCGGGGTTGAAATTGATGGGATGGTTCAGCGTCTTGAAGTGACGATCGGCTTTCGCACGCTCGTTCCACTCGATCTCGAGTTTTTGCAGCGCCTGGATCAAATGATAGGCCGCCATGATTGCGTTCGCGCCGGAGCCGGCGAAGGCGACATGGGTCGGATGGCCCTTCACGCGCAGGCGGAACCAGATCACGCCCACCTGCGAGCGCACCATCTTGCCACCGGTCGGCTCAGGAATGAAGCAAGCATCCGCACGATAACCGCGTTGAAGCGTCGAGAGCGCGCCGACGCCGGTGCTCTCCTCCTCGATCACGGACTGGAAGTGAATCCGCGCCGTAGGCCTGAGGCCCGCGGCCTTGATCGCATCGAGCGCGGAGAGCGCTGCGATGGTGCCCGACTTCATGTCGCAGGCACCGCGACCGAACATCTTGCCGTCCTTGATGACGGGCGAGAACGGCGGGGTGTCCCACAGTTCCAGCGGCCCGGCCGGCACGACGTCGCAGTGGCCCTGGAGGATCAGCGATTTGCCCGCCTCGGTTTTGGGCCGGTACGTGCCGACCACAGTGCGCGCCTTCGAAAAATCATGCTCGATGGGCCCGAAGCCGCGCAGATCCTTGAGGTCGTCGACATTGATGTGCCAGTCGTCGACCTCGTAGCCGCGCGCGCGCAGGAGGTCGCCGATCATGTCCTGGCATGGCCCCTCCGCACCGCGCGTCGAGGGGATCGCGACGAAATCGCGTGTGGTCGCGAGCTGGGCTTCGAAGCCGGCATCGACGGCATCAAGAATCCTCTGCTGCGTTTCGGCATTCATCAGGCAACTCCGATCGGGCGTTGAGATCATCGATGGAGCGCAAGCTAACCGATTTCAGCCGTTCGGGTACTCTGCAAAATAGGCATCCCGCAATGCATCTTCGAGCAGCCGGCCCTCCGAATAGCCATTCAGCGTCGCCGGCCTGCTCACGCCGTCGAGCAGCCGCGGGCAAGGTTCTGGCGCGCCAATCACCGTGCGCACCGGGATGCGCTCGGCATAGATCGGCAATTCATAGTCCTCCTCGTCGTCGGCGACACCCTTGGCGCGGATTTTCGCAGAGGCTTCCTCGATCTCCATCGCGATGAATGAGGTCGCCTTGATCTCCTGCGTGTTGCTCGCCCGCAGGCTCGCGGTGCGATCGGGGAAGAAGCGGTCGACCATCGCGATCACCGCGCGCTCCTTCTCCTCGGGATCGGTGACGAGATAGGCGGTGCCGAACGCCATCACGGCGCGGTAGTCGGCCGAGTGATTGAACCCACATCGCGCCAGCACCAGGCTGTCGAGATGGGCGACCGTCAGGCACACACGCTCGCCCCGGGTCTGGTTGCGCAGCATGCGGCTGGCGCTCGAGCCGTGCCAATACAGCTTCGTCCCTTCGCGCCAGAAAAAGGTCGGCGTGCAATAGGGTTGGCCGTCGATCGCGTAGGAGACGTGGCAGAGCATCGAGGAATCCAGGATGCGATGAACGGTGTCGTAATCGTAGAAGCCGCGATCGTGACGGCGCTTCACCTGGTTGCGCGCAGATGTCGGATAGGAATTTTGGTTCTCGGTCTGGCTCACGGCCGCTCCTGTCGGATTGGAACACTTCCAGGGCAGTTGTAGCCGCGGATTTGGTCTGCGATAGTGCCAATTCCATGCGAAAAATTCCGACCAATTCTGTCCCCTCGCCGGCCAAGGCCGAGCTGCCGCTCGACCTCGCGGGACCGCACATCACGGCTGGCGCCTCGTCGGCGCACCGGCTGTATCAGGCACTGTGCGAGATGATCGTCGGCGGTCTGGTGAAACCCGGCGAGCCGCTGCCGCCGTCGCGCACGCTGGCCAAACAGACCGGCTTTCGCCGCAATGCCGTCGTCACCGCCTATGAGCGGCTGATCGCCGACGGTTTTGCCGACGCAACCGTCGGCTCCGGCACCTTCGTCGCCGCGCGCATCCCCGCGCGCGCGGCCGAGCCGAAGCGGCCGAAGATCAGCGTCGAAACGCCGGGGCAAGGCGCGTTTTCGCTCGGCTGCACCCATATCGACGCGCGCGCCGTGCAGCGTTTCCGCGCCTTTGTCGGCCGTCGCATGCGCGCCTTCGGCGCGGAGCATCTGCACTATGGCGATCCCCGTGGCAGCCGCGAGCTGCGTGCGGCGATCGCCGATCATCTGTTGTCGGCGCGGGGCCTGCGCTGCGATCCCGATCAGATCATGCTGACGTCAGGCACGCTGCACGCGCTGCGCATCGTGCTGAGCGCGATCCTGAAGCCCAACGACCAGGTCTGGTGCGAGGATCCAGGCTACCCCGCTGCGCGCAAAACCATCGCGCATTGCGGCTATCGCGCCGTGTCCGTTCCCGTCGACGCGCACGGCATGCGGGTCGCCAGAGGCCGCGCAGCGGCGCCGTCCGCGCGCGCAGCCTATGTGACGCCGTCGCACCAGTTTCCGCTGGGTGTGCAGATGTCGATGCCGCGGCGGCTCGAGCTGCTGGACTGGGCCAGGCAAGCCGGCGCCTTCGTGCTGGAAGACGATTACGACAGCGAATTCCGCTACGACGGCGCTCCGCTGATGTCGCTGGCCGGCATCGATCACCTCCAGCGTCTGATCTACATGGGCACGTTCGCCAAGACGTTGTTTCCAGGTCTGCGCATTGGCTATTGCGCCCTGCCCGAGCGCTTGATCGCGGATGTCACCGCCGCGCGGGCCGCCCTCGACCGCTTTCCCGGCACGCTGATGGAGGGCGCGGTGGCCGACATGCTCAATTCCGGCGCCTTCGCAGCGAACCTGAAGCGCGTGCGCAAGCTTTACCGCGAGGCGCGCGACGCGCTGGCTGGGACGCTCGAAGCCGCATCCGACGGCGTGCTGTCGGTGCCGGTCCCATCGCAGGGTCTGCACCTTGTCGCCCGGCTCGATCCCTCGGTCGATCTGCTGGTGGCGGCAGACGCCAAGCAGGCCGCCGGCGCCGAAGGCTGGCTGTTGGCCGACACTTATTCACGCTCACGTCCACTGCCCGGTTTCGTGCTGGGATTTTCCGGCCACGCGATTCCGAATCTCGTGGCATCCGCCGAGCGGCTCGCGCGGGAATCGCGAGCGGCCTTGCGTGCGCGGCGCAAGCCGGCCCGGCGGGCATGACGAACGTTCACTATGAGAATCGGCTGCCGCTCCCTACATTGCGGCATCGATGCCGGGAGCTCACACCATGCTGCTACGCCGCGCGACTTGCCTCTCGCTCCTGATCTTCATCGCACTCGCCGCGACGGCGCGCGCAGGCACGGTCGGACGCGAGCAGGACATCGTCGATCTCAAGCTCGGCCAGCGCGTGCAAGTGGACGACGGAACTTGTCCCGCCGGACAGGTCAAGGAAGTCCGCGGCGCCAAGATGACCGACAAGGGCGTCGCACGGACCAGCACCTGCGTGTCGCGGTTTGGCCCGAAATCGAAGCGATGAGCGCTACTTTGCCGGGTCGAACATGCATTGCAGGGTCGGCTTGGCGATCTTGGTGAAGGTCGGGCCGATTTCGGTCTGCTTTGCGGCCGGCACCCAGTCGGTCTCGATCGTCGGCACCCCGGTCTCGCTGATGCCGCGCAGCAGGGCCTCGCGGAGATCGCGATCCTCGACGACGGCGGCAGCATGATCGTGCAGGCAGCCGCAAACCTCTTCCGGATGCTCCCACCGCCCGAGCATCCGCGGCGCGCATTGCCTCACGAACTCGGTACGGGGATCTGGTAATCTGGAGGGAGAGCGCACCTGCGCCTGAACGGCACTGATCGTCAGAAGGGATATGAACGCCGCGGCGCAGATACGAGCAAGCATGATGGCCTTTATCGGCTGATTTTTCTTGTTGGCGATCAGAAGCGCGCGGCAACCACGATCGGCTGGGGCGCCGGGGTCATGATCGGCGAACCGCTATACTGGAAAGTGCCGATACCGGGGACATTTCCGTCCGGCGAGCCTGCGAACGAGGAGCCGGCGAGCACGAAGGCGAAAGCAAGGATGAGGCTGAGCGTGCGCATGGAGTTCTCTTCCGAATTCGGTGGCCGGCGTGCGCCGTCGTCGTTGTGAGGTTGATAACCATGGGCGGTTTCGCGCGTGATGCGCCAAAGCCGGAAAATGGTTTCATCTCCGTGAGAATTGTTTCGTCCGGTTCGGGCGACGACATATTCGACGGAAAATCTCAATCTTTTCAGATGGGTCGTGCGCCTACCCAATGTGGCCTGGCAGGTTCCGGGCGAGTTCGGATGCGCGCCGGAACGCTGGGCGCCGTCATGATCCCGCCTCACTCCCTTCACATGCGTTTTACGTTTTTCTGCTGAAGAGAAGCCGAACGAAGGCTGGGTGCTGTCGAACCGGCGGCGCTTCGACTGCGACCCAAGCTATCGAGACCGAGGACGCCCGGGTATCGCCGAGCGCGTTCATGCGAGGAACGGCCATCATGACGGCGCAAGATCGCGCAACGACGCGCGATGCAGACCAACGAACGGACCGCCGGGAGCAACGACCTGTTCGCAGCAGCGCCAATTCGCCTGGCGAAATGGCGCTGCAATCGAGCCCCGGCTTTGAGGCCACGCCGCAATCATTCGTGCGGCTGACCGGCTCGCATCTTGCAAAACCGCGCGCCAGCCGCGCTGACATCACCGAGTGAACGCAAGAGCGTCACTGTGAACGCAAACCCCTTACTGAGTGAACGCAAGAGCGTCACTGAGTGAAGAACTCTCCGCACTTCTGGACGTTCGCGTCCGCCGGGCCCCACGGCATGACGGGCACGGTCGAGGTCGAGTTCTTCGGTGAACCCTCGATCAGCCTGTCCGAATAGACCATGTAGACCAGCACGTTGCGCTTGGCGTCACAGCCGCGCACGATCTGCATTTTCTTGAAGAACAGCGACCGTCGCTGGCGGAACATGTCGTCGCCCTGCTCCATCTTGTTCTTGAACTTGATCGGGCCGATCTGACGGCAGGCGAGCGAAATGTCCGAGACCTCCTCGGCAAGGCCCAGCCAGCCCTTGAAGCCGCCCTTCTCCGGCACCGTGAAATGACACGCCACGCCCTCGACTTCAGGATCGTCGAGGCCGTAGGTCGCAAGCTTGTCGTTCGGGCTCATCCATTTGAACACGGTCGAGCGGCGGAAGATCAAATCCGGCTCGTCCGCGGCGAAGGCGGACGCTGCCGGCACGGTCAGCGCCAGAAGGAATAAAGCGAGGCCTTTCAAGCGGATGCTGGAAAGACTGGGGAAACGAGATGACATGAAGTTCTCCGGTAACAAGTCCCAGCAATGTAGGCATGAGGCGACCGATCAGGAAGACAACCGGGAGGCCAACACGGCCGCCGTTTACCGCTCCGTGAGGCTTTTTTGCTACTCTTTGGACAAAATTAGCTGATCGCAGAACCGCCGTGCTGGTGAACGCGTATCCCCTCTGAGAGACTAACATCTGATTTGGATTATGGATTCGATGATGAACAGCGTGAACGGGTCTGGTTTTTCTGCCAAGCCGGCGCGATTTTGGCAGGTCGCCATTTTGACGGCGGCCGGTGCGATCGGCACGGTGAGCCAAGCGGACGCGGCATTTTATTACTGGACGGATTATTCCGACGGGTCCTACGGGCGCCAGGAGCGCCATCCGGAAGTCCCGCGCCAGAAGCCGCAGAAGCGCGGTGCGGCCGGCAAGAAAGACCTTGTTGCCGAAAAAGAAGTGGGCACGAAACCGCAAGGTCCTCTCGTCATCGTCGTCTCGATCGACCGGCAGAAGGTCACGGTCTACGACACCAACGGCGTGTTCGCGGAATCCCCGGTGTCGACGGGCATGAAGGGCCATTCGACGCCGATGGGTGTGTTCAGCGTCATCCAGAAGCACAAATTTCACCACTCCAACATCTATAGCGGCGCGCCGATGCCGTACATGCAGCGGATCACGTGGTCGGGCGTTGCCATGCATGCCGGCGTGCTGCCGGGCTATCCGGCCTCGCATGGCTGCATCCGCATGCCGATGGCGTTCGCTGTGAAGATGTGGAACTGGACCAGGATGGGCGCGCGCGTGATCGTTTCGCCGGGCCAGATGTCGCCGCAGAACTTCTCACATCCGCTGCTTGCCTCGCTGCGCGTGCCGCTGCAACCCGCGGCCAGCCTCGAGCCGCAGACCAATGCCGGCGACAAGGCCGACAAGGTCGCCGCCAATACCGGAGCCGCCGCAGCAAACCCGGCCGAAACGAAGACCGCCAGCGCCGACGGCGTGCTCGAGTTGCGCTCGTCGGTCGGCCACACCGTCATGTCGGACGTGACCACCGGATATGCCCCGGCCCGCGAGGAGGCGGCGGCATCGGCCGACCAGACCGAGACAACGGCAAAGCCCGAGACCAAGACCGCTGAGGCGGCGGACGCGGCCAAGCCCCAGGCCGGAGACGCCGCGCAGCCCGCCAACACTGAAGCGAAGCCTGTCGAGGCCGCGGAGACGCCGAAGTCCGAAACCGCCAAGCCTGAAACGGCCAAGTCCGAACCCGCGAAGACGCCCGATGCACCGGCCGCGGCGCCAGCGCAGGCGGCCACGCCCGACGTCAAGAAGGACGAAACCCGCGTTGCCGATCCGGCGCCCGTGGCGAAACCTGAAGCGCCCAAGCGGGCGGGCCAGATCGCGGTCTTCATCAGCCGCAAGGATTCCAAGCTCTACGTGCGGCAGAACTTTGCGCCACTGTTCGACGTGCCTGTCACGATCGCCGCGAGCGATCGGCCGCTCGGCACGCATGTCTTCACCGCCGAGGTCGACAAGGCCGATTCCAATGCGCTGCATTGGTCGGTGGTGTCCTTGCCAGTGTCCGTCCGCTCTGCCGCGCGGGAAGATGACCGCCGCATGACGGGCCGCCAGCGTGGCGCGGCCGTGATTCCCGTCGCCGCAAAGCCTGTGGTCACGCCGGATAGCCCGTCCGAGGCCCTCGACCGCGTCTCGATCCCGGCCGACACGATCGCGAAGATCAACGAAATGCTGACGTCAGGCGGCTCGATCATCGTCTCCGACCAGGGCATCAACCAGGGCGAGACTGGCGAAGGCACCGATTTCATCGTCCGTCTGTACTAACGCGCTTGATCGCGGCAGATAACGCGGTGTTGACGAGGCCGCTCACAGCGGCGGGGTAACATGCGCCCCGGATCATTTCGGGGGACGCCGTCATGATGAACCGCAGGACCATGCTCATCGCCGCCTTTGCAGGCACGCTGACACCGGCGACGCGTGCACTGGCGGATGGCGGCATGAGCCGAATCTCCGCCTACGCCTTCTCTTTCCCGGCCTTATCAGGCGAAGACATCCGCCTTGCGGCCTTCACCGGCAAGCCACTGCTGGTGGTCAACACCGCTTCGCTCTGCGGTTACACGCCGCAATATGCCGGCCTGCAAGACATCTGGGGCGAGTTTCGCGAACGCGGCCTCACCGTCATTGGCGTACCCTCCAACGACTTCGGCGGACAGGAGCCCGGCGGCACCAGCGAGATCTCGGAAACCGTCCACCACCAATACGGCGTTACCTTCCCGATCGCGGCCAAGGCCGTCGTGGTAGGTGCGAAGGCGCATCCGTTCTACAAATGGGCGGCAGAGGCGCGCCCGCGAGAAGTTCCTCGCTGGAACTTCCACAAATATCTGATCGGCCGTGACGGGTATATCGCCGACGTCTTTGCATCCACGGTCGAGCCGGCCGACACGCGGGTCAAGACGGCGATCGCGAAGGCACTGGCCGACACTTGACGCCACGCGTTCCCAACCCGGTTGGGCACAATTGGGCTAGCGCGCCAAACAGCCGTTGCAATGGCGAGGGCCCACCATCTAGGCTAGGATCGTTAGGGGCAGGATGGTTTTGCCGGAGGCGAAAAGCCGCGGCGGAACAACGGGATCAATCTCGAGGACAACACCATGCGTGTGGCGGCAGGACTGATATTGGCAAGCGCGATGTCTCTGGCGATGACGGGCGCGGCATGGTCGCAGGCCCCGGCTGCAAAGCCCGCTGCCGCGACGCAGGCCGCACCGGCGGCAACACCGGCTGCGGCTGCGCCCGCTGCAGCACCCGCTCCTGCAGCAGCCGCCGCGCCGGCAGGCTTCGTCAATCCTCCCCCGCCTAAACAGGCGCCGCAGCCCGCCCGCGCCGCCTGCAACACACCGGGCGCGCTCGGGGTCGCCCGCACCGTCGAGATCGACACCACGGGTGGTCCCGGCTTCGGCTTCGAGCATTTCAAGGAGCTCGACTTCCTGCGTGACCACGAGGTGGTGCTGACCTTCGACGACGGCCCCTGGCCCAAGAACACGCCCGCGGTGCTGAAGGCGCTCGCCGACGAGTGCACCACCGGCATCTTCTTCTCGATCGGCAAGCACGCGACCTACGAGCCGGAGATCCTCAAGCAGGTCTACGCGGCTGGCCATACCGTGGGCACCCACACCTGGTCCCACGCCAACCTCAACAACAAGAAGCTCACGGAAGCGCAGCGCAAGGAGGAGATCGAGAAGGGCCTTTCCGCGGTGAAATGGGCGCTCGGCGGCATTTCGCCCTCGCCTTTCTTCCGCTTCCCGGCGCTCCAGCATCCGCCGGAGATGGTCACCTATCTCGGCAACCGCAACACGGCGATCTTCTCCTGCGACATCGACTCCTTCGACTTCAAGGCCTCGAAGCCCGAGAAGGTGATCGAGACCGTCATGAAGAAGCTCGACAGCAAGGGCAAGGGCATCATCCTGATGCACGACTTCCAGAAGCACACTGCGGAAGCGCTGCCTGAATTGCTCAAGCGCCTGAAGGCCGGCGGTTACAAGGTGGTGGCGATGCGCGCCAAGTTCCCGGCCTCGACGCTGCCGGAATACGACCAGGAGCTGCTCAAGGACGTCAAGCTGCCGACAGTGAGCAACCGGCCGGTCAACAGCGTCGTGACGACGGTTTCCGAATAGCCGCGCCATTGTCCTTTCGGATCGAAGGCTACGTCATCGTCTCCGCGGACGGCATGCTCGCCGACGCCGACCATGTCATGCCCGACAGCTTGAAGTTCGAAGGCGACAAGCTGTTCTTCGAGCAGGCGCTCGATCGCGCCGCGCTGATCGTGCACGGCCGTCACTCGCACGAGCAGCAGCCGAATTCAGCAAAGCGCAAGCGCCTGATCCTGACCCGCAAGATCAAGGCTCTGACCGTCGATCCCGAGATGCCGAACGCGACCTTGTGGAATCCGGATCACGCCAGCTTCGAGGACGCCTGCGCGTTCGCCAATGTCGCTTCCGGCACCGTCGCAATCATCGGCGGCCCCGTCGTGTTCGACATGTTTATGGATCGCTACGACACGTTCTGGCTGTCGGAAGCCCCGCATCTGCGGCTGCCCGGCGGCAAAGGCTGTTTTGTCGAAGTACCGGGGCGCACGCCTCAGGAGGTGCTGGCCTCACACGGGATGAAGCCGGGCGCGCCGTATCTGCTCGACGCCTCGCATGACGTGACTGTCACGCCGTGGCGCAGGATGTAGTGGTTTGACCGTCACACGTCCCCGTAGGCCGCCTCGGCCGGACGCGTAGCGCGGCCGTAGCCCATGATCATGAACAGCGCGCCGATGATGGACAGGTTCTTGAGCGCGTCGACCAGCATCTTGCCGTTGTCAGGGGGCACCTGGTTCCAGAAGTCGTAGAACAGGAAGGTCGCGACCGCGACATAGATGATCATCAACATCGCGAAGAAGCGCGCGCCGAAATTCAGCGCGATCATCACCCCCGCGATGATCTCGAGCACGCCAACCGCGATCGCCAGCAGCTGCGGCGTGGTCATGGCCGTCGCCGTCTCGATCTGCTTGGCGTAAGGCGCAATCATGTCGGGCACCACGACCTTGGCGGCGATGAAATCAACGGTCGCCTGCATGGCAAACAATCTTGCCGCACCCGTGTAGATGAACAGCACGGCGAACAGGATCCGCCCAAAAGTCACGAACGCTGGCATGATCGGCCTCTTTGCTCAGGCTTTTTGAAACCGGATTTTTGCGAAAGCATCGGGGGATTATGGAGAGTCGTGCGCCGGTTTACAAACGGGGAAATGGACGAATGCGAGTAATTCAAAACTAGCGCCAAGAGCTTCTTCCCCTCTCCCCTTGCGGGAGAGGGTGGCTCGCCGCGAAGCGGCGAGACGGGTGAGGGGTTTCTATCGGCACGGACAACTCTCGATATTTCGTCTCGCGCAGAGAACCCCTCATCCGGCGCTTCGCGCCACCTTCTCCCGCAGGGGGAGAAGGCACGGCACCTGCCGCGCGGCTAGAGCCCCGCCCTTACGTAAACAACGTCGGCTGCTGCCGCGACGCGCGCTCCTGCGCTTCCACCACAGCCACCGCGGTCATGTTGAGGATGCCTCGCGCCGTCACCGACGGGGTGAGGATGTGGGCCGGGCGCGCCGGGCCGATCAGGATCGGGCCGACAGGAAGCGCGTCCGCCAGCGACTTGATCATCTGGTAGGCGACGTTGGCGGTGTCGAGGCCTGGCATGATCATGATGTTGGCTTCGCCCTCGAGGTTCGAGTGCGGCAGCACCATTTTGCGCGCAGCCGCCGAGAGCGCGGTGTCGCCCTGCATCTCGCCGTCGGCCTCGAGTTCCGGATGCTTCTCCTTCAGGAGCTGGGTCGCCCGGCGCATTTTGCGCGAGGATTCCGTGTCGTAGCTGCCGAAATCCGAATGCGAGACGAAGGCGATCTTCGGCTTGATGTTGAAGCGTTGGACGTGGACCGCCGCGAGCGAGGCGATCTCGGCGAGCTCTTCGGCGCTCGGATTGGGCCGCACCTGGGTGTCGGCGATGAAGAAGGCGCCCTTGCTCGTGATCAGCAGCGCCAGCGCCGCATAGTCGCTGATCCCCGGCGTAAACCCGACGATCTCGCGGACATGGCGCAGATGGCTCATGTAGCGGCCCTCGACGCCGCAGAGCATGGCGTCCGCCTCTCCGCGCACCACCGCGAGCGCCGCGATGACGGTGTTGTTGGTGCGCACCACCGTGCGCGCCGCATCCGGCGTCACGCCGCGGCGGCCGGCGACCTCGACATAGGACTGCACGTAGGAGCGGTAGCGCGGATCGTCCTCGGGATTGACGAGGTCGAAGTCCTTGCCGGCCTTGATCGACAGGCCGAAGCGCTTGATGCGCGCCTCGACCACCGACGGGCGTCCGACCAGGATCGGCGTCGCCAGCTTTTCTTCCAGCACCACCTGGGTCGCGCGCAGCACGCGCTCATCCTCGCCTTCGGCGTAGATCACGCGCACCGGCTGGGTCTTGGCCTTGGCGAACATCGGCTTCATGACGAGGCCGGAGCGGAACGCGAAGCGCTCGAGCAGCGCGGTGTACTCATCGAAATTGGTGATGGGCCGGGTCGCAACGCCCGATTCCATCGCGGCCTTCGCCACCGCCGGCGCGATGCGCAGGATCAACCTCGGATCAAAGGGACTCGGGATCAGCGAGCCCGGGCCAAACCCTTGCGTCTCGCCGGTGTCGAAGCCTTGCGCGACCGCATCGGACGGCGCCTCGCGCGCGAGCTGCGCGATGGCCTCCACGGCGGCGTGCTTCATCTCCTCGTTGATGGCGCTGGCGCCGACATCGAGCGCGCCGCGGAAGATGAAGGGAAAGCACAGGACGTTGTTGACCTGGTTCGGATAATCGGAGCGGCCGGTGCAGATCATGGCGTCGGGACGCACCTTGCGCGCCTCCTCCGGCATGATCTCCGGCGTCGGATTCGCGAGCGCCATGATGAGCGGCTTGTCGCCCATCGCCTTGGCCATCTCGGGCTTGAGCACGCCCGGTGCGGAGAGGCCGATGAAGATGTCGGCGCCGCCGATCACGTCGGCCAGCGTGCGCTTGTCGGTCTTCTGCGCATAGACCGCCTTCCAACGGTCCATCGTGGTGTTGCGGCCTTCGTGAACAAGGCCGTCGATGTCGCAGACCCAGATATTCTTGCGCTGAGCGCCCATCGACACCAGCAGGTTCAGTGTCGCGAGCGCGGCGGCCCCTGCCCCCGATGCCACGATCTTGACGTCCGACAGGTTCTTGCCGTTCAGGCGCAGGCCGTTGGTGATCGCGGCGGCGACGATGATCGCGGTGCCATGCTGGTCGTCATGGAAGACCGGGATCTTCATGCGCTCCTTGAGCTGCGCCTCGATCTCGAAGCATTCCGGTCCGCGGATGTCCTCGAGATTGATGCCACCAAAGGTCGGCTCGAGCGCGGCCACGGTCTCGACCACGCGTTCGATGGTGTCGGCCGCGATCTCGATGTCGAACACGTCGATGCCGGCGAATTTCTTGAACAGGACCGCCTTGCCCTCCATCACCGGCTTCGAGGCCAGCGGGCCGATATTGCCGAGGCCGAGCACGGCGGTGCCGTTCGAAACCACGGCGACCAGATTGGAGCGGATCGTCAGCGTCGCCGCTTCCGCCGGGTTCTTGGCGATCTCCATGCAGGCGGCGGCGACGCCGGGCGAATAGGCCAGCGCGAGATCGCGCTGGTTGGCGAGCGGCTTGCTCGCCTGGATCTCGAGCTTTCCGGGGCGCGGCAGCCGATGATAGGCCAGCGCCGCCTGGTGGAGATCATCAGAATAGGACGACATGCGGTGTCTTGCCTCGCGTTACCGGCCTCAAACTACGTTGTCCTGACCGGCCCGCCTTCGGGTGGTATTTCCGGGTCATGGAAACGGGATGAAGCACGCCGGGCGGCCCGGTGGCAACATCCGATTGCGGCCCCATCAACAGGGCGCGCAGTCAAATATCTGATAGCGCTCACTTTCTCTGGACCGCGCGTTGCTTTGCGAATATGGCAGGTTGCGTCCTGCAACGCGAGCAACTGGAGCTGGGAATGAAGCGAATCCTGATCGGCCTGATCGTCGTGGCCGTGATGGCCGCGGGCGGATGGTTTGGCTTCAATCTCTACGTCCAGCATCGCACCACCGCCGAGGTGGAGGCCGCGTTCGAGCAAATCCGCAAGCAAGGCGGCAAGGCTAGCTACGGCAAGATCGCCTTCGATCTGCCCACGCGCACCCTGACGATCGAGGACATCGCCGTTGAGCCGGGCCAGCCGTTGCAACTGCCGGCCAGGATTGCCGGCGTCAAGGCGATCGGCGTGCGCCAGATCGACGACGTGACCTTCTCCGCCGATGCCATCGAGGTCTCGGGGATCGAATTCGCAATCGACAGTTCGGTCGACTCCTCGCAAGTCAAGACCGCCTACAAGATCCCGCAGGCCACGATACGGGATTACGCCGGGGCGATTCGTGCCCAGCCCCTGCCGGCCTCGAACGCCATCACCGAGCTGTATCGATTTGGCCTCGAACAGTTCAGCGGCGTCACGGCGTCGTCGATCGAGGTACCGACGATCACCGTCACCGTCGACGGCAAGCCCGGTACGGCCAATCCAGGCGGCGGCGATTTCGCCTATTCCGGCCTGGTGATGAAAAACCTGAGACGCGGCAAGGTCGAGGCGACCAAAGCGGATCTGTTCACCTCCACCTTCAAGCTGCCCCAGCCGGGCAAGTCCGACAAGCTCACGGTAGAAATGCCGAATTTCGTCATGAACGATTTCGATGCAGGCGGCATGCTCGCCACGCTCGATCCCGAGAAGGCGAATGACGTCAGCTATCATCAGATCTATCGACAGATTTCGTCAGGGCCTTACATCGTCACCCTCGATGGCGTGCGCCTCCAGATCGACGGCTTCGCCATCGATGATGTCGCCGTGCAGCCGTCGAAATTCCGGCTGGCCGAAATATTTGCGGCGCTGCCACGGGATCAAGCGGCCCCGCCGACTCCGGCACAGGCACGCGAGCTGCTGGAGAAGCTCGCCGGAGTCTATGAGGGTCTTCGCATCGGTAAGGGCGAAATCGGCAAGATGTCGGTCGGCACGTCGCAAGGAACGGCCACCGTTAATGCCATCCGATATCGCGACGGCGAGTTCGCGGTCGAAGGCATCGACACGCCGTCTCCGCAGGGACAGTTCAAGATGGAGCGCTTCGCGCTGAAATCCTTCAGCACGGCGAATTTGATGCGCTGGGCAGCGAGCCTCACCACTCCCGGGCGGCCGCCCTCGCCGGATCAGATGCTCGGGCTGTTCGGCGTGCTCGCAGGCGCGGAGATCAAGGGCGTGACGGCGCCGTTCAAGACCACCAAGGAGCTGGTCATGATCGACACACTGAGCCTGGACTGGGGGCAGCTCGTCGGCTCGATCCCGAGCAAGGCGCATGTGGTTGCCAAATTTGTCACGCCGGCCGATCCATCCGATCCAAAACAGCTTCCATTGATTGCCAGCGGGATCGACAAGCTCGCGGTCGACCTCGATCTCGGCGCTGCCTGGACCGAACAGTCCAACAGCTTCGTTCTGACGCCCGCGACGCTCGACATCGGAGGCATCGCAAGAGCGCAATTGCGTATCGCGCTCGGCAACGTACCACGCGAGGTGTTTTCGGCCGATCCCGCCCAGCTCATGGGCCAGGCGGCCCGGATCGAGGCGGGCACGCTCGAATTCTCATTGCGCGACAGCGGCGTCGTCGATCTCGTCGCGGCACAGTTCGCGCGCATGCAGAAGGTCAGCCGCGATACCGCACGCCAGGCGCTCGTCGAGAGCATCAAGGCTAGACGCGAGCAATTTGCTTCCGCCAATCCGGATGCGAACGCGGTCGTGGACGCGATCGCCCGCTTCGTCGAGACGCCGGGCCAGACGCTTTCCATTAAGCTGTCCCCGCGCGCGAAGGCACCGCTGATGCAATTGATGCAGCTCTTGCAAACCGACCCACAGAGCGCGCTTGCGCAGTTCAGGATCGAGGCGTCGACGGGGCTGTAGTTGGATTTCGTGTCCCGGACGCGCTGCAGCGTGTAACGCTGCTGCGCAGAGCCGGGATCCAGAAGCCTGCTGCTCGCTCAGACATGGGCCCCGGCTCAGCTGCGCACCACTGCGTGCTGCGCTGCGTCCGGGGCACGGACATCTTCCCGCGCAAACTTCACTTCTGCGGCAGATTCACCTTCACGTGCAGCTCCCGGAGCTGCTTGGGGCTGGGCTCCGACGGTGCGCCCATCAGGAGGTCCATGGCCTGCTGGTTCATCGGGAACAGCGAGATCTCGCGCAGATTGTTGGTGCCGCACAAGAGCATGACGATGCGGTCGACGCCGGCGGCCATGCCGCCATGCGGCGGCGCGCCGTACTGGAAGGCGCGGTACATGCCGCCGAAGCGATCAACGACTTCCTGCTCGCCGTACCCTGCGATCTCGAACGCCTTCACCATCGCTTCCGGCACGTGGTTGCGGATTCCGCCCGAGGCGATCTCGTAGCCGTTGCAGGTGATGTCGTACTGGAACGCCTTGATGGTCAGCGGATCCTGGCCCTTCAAGGCATCGAGACCGCCCTGCGGCATCGAGAACGGGTTGTGCGAGAAGTCGACCTTCTTGTCCTCCTCGTTGTACTCGTACATCGGGAAGTCGACGATCCAGGCCAGCTCGAACCGCTCCTTGTCGGTGAGGTTCAACTCCTCGCCGACCTTGTTGCGGGCCAACCCTGAAAACTTCCAGAACTTGTCGGGATCGCCGGCGACAAAGAAGGCGGCATCGCCTTCCTTCACGCCGATCTGCGCGCGGATCGCGGCGGTGCGCTCAGCACCGATGTTGTTGGCGAGCGGACCGGCACCCTCGCCGCCCTCGCGCCACATGATGTAGCCAAGGCCCGGCTGTCCCTCGCCCTGCGCCCATGAATTCATGCGGTCGCAGAAGGCGCGCGAGCCGCCACCCGGCGCCGGGATCGCCCACACCTGGTTCTTGGGGTCCTCCAACATCCGCGCGAACACCTTGAAGCCGGAGCCGCGGAAGTGTTCGGAGACGTCCTGCATCTCGATCGGGTTGCGCAGGTCCGGCTTGTCGCTGCCGTATTTGCGCAGCGCCTCGGCGAAAGGAATCCGGCGCCAGCCCTTGGTCACCGGCTTGCCCTTGGCAAATTCCTCGAACACGCCCGTGATGACAGGCTCCATCGCGGCGAAGACATCTTCCTGCGTGACAAAGCTCATCTCGACGTCGAGCTGATAAAACTCGCCCGGCAGGCGGTCGGCGCGCGGGTCCTCGTCGCGGAAACAGGGCGCGATCTGAAAGTAGCGATCGAAGCCCGACATCATCAGGAGCTGCTTGTACTGCTGCGGCGCCTGCGGCAGCGCGTAGAACTTGCCGGGATGGATGCGCGAGGGCACCAGGAAGTCGCGCGCGCCCTCCGGTGAGGACGCGGTCAGGATCGGCGTGTTGAACTCGAAGAAGCCCTGCCCCTCCATCCGCCTGCGCATCGACTTGATGACTTCGACGCGCGTCATGATGTTCTGATGCAGCTTCTCGCGACGCAGGTCGAGGAAGCGATACTTCAGGCGGATGTCCTCGGGATATTCCTGGTCGCCGAACACCGGCAGCGGCAGGTCGCCGGCCGGGCCCAGCACCTCGATCTCGCTGACATAGATCTCGATCTTGCCGGTCGGCAGATCGTCATTGTCGGTGCCTTCGGGGCGGCGGCGGACTTTGCCATCCATCTTGACCACGAATTCCGAACGCAGCTTCTCGGCCTGCGAGAACGCCGGCGAGTCCGGATCGACCACGCACTGGGTCAGGCCGTAATGGTCGCGCAGGTCGATGAACAGCACGCCGCCATGGTCGCGAACGCGATGGACCCAGCCCGAAAGGCGGACCGTCTCGCCGATGTTGCTCTCGCGGAGCGCGCCGCATGTATGTGACCGGTAGCGATGCATGGTCGTCCCAAATTCAATGTCGGAGGATCGAATCGAACCGCCGAAACGGCCGGTCCAAAGTTGCGGCAGGGTTTACCTCGGGAGGACGGGGGCGGCAACCAAGGGAACGGCCCGTTTTCGGCTGGAAGTGCCCATTTTTGCCCAATCTGGGCTCAAGCCTTTGCCATCAGGCGTTCCACCCCTATCTTGAGGCCATGACAGTCCATTTCCCGTTCCAGAACTCCTATTCGGCGCTGCCGGACAGCTTTTTCGCCCGGGTCGCACCGACGCCCGTGACAGCGCCCCGGCTGATCAAGCTGAACCGGCCGCTGGCGGTCCAGCTCGGGCTCGATCCTGATGTGCTGGAGACCCCTGAGGGCGCCGAAATCCTGGCGGGTAAGACAGTTCCCGCCGGGGCCGATCCCATCGCCATGGCCTATGCCGGCCACCAGTTCGGGAATTTCGTGCCGCAGCTCGGCGATGGCCGCGCCATCCTGCTCGGCGAAGTCATCGACAAGAGCGGCGTCCGCCGCGACATCCAGCTCAAGGGCTCGGGCCCCACCCCGTTCTCCCGCCGCGGCGACGGCCGTGCCGCGCTCGGGCCGGTGCTGCGCGAATACATCGTCAGCGAGGCGATGTTCGCACTGGGCATTCCGACCACGCGCTCGCTCGCGGCCGTCGTCACGGGCGAACATGTGCTGCGCGAGACGGCGCTGCCGGGCGCGGTGCTGACGCGCGTCGCCTCGAGCCATATCCGCGTCGGCACCTTCCAATTCTTCGCTGCCCGCCGCGACACCGAGGCGGTCCGCCGGCTCGCCGACCACGTCATCACCCGCCATTATCCGGAGCTGCTTGGCGCCGAGCGGCCCTATCACGCGCTGCTGTCCGGCGTCGTCGCGCGCCAGGCCGAACTGGTCGCACGCTGGCTGCTTGTCGGCTTCATCCATGGCGTGATGAACACCGACAACTCTTCCATCTCCGGCGAGACGATCGATTACGGTCCGTGCGCCTTCATGGATTCCTACAATCCGTCGCAGGTGTTTTCCTCGATCGACGAGATGGGCCGCTATGCCTACGCCAACCAGCCGCGCATCGCGCTGTGGAATCTGACGCGGCTTGCCGAATGCCTGCTGCCGCTGTTCTCCGACGATCAGGAAAAGGCGGTTGCCGAGGCCCAGGACATTCTCGGCGCCTTCTCCGAGACGTTCAGCGACACCTATCAGGCGGGCCTGCGCAAGAAGGTCGGCCTGTTCACGGAGCGCGACGGCGACGACGCGCTGATCCAGGACCTGCTGGATGCCATGGCCAAGAACCAGGCCGACTTCACCCTCACCTTCCGCAAGCTCGGTGACGCAGTTGGCGATCCGGCTGCTGACGATGCACGCGCGCAATTCACGGACCCCGCGGCGTTCGACGAGTGGGCCAGGCGCTGGCACGAGCGCACAGCGCTGGAGCCGCAGAGCGCAGCCGAACGGCAAGCCGCCATGCACGCCGTCAACCCGATTTTCATCCCGCGCAACCACCGCATCGAGGCCGTGATCCGGGCCGCGGTCAACGATGACAACTACGCGCCGTTCGAGGAGCTGGTGAAGGTCTTGGCCAAACCGTTCGAGGACCAGCCGGACTACGCCGCCTATGCCGATCCTCCGCTGCCGGACCAGCGGGTGCTGCAGACGTTTTGCGGGACGTAATGACAAACTCGGTGCGTAGGGTGGATTAGCCGAAGGCGTGCTAAGCCGAGCTTGTGGACGCCTCGCGCCACCGGAACCGCTGTCATCAAACTGAAACACTCGTACTCTAACGGCCTGTCAGGGTCGTCTTGCCGGAGGCGCCCACCCTCCAACGATCCTGACAAGTGCCATGCCTTTCAAGTTCATCCACATCACTGACACGCATCTCGCGAACCCCGGGCTGCAGCTGTATGGCCTCGACCCGCGCGCCCGACTGGACGCTGCGATTGCCGACATCAACAAGCATCACGTCGATGCCGCCTTCGCGGTCGTGACCGGCGACCTCACCCATTGGGGCGAGCCTGAATCCTACGCCAATTTCGCAGACGCAATGTCCGCGCTGAAAATCCCATACGTCGCCATGGTCGGCAACCATGACCGCCGTGTCGCCTGCCTGGACGGCTTGAGGTCCGCCCCGCGCGATCCGAACGGCTTCGTGCAGGGGACGCGCACCACCGAGCACGGTCTGTTCGTGTTTCTGGACACGCTGGACGAGACCAGCCATGCCGGCGAGATGTGCGCCAAGCGCCTCGGCTGGCTCGCGAGCACGCTCGCGGCCGCGCCGGCGGACATGCCGTTCGTGGTCTTCATGCACCATCCGCCGTTCCCGGTCGGCGTCCATGCGATGGACGAAATCTCGCTGGCACAGAGCGCCGAATTCGCCGAGGTGATCGCGCCCTACCGGTCGCGCATCCGCCACCTCTTCTTCGGCCACGTGCACCGGCCGATCTTCGGCAGCTACGGCAAGATCCCGTTCTCGACGCTTCGCGGCACCAACCACCAGGTTTGGTTCGAGCTCGACGCTGCCGCGGCCGAGCATCTCGCCAGCCACGAGCCGCCGGCCTACGGCGTGGTGCTGATCGACGGCGAGAACCTGGTCGTGCACAGCCACGACTTCCTCGACACCAGTCTGCGCTTTCCCTTCGAGCCACCGGCGGGAGTGGACGGCCGCGACTATGCGCTCAATTTCCCGGCGCGATGAGATGAGCTTCGCAGAACCCGCGGCTCTCCCGGTCGCGGCCTCGGCGCCGCCGCGCCTGCATATCCTGAATCGGTTTTCTCACCGCTTCAAAACCTCCCTGCCCGCCTATCTGCTGCTGCTGCCCTCGCTCGTCTTCCTCGCGCTGTTCACCTACGGTGCGATGGGCCGCGTCCTCGTCGACGCGCTCTATCAGCGCGCCACGCCCAGGGCGCCGGTTCGTTTCGTCGGTCTCGACAACATCGCAGCGGTGCTTGCTGACCCCGCCTTCACCGGCGCGGTCGTCAACAATCTCGTTTATGCCGTCGGCACGGCGATCCCGAGCATTGGCCTCGCGCTGCTGTTCGCGCTGGCGCTGTCGCGCACCAACGCGTTGACCAGTGCACTGCGCGCCGCGCTGTTCCTGCCGGTGCTGATCCCGATGGTCGCGGCCTCCGCGCTGTTCCTGTTCATCTTTCTGCCCAATGTCGGACTGCTCGACTATTACATCGGCCGTTTCCTGCCGGTGCTGCCGAATTGGCTCGGCGATTCCGACATCGCGCTCTATGCCATCATGGTCATCACGATCTGGAAGAACGCCGGCTATTACATGCTGTTCTTCCTGGCCGGCCTCCAGGCGGTGCCGGAAGATGTCATGGAAGCCGCCCATCTGGACGGCGCAGGGCCGTACCAGCGGCTGCGCCACATCATCCTGCCCGAGCTCAAGCCCACCTTCCTGTTCGTCACGGTCATCGCCACACTCAACGCGGTCACGCAGGTCGACCACGTCTTTGTCATGACCAAAGGCGGGCCGTCCAACGCGACCAATCTCGTGCTGTTCTACATCTACCAGCAGGCGGTCGAGCACTACGACATCGGCAAGGCCTCGGCAGCGACACTGCTGACGCTTGCGGCGCTGATGGGCCTCACCGCGCTCTCCTTCCGGACCATGGCGAACCGCGAGGGCGGGGCATGAAGCTGATCGATAAGCTCTTCAAGGACGCCCCGCTCGCCACCCGCCGCGAGATCACGCCAAAGCTCGGCTTTGCGCTGACCGTGCTGCTCGCGGTGGTCTGGCTGATCCCGTTCCTGTGGATGGGCGTGGCGACGCTGCGCCCGGCATCCGACGGCATCAATCTGATGGCCGAGCTGATGCCGAGCCTGAAGCCGACGCTCGACAACGTCAGGGACGCCTGGGAAATCGGCGATTTCCCGCGTTACACCCTCAACACTATCATGATCTGCACCGGCATCCTGTTGGTGCAGGTCGTCACGATCACGCTGGCGGGCTTTGCCTTTGCCCGGCTCGACTTCGCCGGAAAATGGCTGATTTTCTATCTCTTCCTCATGCAGCTGATGCTGGTGCCGGTGCTGCTGATCGTGCCCAATTTGAGCCTGGTGGCACAGCTCGGCCTCTATGACACCCTCACTGGCGTGATGATGCCGTTCTTCGCTTCCGCCTTCGGCACCTTCCTGATGCGGCAGGCGTTCGAGGCTATACCGACCGAGCTGGAAGACGCTGCCCTGATCGACGGCGCCAGCCTGCTCCAGCGCATCCGCCACATCTACGTGCCGCTGTCGATGCCGAGCTTCTCGGCCTTCGCCATCATCTCCGTCACGAGCCACTGGAACGACTTCCTGTGGCCTCTGATGGTGATCAACTCGCCGGACAAGCGGCCGCTCACGGTGGGACTCTCGGTGTTCACCGCGACCGCGGAAGGCACGCAGGCCTGGGGCACCATCGCCGCCGGCACGCTGATGGTGATCGCACCGCTGCTCATCACCTTCCTGATCTTCCAGAAACGCTTCATCAGCTCTTTCGTCACCTCAGGCATCAAATAGGAGATTTCTCGATGCTGTTTTCCCGCAGGATCATGCTTGGCCTTGCCATTGCAGGCACTTTGGCAAGCGCCCTCACCTTCCCGGCGCTGGCCGAAGGCCCGACCGAGATCGACCTGTTCTTCCCCGTCCCCGTCGACGGCAAGCTCGCCCGCGACATGGGCACCTTGATCAAGGAGTTCAACGAGACCCATCCCGCGATCAAGGCGACCGCCGTCTACACCGGCTCTTATGACGACACGCTGATCAAGACGCGCGCCTCGATCAAGGCCGGCAAGCCGCCGGCTGCCGTGATCATGTCGGCGAACTTCCTGCTCGATATGCAGATCGAGAACGAGCTCACCAACCTCGATCCCTTGATCGCCGCCGACGGCACCACCAAGGAGCAGTTTCTGGGCCAGTTCTTTCCGGCGCTGCAGGGCAACGCGGTGATCAACCGCTCAGTCTACGGCGTGCCATTCCATAACTCGACGCCGCTGCTCTACATCAACGCCGACAAGGCCAAGGAAGCGGGCCTCGATCCGAGCAAGCCGCCGCAGACCTGGGCTGAATTGACCGACTGGGCCAAGAAGCTCACCAAGCGCGAGGGTGACAAGGTGACCCAATGGGGCATCGCGATCCCGTGCGCCTACGATTATTGCGGCTGGATGATGGAAACGCTCACCATGACCAATGGCGGGCGCTACTACAACGAGGAGTTCGGCGGCGAGGTCTACTACGACACGCCCTCGATGCTGGGCGCGCTGACCTGGTGGAACGACCTCGTCACCAAGCACAAGGTTCACCCGCCCGGCGCGACGCCTGGCCCGGCCGTCAGCACCTCCTTCATTTCCGGCAATGCCGCGATGATGATGCTCTCGACGGGCTCGCTGACCTATGTGCGTGACAACGCCAAGTTCGCCTACAAGGTTGCCTTCATCCCGCGCAACGTCCGCAACGCCGTGCCGATCGGCGGCGCCTCGCTGATCGTTCCGGCGGGCCAGGAAGCCGACAAGCAGAAGGCCGCCTGGACGCTGATCAAGTGGATGACCTCGCCCGAGAAGAGCGGCTGGTGGAGCCGCGCCACCGGGTATTTCGCTCCCAACATGGCCGCCTACAAGACGCCTGACATGGTCGAATTCCTGAACAAGAACCCGGACGCCAAGACCGCCGTCGAACAGCTCGACGTCGCAAAACCGTGGTTTGCGACCTACAAGACCGTGCCGGTGCGCAAGACGCTGGAGGACGAGGTCATGCTGGTCCTCAACGGCAAGAAGCAGCCGAAGGAGGCCCTAGTGGCCGCCCAGAAGGCGGCCGACGAGACGCTGAAGCCGTACAATGCGGAGACGTCGCTGAAGCTGCCGTAAGGCTGGGTGCAACGTCAAACGAACGTCGGCGTCCCGTCCTGCGGGGCGCCGAATGCGTTTCGGGGAGGTGCTCTCGTTCGCATCGCCACGAGACTCTCAGATCGTCACCACGATCTTGCCGAACTGCTCGTTTGACTCCAGGAACCGATGCGCCTCGACGATCTCTTCGAAGGGAAACGTTTTGGCGATGATCGGCTGCAATGCGCCGGCGCGCAGCCCGTCGAGGATGAAGGCCTTCGCCATCGCAAGTCGCGCGGGATCGCGGATGATCTCGTGCACGAGATAGCCGCGCAGCGTCAGGCTCTTGGTCAGGACGTTGACCAGCGGAAACGGCGTCGGCTCGGGGCTCAGGCCGCCATATTCGATGAGAACGCCACCCGGCGACATCGCGGCGGTGAGCGGCTCAAATATGGGGCCGCCGACCGCGTCGAATACCACGCGAACGCCGTTTGAGCCGACAATGTCCTCCAGGCGCGACCGGATGTCCTCTTCCAACGAGGCGATGACGTCGCCGGCACCAGCATCGCGCAAGCCCTGCCGCTTGATCGAGGTTCGGGTCACCGCAATCGGGATCGCACCGATCCGGTTCGCGATCTGAATCGCCGCAAGCCCGACGCTGCTCGACGCCGCGGTGATGACTACGGCCTCCCCTCGCTCCAGCCCAGCAATATCGACCAGGGCGCCGAACGCCGTCAGATATTGCATCCATACCGCGGCCGCCGCGTTGAAGCCGAGCTCGGGCGGGTGCTTCACGACGAACTCGGCTGGAAACGTGAGGAGCTCGCCATAAGCCGGCCATCGCACCATCGACACGGGTGGCACGATGCTGACGGCCTCCCCCGGCGAAAAGCCGCTCACGCCTTCGCCCATCGCCTCGACGATGCCGGCGGCCTCGAGACCAAGGCCGGACGGAAGCGTCGCGGTCTCGATATAGGCCCCCCTCCGCAAGAGCGCTTCCGCGCGATTGAGCCCGAGCGCCTTGACCCTGATCTGCACCTCACCTCTCCCCGGAGGCGCGACGTCGACGGTCTCGATGCGCAGCACCTCGGGGCCACCATGTCTGTGGAAGCGAACGACGCGCGCCATGAACACACTCCAAAACAATTGAATTGAATGGAGCTATGGCAACCGGGCGGCACTGGATAAAGGGTTCAGAGGGGCGAACAGTCGAAACCAGGAGTTTGCAATCATGGACCGCCTGACCAGCATGGCCGTCTTCGTCAAGGCGGTCGATGTGGGTTCGTTCGCCGCCGCCGCCGATGCGCTCGAAATGTCGGGGCCAATGGTCGGCAAGCACGTTCGTTTCCTCGAGGAGCGCCTGGGCGTCCGCCTCCTCAACCGCACCACACGGCGCCAGAGCTTGACCGAGACGGGCCAAGCCTATTACGAGCGCTGCCGCACTGTGCTCGCTGAAGCCGAGGCCGCCGACGCCGTCGCTTCCGACGAATTGTCCGAGCCGCGTGGCCGGCTCCGCGTGACCATGCCCGCCCTGCTCGGCCGGCACTGCATCGCCCCCTTGCTGATGAAGCTTGCGCGACGATATCCCGATCTGGAGCTCGATCTCTCGTTCGGCGACCCGATCGCTGACATCATCGAGGGCCGCTATGATCTTGCGATCCGGACCGGCGATCTGCACGATCAATCCGACCTGAAGACGCGGCGCATCGCAAGCCAGCGCATGGTGGTGTGCGGCGCGCGCTCGTATTTGCGCGCCAACGGCAAGCCGAAATCGCTCGACGATCTTGCCCAGCATCAGGCGATCATCTATCGCCGCTCCGGACGCGTCCGGCCGTGGCTGTTTCCCCGCAAGGGCCAGCCTCCGAGCGAAATCATGCCGGCGGGAAGGCTCAGGTTCGACGATCTCGATGCGATTGCGGATGCCGCGACACAGGGGATTGGACTGGCCTGGCTGCCATACTGGCTGGTCCGCGAACGCCTACGCGCCGGTACACTCATCAATCTGTTGAGCGGTCAGCCGGGATTCCTCTACGACTGCCATGCGCTCTGGCCCCGCTCGCCCCGGATGCCGCCGAAAGTTCGCGCCGCCGTGGACGCCTTGGCGGCCGCCCTGCCGAAGCTCATGACCTGACGCCGGATGCCACGACGCTGCACGGCATGGCGCGCCCGTTAACCCCGCGTCCACCATCCGGCCCGGCCTTCCGCCGGTAACCACGAGAATTAACAGACCCTCAATTCGCCCCAGACAAGTTTAGCAATGTTTCTGAGGGGTTTTGCCGTGGATCTGTTGGTTTTCGAGTTCCTGGGACTGGCCTTGGTCGCCATGTGCGTGGTCGTGGTGGCCCTGCCTTGTACGCGCAAACCCTCCCGGCGGGTCCGCTACGAATAGGATTTTCGTCGGTAAATGCGATTCCGGCCCAAATGCAAGGCTCGAATTCGCTTCGAGCCCCTTGACATCACAGCGCTTTCGGCAGAACGGCTGATGGACTTGTCATGGGCCGTTCATGGATCTGATTACCACCACCGCTGACCTTGCGGCTGCCTGCAGCCGGTTGGCCAAGCACCCCGTCATTACCGTCGATACCGAGTTCCTGCGCGAGACCACCTATTACCCGCTGCTGTGCGTGGTGCAGATGGCCAGCGCCGAGGAAGCGATCGTCATCGACACCCTGGCGGCGGGCATCGACCTCAAGCCGTTCTTCGAGCTGATGGCCAATGAGGCTGTGCTGAAGGTGTTCCACGCCGCCCGGCAGGACATCGAGATCATCTGGCATCAGGCGGGCATCATCCCGCATCCGGTGTTCGACACCCAGGTCGCGGCCATGGTGCTCGGCTACGGCGACAGCATCGCCTACGACGCGCTGGTCGAGAAGGTCACCGGACACCGCCCGGACAAGACTCACCGCTTCACCGACTGGTCGCGCCGGCCGCTGACCAAGGAGCAGATGCACTACGCCGTGTCCGACGTCACGCATCTGCGCGACGTGTTCGCAGCCCTCGATGCCGACCTCAAGAAGCGCCGCCGCAGCGAATGGGTCTCGATCGAGATGGAGGTCCTGACCTCGCCCAAGACCTACGACTTCCACCCCGAGCGCGCCTGGGAACGGCTCAAGACGCGGGTGCGCAAGCCCAAGGACCTCGCGGTCCTGATGGAGGTCGCCGCCTGGCGCGAGCAGGAGGCGCAGAGCCGCGACGTGCCGCGAGGCCGCGTGCTGCGCGATGAGGCCGTCAGCGACATCGCGACCCACGCGCCAAACACGATCGAGAAGCTCGCGAACCTGCGCTCGGTGCCGAAGGGTTTTGAGAAATCCAAATGGGGCGCCGACATCGTCGCCGCCGTCGAGCGCGGCCTGGCGCGCGATCACGCCACGCTGCCGAAGCTGGAAAAGCCGCGCAACAATAACAATGGCGCCGCGATCGTCGAGCTGTTGAAGGTGCTGTTGCGCATGACCGCGGAGCGCCATGCGGTCGCCAGCAAGGTGATTGCGACCGTCGACGATCTCGAGGAGATCGCGGCCGACGACGAGGCCGACGTGCCGGCATTACGCGGCTGGCGCCGCGAGCTGTTCGGCGAGGCCGCACTGAAACTGAAGCGCGGCGAGCTGGCGCTGGCGGTCGAGAAAGGCCGCGTGATCGGGGTTCAGCGGGCGGAATAGGCCGCCATCTCTCCCCAGCGTCGTCCTGGCGAAAGCCAGGACCCATCACCCCAGGGAAGAGTTTGGCGAAGACTCGTCGTTCGGGACTCCTACCATCCCCATCGAGAGACCTCGCGGTATGGGTCCCGGCCTTCGCCGGGACAACAGGGTGGGTGCGGCGGAACGCTCCGCCTGCATTGACGCTTCCCTTACGCCGGCGTCAGCTTCGCCACTTCCGGCTTCATGTCATCAAGCACACCTGAAATCGCCGCGACCAGCTCGTCGATCTGAGCTTTGGTGACGATCAGCGGCGGGCAGATAGCGATGGCGTCGAGCATGTTGCGCGAGATCACGCCGCGCTCCTGCAGCATGCGGCTGGCCATGCCGCCGACGGCGCCCGGCGTTGCCGCCGCGGTCTTGCGCGCCTTATCCAGCACCAGTTCGATCGCTGCGATCATGCCGACACCGCGGACCTCGCCGACCAGCGGATGACTGGTGAGTTCACGCAGCTTGCCTTGCATGTAGCCACCGAGCTCGGCGGCGTGCGCAACCAGTCCCCGCTCCTCGATGATCTTCAAATTCTCCAGCGCAATCGCCGAGCCGACCGGATGGCCGCCCGCGGTGAAGCCGTGGCCGAGCACGCCGATCTTGTTGCTCTCATCGGCGATCGGCTCGAACATGCGATCGTTCATCATGATGGCCGACAGCGGGAAATAGCTCGAGGTGATCTGTTTGGAGACCACGATCGCGTCGGGCTTGATGCCGTAGGTTTCGCAGCCGAACATCTTACCGGTGCGACCGAAGCCGCAGATGACCTCGTCCGCGACCAACAGGATGTCGTATTTGTTCAGTACCTTCTGGATCTTGTCCCAATAGGTCGCCGGCGGCACGATGACGCCGCCCGCGCCCATCACCGGCTCGCCGAAGAACGCCGCGATCGTGTCCGGGCCTTCCTTCTGAATCAACGCATCGAGCTCCTCGGCTCGCCGCGTCGCGAAGGCTTCCTCGCTCTCCCCGGGCGCGCCGTCCTTGTAGAAATGCGGCGAGCCCGTGTGCAGGATGTTCGGGAGCGGCAAGTCGAAAGAGCGGTGGTTGTTCGGCAGGCCGGTGAGGCTGGCGGACGCAATGGTGACGCCGTGATAGGCGCGCATCCGGCTGATCACCTTCTTGCGCTGTGGCTGGCCGAGCGCATTGGAGCGATAGGCAATCAACTTCAGAACTGTGTCGTTGGCCTCCGAGCCGGAGTTGGTGAAGAACACCTTGCTCATCGGCACAGGCGCAAGTGCGACCAGCTTCTCGGCGAGATCGATCGAGGGCCCGTGCGATTTGGCGGAGAAGGTATGATAGAATGGCAGCGCCAGCATCTGCTTGTGCGCGGCGTCGACCAGCCGCTTCTCGTTGAAGCCGAGCCCGACGCTCCACAGGCCTGCCATCGCCTCGAAATAGCGCTTGCCCGACGCATCGAACACGTAGGGGCCCTCGCCGCGCTCGATCACCAGGGGACCGGCCTGCTGATGGGCGCGCGCGTTGGTGTAGGGATGGAGCTGATAGGCCACATCCCGGGCCTCTTGCGAATTGGGCAACATGGACATTTGCGGGCATCCTTGAAAGCGTCACGTCGCCGGCGCGGCCAGCGTCATCACTCGATGATCCAGCTCCTTGGCTATTGCCACCGCGCAAAACTTGCAACGTCAATTCGTCGGCAGCAAGCGCTCACCAGCGTTGCACAAAGCCGCACATCGGGCAGCTGTCACGCCGCGCCGTCGTCATTCCCATCGCCATCGGCCGCAGCGGCCTCCCGCACCTCCACCAGCGCCATCGAGAGCAGATACACCGTCGTGGGCAGACCAAGACGGCGCGCCGCCTCGGCGGCACGCGACAGGTCGCTTGCCAGCTCCTCGAGCTGATCTCCCCGTGACAATGTCCCACTCCATCCGTCGATCGCGGCCGCCTACACCGCAACGGCGCCGCTGGTTCTGATCAGTTCGGCGCTGGACTGGATTGTAGCAAAATTCCCGATCACATTCACTACTGCATGCTTGTAGGCGGCAGCATCGCCTGTCCCCGGCTGCCGGCAGGCCACCGCGTCGGCCACCACCTGGAAGCGATGGCTGCGGTGAAACCCGTCGATAGCGGTGGCCAACACAGTTTCGTCCAGGGAAAAGCCAGCGAGCACGCAACGGACATTGCGGATATTGGACATGTAGTCCACAAACCGCGACGAACTGTAGGCTGACGGCAGCGGATGCTCGAACGTCATTTCTCCCGGCCGCGGCTTCGCCTCCGCGATCCAATCGGTCAGCCTGGATGCCGGATTGAACCAGGCCGCCTGCGCGATGCGCTTCAGATGCATCACCGGCCAGAGATTGTCGCGCCACAGCGTCAGCAGTTCCACGCAGCGCGCCGTGGCGGCATCGCCGTCGAGGATGACGTGGCGACGTCCGGGGGTCAGATATTCGACCTGGAGATCCGCGCAGACCAGGATCGGCGGATCGTCTGTGACGGAAACCAGCATGGGTTTGCGCGCAGCTGCAGCAGTTTCAACGGCCAGCGAGCGCGACGTCCCGCAGCGGCGACGTCACGGCCCGTCCTGCCGAGGCGTCGAGCACGCCCGGCCGGTCCCAATCGCCCTCGGGGCGGATGATCACGTACGGATCGCTGTCCAGCGTAATGGCATCCGGGCCCGGTTCGATCTCCAGCAGCATTTCCGTGTAGGAGAAGTCGGAAAAGGTGATCTTGCGATTGTGACCGAGCGGCTTGGCCCCGAAATGAGCCCAGAAATCGACCAGCCGGTCCTGCGCCTGGCCGTAGATCTTGCGAAAGCCCTTGCGCTTCACATAGTCGACGCTCGCCTGTACCAGCTTGAATGAGACCCGCGAGCGCCGATATTGGTGCCGCACCGCAAGCCGTTCCACCTTGGCGAAATCGCCGAAGAACCGCACCCGTAGACAGCCCGCAGGCTCGTTGCCGACATAGCCGATGAAATGCGCGGCGACCATGTCGTTCCCGTCGAACTCCTCGTCGAACGGGCAATCCTGCTCGGCGAGATAGACGGCTGAGCGGATCGAGGTGACCAGCATGAGATCGCTGAGATCGCGTGCGAGGCGAATGGTGATGGCGCGGGAATCGGGCTTCGCGAGAGGAATCCTAGTACCGTGCATCTGCAAAACTCCTTGCTTGGATGATCGCGCCCGGCATGCGCATCGGCTGCCGATGCCAGGGCCGCTCGTAGCACCAGAGGTCGGGTTGGAAGCTTGGAACAGGCTCGAAGCCTGTCGCCTTCATGATATCGCGTCCGGCCACGGTTGACGGCTGCGCATAGCAATCCGCGTTGCGAAACCTTAGCTGTCTAAGATGAGCCGCGGCCTTGCCGAGACCGGCGACGCCGCGCCCCGTCGCCGCGATCGCCCAGATGTAGATGGCGGAAACGTCTTCCTTCGCGGACGCGAGATGGCACGTCTCGGGCGCGGTGAGGCAGATCTCGTCGAGCAGCAGCGCATCATGCCCGCGATCGTTGAGAAACAGGAAGGCCATGCCGCCGACGAGCTTGCCCTTCCGGCTGAAAGTCAGGATGCTCTCGGGATCGAAGGCGAAATATTTTGCAAGCTCAGTCGCCCCGATCCGAACGCCCGGCACCAGCCGGTGCGCCAGCTGCGAAAGCGCGGCGATTTCGGAAAATTCGGCACGACGGACGTCGACATCCGGACTGAGCGGCAGCGCGTCGAAATCATGCCTTGCGGCAAACGAGCCCCTTTCCATACCCATGTCACCCCTCTATCGTTCGCGGCTTTCGTGCCCCGCTATGACCAAGAGCTTAGCGGCTGGGGATCAGGCGTATGCAGCAGTTATTGCACCGGGGTGCTGCGATAATGCAGCACCGTGAAGAAGCCCTGGACATGTCCTGGGACGATTTGAAACTGTTTTTAGCTTGCGCAAAATATAAAAGTTTCCGCAACGCCGCCGAGGAGCTCGGGCTCACCTCCACCACCTTGATGCGCAGGATCGACCGGCTCGAAGAGAGCATCGACTGCAAGCTGTTCCTGCGCGACCAGAGCGGGCTCACGCTCAGCGACGAAGGCAGCGCGATGATCGCCGACGTGGCGCATATGGAGCGTCATGCCTTCAACGTGTTCCGGCGAGCCTCGCGATCGTCGAACGACATGTCAGGCACCGTGCGGGTCGCGGTGACCGAAGGTCCCGGCAATTTCTGGATCCTGCCGCGACTGATCGACTTCCAGAAGACCTATCGCAAGATCACCGTCGACCTGCGCTGCGCGATGGAACAGGCCGACGTCGCGCGGCTCGAATCCGATATTGCGATCCAGCTCGAGCCGCCGACCAATCCCGATCTGATCGTCGCCAAGCTCGGCCGGCTGCACATCTATCCCTTCGTGTCCAAGGAGTACGAAAACCTCTACGGCGTGCCGGCGAGCCTGGCCGAGCTGAAGAACCACCGCATCATCAAGCAGAGCGCTCCGCAGGTCGACGACGGCGCTTATGCCCGCGTGCTCGGACTTAAGTCGCTCGAGGGCATCGTCGGGATCAAGACCAATTCCTCGGTCGGCGTGCTCTACGCGGTGGAGCGCGGCGCCGGCATCGGATTCCTGCCGACGGTCTCGATCGCGCTCGGCGCCCCGCTCGTCGCCGTCGATCTCGGCGTCAGCCACCACGCCGATCTCTGGCTTACCTATCACAAGGAGTTCCGCGCCTCCGAGCGCCACAAGATCGTGGTCGATTGGCTGAAGAAAATCTTCGATCCCAAGGCCCACCCCTGTTTCCGCGACGAGTTCATCCACCCGAACGCGCTGGCGCCGATGATGACGGCCGCGCGCGAGGGTTTTGGATTGACGGGCTATGTCGCGGCAATGCCGACTTAAAACTCGAGCATGATCCTTTCGTAAAACCGCGTCGCAGTTTTCCGGATCCTCCTCTGGGCCGACGCGGGCAGGCTTCGCCTCACCACCGATATTCGAAGCCGACCGTGCCCTGGTGCGACGTCAGCTCGTTGCGGAACTTGCCGTCGTAATTGACGTAGAGCCGCGCCGTGTTGGTCAGGCTGAGCGAGGCCGAGGCGCCGGCATCCGTGCCGTAGCGGCTCTCGCCGATGCCGGGCACGACGATGCTCTGACTCCCGAGGCTGACTTGCACCGATCCCAGGTTCTGATGGAAATTGTCGACGAACTTGCCGTAGGCGGACAGGTCCAGGATCTTCTGGTCGAAGATGAAGTAGCGTCCAATCTCGGCTCCGATCATGACGCGCGCGCGCGAGAGCGCAGTCGAGCCGACATTGAGTGGATCGAGGCCGCCAACCTCCTGGAACGCGACGCTGGTGGCGCGGACATATTCCAGTGCACCCTTGGGCACGATGCGCATCTGATCCTTGGTCCAGTAATAGCTGATCTCGGTCAGCGCGCCGTCGACTGCGGCGCGATAACCCGCGGTCGCAAGTCCCAGGCCGGTGTCCCGGCTGGAGCGGACCTTGCCGAAGCCGTGCACCACCGCGAACGCCCAGGTCCAGGGACCCTTGTCGACCGAGCCGCTGAAGCCGAGTTGCGTCAGGTCCAGCGTCGCGGACTGAAGTGCGAGCGGCACGTCGATGTCGGTGTGGCTCTGGTCGACGGAGAAGCCGAGATTGACACCCGGCGCGAGCCGCGCGCCAAGGCCTGCGACACCGCCAAACGTCTTCCGCTTGTCGCCGACAAAGTCTCCTTGTGCATCCGTCCGGACCGAGATGCCGTAACCCTCGAACCAGGTGCGGTAGCGCGGATCTTCCGCGCCCGCCGATGCACCGCCGCCGCCGGGATTGGTCCGGAACGCCCGGTTGACGCCGCCAGAAGCCTGGCTGCCGAGCCGCTCCAGGAAATTCGAGCCGAGATTGAGCGCGCTGTTGCCGGCCGACTGGTCGTAATTGGTCGCGGTCGGCATCGGAATCGGCGTCGGTGACGGCGTGGGTGTCGGGGTCGGCGTAGGCGTAGGCGTCGGACTTTGCGCAAAGCCTGATGTCGTCGACAGTACCATGATGAGCGCAAACGCCACGGCAGCCGCGATCCAACGGACGCGGTTCAGCCTGATCGCCTGCCGTGTCTCTGAGGGCTGCGACGTGCAGCACATGGCGACAAATCCCGAAGCAAAGGGCGGCGCGCAAAAATGCAACAGGAGCGGCGCACGCGTGCCGCGATTTGTGCCGAACTGTTACTGAGGGTCAACCGGCTGGCGCGTCCAGGCAAAGGCATTGCTTCCGATTGTGGTTCCGCGGCCACAGGTCGCAAATTGCGGACGGGCGCTCCGGTCGGGCTCTTGAAATTCGCGCGCGGCTTGCTAACGGGCGATTTTCATGTTGCAATATCGGACACAATCGGAATTGGCCGCTCGACTGTGCGTTTCGCGACATTGAACTCAAGACTCGAACAGACTACCGGAGGCCCGTTTGTGGCGTGGCACGCGAAAAGCGGCCGCGTCGTTTTTGTATCTAGCGGAGGAGACTGAGGATGCCGCAAAAGGGCACCGTCAAATGGTTCAACCCGACCAAGGGCTATGGGTTCATCAAGCCGAACGGCAGTGATAAGGACGTCTTCGTCCACATCTCCGCCGTCGAGCGCGCCGGACTCTCGACCCTCAATGAAAATCAAGTGGTCGAATACGACCTCGTGGAGAACCGCGGCAAGGCATCCGCGGAGAACCTCAAGGTTTCCTGATTGCTCTCGCGGTCTGCGCAAGAGATCATGACGTTGCCCCCGGCTCTGCCGGGGGTTTTTGTTTGGGATGAAAGTATTCCGAGTGCGACGGCGCTTCACCGCACCAACGGCGCAACCAGAAAGTTCTCCGACGGCCCGCTGCCCGCGGTCTTGCACACATCGCCCTCGATCCGGACCTTGCCCGTCGCGAGCAGGCTCAGTGCTGCGGGATAGATGCGGTGCTCGACTTCGAGGATACGCTCCGACAGCGTGTCCGCCGTGTCGTGGTCGCTGACGGGAACGGCGCCCTGCATCACGATTGGACCGGCGTCGGTCTCGGGGATCACGAAGTGCACTGTCGCTCCGGACAGCTTGACGCCGGCGCGCAACGCCTGGCCGTGCGGGTCGAGACCGGGGAACGATGGCAGCAGCGAGGGATGGATGTTGAGCATCCGCCCGTACCAGGCCTTGGTGAATTCGGCCGTGAACAGGCGCATAAAGCCGCCGAGGCAAATCAGCTCGATGCCGTGCTGATCGAGCGCTGCTTGCAGCACCTTCTCGAAGCCGGCGCGGTCCTTGCCGAACGACTTGCTTTCGATCACCAGCGTCTTCACGCCGCTCGCTTTGGCCCTTTCCAACCCCTGCGCATCGGCCTTGTTCGAGATGACGAGCGAAATCTCCGCCGGAAAATCCGGCGCGGCCGCGCCCTTGATCAGCGCAGCCATGTTGGAGCCACGGCCGGAAATCAGGATGGCGACGCGGCGTTTCATCACAGCGCCAGATCGAGATGGCCGTTATAGACGACGCGATGCTCGCCCTCGGCGGGGATCACGGTACCGAGCTGTGCCACGGTCTCACCGGCGTCGGCGAAGACCTCCACGACCTCTTCGACCTTGTCCGGCTCGACGATCGCGATCATGCCGATCCCACAATTGAAGGTCCGCAGCATTTCGAGCTCGGCGATGCCGGCCTGCGCGGCCAGCCATTTGAACACCGGCAGTACCGGCAGGCGCGCCAGATCGATACCGACGCCGAGATGCTTCGGCAGCACGCGCGGAATGTTGTCGGTGAAGCCGCCTCCGGTGATGTGGGCAAGCCCCTTCACCGCGCCGGTCTCGCGGATCGCGCGCAGGCAGGATTTGACGTAGAGACGCGTCGGCGTCAGCAACGCGCCGCCGAGCGTCATGACGGGCGCAAACGGCGCCTGCGCCCCGAAGCCGAGGCCGGATTGTTCCACGATCTTGCGCACCAGCGAGAAACCATTGGAGTGCACGCCCGACGAGGCGAGCCCGATCACGGCATCGCCGGCGGCGATGTCCTTGCGCGGCAAGAGCGTGCCCCGCTCCGCGGCGCCGACGGCAAAGCCGCCGAGGTCGTAGTCGCCGTCCCTGTAGAGGCCGGGCATCTCGGCCGTCTCGCCGCCGATCAGGGCGCAGCCGGATTCGCGGCAGCCTTCGGCGACGCCGGCGACAATCGACGCGGTCGCCTCCGGATCGAGCTTGCCGCAGGCAAAATAGTCCAGGAAGAACAGCGGCTCGGCGCCCTGCACCACGAGGTCGTTGACGCTCATGGCGACGAGGTCGATGCCGATCCCGCCATGCAGGCCGGTCTCGATCGCGATCTTGACCTTGGTGCCGACGCCATCGGTCGCGGCCACCAGGATGGGATCCTTAAAACCGGCTGCCTTGAGATCGAACAGGCCGCCGAATCCCCCGATTTCGGCGTCGGCGCCGGGCCGTGCGGTGGCGCGCACCATCGGCTTGATCAGGTCGACCAAGCGGTTGCCCGCATCGATATCGACGCCTGAATCGGCGTAAGTGAGGCCGTTTTTGCGGTCGGTCATGCCCGATTTCCAGTGGGTTTGCGGCTGGTTACGTCGAATTCCGGGGACGCGCAATGGCTCGCATGGCGCGCCGCCGTATACTATGTAGAGATATCAACCGGTTCAGCCTGCAAAGGGCCGAATTCGAGGTCAGGCCGGGTGCCGGGAAGCGCCGTGTGAGTATACCGAACATCATTACTTTGGGCCGCATCATGCTGGTCCCGATCATCGTCTGGGCCATCGTGTCGAGCCAAATGGAGGTGGCGTTCGCCGTCTTCCTGATCGCCGGTATCAGCGACGCGGTCGACGGCTTCCTTGCCAAGCGCTTCAACATGACGAGCGAGCTCGGCGCCTTGCTCGACCCGCTCGCCGACAAGGCGCTGCTGGTCTCGATCTACATGGCCTTGGGCATCTGGGGCGCGATTCCGCGCTGGATCGTCATCCTGGTGGTCTCGCGCGACATCATGATCGTCGCCGCCGTGATCATATCGTGGCTGTTCGACCGCCCTGTGGAGATGAAGCCCTCGAAGGTATCCAAGCTCAACACTGTGGCCCAGGTGGCGTTCGCAGCGCTGGTGCTGGCCGCCCTCGCCTTCGGCTTCAAAGCCGGTCCTTATGATATAATCCTGATGGGCCTCGTCACGATCTTCACGCTCTCCTCCGTGTCGCTCTATCTCGTCGAATGGTTGCGGCACATGAGCACGATCGAGGCCAAGTAGCAGCACGATCGAGGCCAAATGAGTTGGGAAGCGGCCCCGCAAAGGCCAACTCCCGTTCGATTAAGTCGCATCTCTTCAAACCAAGCCGGCATATGCCGGCACGGAGCAAAGCAAGCGTGCCAGGCCGCGTTCATCCCCGACAATTGGCGTTTTCGCTTCCGCATGCGGAGAGCCTGAGCCGGGACAATTTCCTCGAAGGCCCCGTCAACGCCGCCGGTCTTGCCCTCATCGACGCCTGGCCGGAATGGCCGAACCGGATCATGTGGCTGGCCGGCCCGGAAGGAAGCGGCAAGAGCCATCTCGCCGCGATCTGGGCCGAGGCCTCAGGCGCCCGCTCGACCACGGCCAATGGGCTGACCGCCGAAGCCGTCCCGGCTGCGCTCGCCACCGGCGCGCTGGTGGTCGAGGATCCCAAGGCGAGGGAATTCGATGAGCGCGCCCTGTTCCATCTGATGAATCTGGCCCGCGAGGACGGCGCCTACGTCCTCTTCACCGGACGCGAGGCGCCCGCCTCTCTCGAGATCGAGCTCGCCGACCTGCGCTCGCGGCTCCGCGCTGTCCCCGTTATCTCGCTGCTGCCGCCTGACGACCAGCTCTTCCGCGGCCTGATCGTCAAATTCTGCGCCGACCGCCAGCTCGCCATGGACGAGAGCGTGGTCAGCTACCTCGCCACTCGCCTGGAGCGGTCCTCGGCCGCCGCCCGACGGGCTGTGGACCTGCTGGACAGCGAGGCCCTGCGCCTCGGCCGCCCCGTCACCCGGGCCCTGGCGGCCGAGCTGCTCCGGGATGTCTGACCAAGGCGGCTTGACGCGGCCGGGCCGCGGAACATCAATGTCATCGAAACGTCATCGCTCTAACACATGCTCCCGCGGGTTTTGCGCGTAAGTCGCAAATTGGGGCGAACTGGATGGATCGACTTCTGATGGATTCTGCGCAAGCTGTTGAAGTTAAAGAGAAAACCCCGGAAGCCGAAGGCCCGCCGGCGATCGCATCGAGCCCCGAGCGGTTCATCAATCGCGAGCTCTCCTGGCTGCACTTCAACCGCCGCGTCCTGGAGGAATCGGTCAATCCCAGCCACCCCATGCTGGAGCGGGTGCGATTCCTGTCGATTTCAGCGAATAACCTCGACGAGTTCTTCATGGTCCGCGTTGCCGGCATCAAGGCCCAGGTGCGCGAAGGCATTGCCGAGCGCAGCCCCGACGGTCTGACCCCGTCCGAGCAGCTCGCACTGATCAACCGGACCGTCTCGCAGCTTGCCTCCGACCAGCAGGCAATCTGGCGCGACCTGCGCGGCACGCTCGCCGACGAGGGCATCGTGCTGGTCGAGGGCAAGGAAGTCACCAAAGCGGAACGAACCTGGGTCGAGGACTACTTCCTCAGCAACGTGTTCCCGCTGCTGACACCGCTCGCGATCGACCCGGCCCACCCCTTCCCGTTCATTCCGAGCCTCGGCTTCACCATCGCGCTCCAGCTCACGCGCGCCGCCGACGGCAAGCAGATGAACGCGCTGATCCGCATGCCCGGCAAGATCGACCGCTTCATCCGCCTGCCGGCCGAGGGCAAGGTCGTCCGGCTGATCTCGCTGGAGCAGGCCACCGCGCTATTCATCAACCGCCTGTTCCCCGGCTACAATCTTCACGGCCAGGGCGCCTTCCGTGTCATCCGCGACTCCGAACTCGAAATCGAGGAAGAGGCCGAGGATCTCGTCCGCTTGTTCGAGACCGCGCTGAAGCGCCGCCGCCGCGGCTCGGTGATCCGGCTCGAGATCGATGCCAAGATGCCGGAGCAGCTGCGCAGCTTCGTACAGCACGCGCTGTCGACCGCCGACGACGAGGTGTTTTTGGTCGATGGCGTGCTCGCCATGAACGAGCTCTCGCAGCTCACCCGCCTCGACCGGCCCGATCTGGAATTCACCCCTTACGTGCCCCGCCATCCCGAGCGCGTGCGCGAGCAAGGCGGCGACATCTTCGCTGCGATCCGGCAGAAGGATCTCGTCGTTCATCACCCCTATGAATCCTTCGACGTCGTGGTGCAGTTTCTCCAGCAGGCGACGCGCGACCCCGACGTCGTCGCCATCAAGCAGACACTCTACCGCACCTCGAGCAACTCGCCGATCGTGCGCGCGCTCGTGGAAGCTGCAGAAGCCGGCAAATCCGTCACCGCGCTGATCGAGCTGAAGGCCCGCTTCGACGAGGAGGCCAACATCCGCTGGGCGCGCGACCTCGAACGCGCCGGCGTGCAGGTCGTCTACGGCTTCCTCGAACTGAAGACCCACGCGAAATTGTCGATGGTGGTGCGCCGTGAAGGCGGCAGCCTCACGACTTACGTCCACACCGGCACCGGCAATTATCATCCGGTGACCGCGCGCATCTACACCGACCTCTCCTACTTCACCTCGGACCCGACCATCGGCCGCGATGCCGCCCGCGTGTTCAACTTCATCACCGGCTATGCCGCGCCGAGCGATCTTGAAAAGATGGCGGTCTCGCCGCTGACCTTGCGCAAGCGCATCATCGAGCACATCCAGGGCGAGACCGCGCATGCGCGCCACGGCCGGCCCGGTGCGGTCTGGATGAAGATGAACGCGCTGGTCGACCCCGACATTATCGACGCGCTCTACGAGGCCTCACAGGCCGGCGTGCAGGTCGAGCTTGTGGTGCGCGGTATCTGCTGCCTGCGGCCCGGTATTCCCGGCCTGTCGGAGAACATCCGCGTCAAGTCGATCATCGGACGATTCCTCGAACACGGCCGAATTTACTGCTTCGGCATGGGCCAGGGCCTGCCGAGCGCGAAAGCGGCTGTGTATATCTCCTCGGCCGACATGATGCCGCGCAATCTCGACCGCCGCGTCGAGGTGCTGTGTCCGCTGCAAAATCCCACGGTGCATCAGCAGGTTCTCGAACAGATCATGGTCGCCAATCTCAAGGACAATGAACAGAGCTGGCAATTGTTGCCGGACGGGTCCTCAACGCGTATGAAGACCGCGAAGGGCGAGGAGCCTTTCAACGTCCACAACTACTTCATGACCAATCCGAGTCTGTCTGGCCGTGGTAAGTCGCTCAAGGAATCCTCGCCGCGCCGCCTCACGCGCCGTAATGAACGTCATCAATCCTGATCCGGGATCGTCGACGTGAAGCGGCCGCGCAAGCGCGGCTCGAGCGTCGCGGTCATCGACATCGGCTCCAACTCGGTCCGTCTCGTCGTCTACGAGGGACTGACGCGGAGCCTCATTCCCATCTTCAACGAGAAGACGCTGTGCGGGCTTGGGCGCGAGGTGCAGAGCACGGGCCTGCTTGCGCCCGACGCCGTCGACAAGGCGCTGACCTCGCTCAAGCGCTTCCGTGCGCTGTGCCGGGTGATGCAGGTCGGACGGGTGTTTGCGATTGCGACCGCCGCCTGCCGCGACGCCTCCAACGGCCCCGACTTCATCGCCAAAGCCGAGCGCATCTGCGCGGTGAAGATCGAGATCCTGTCGGGCCCGCGCGAGGCGCGGCTGTCGGCGCTTGGCGTGATCTCCGGCATCCATCATCCCGACGGTATCGTCGGTGACCTCGGCGGCGGTTCGCTCGAACTGATCGACGTGCGCAAAAACACCGTGCGCAGCGGCGTGACGCTGCCGCTCGGCGGGCTCGCGCTGCAGGACCTCGCACATAAATCCCTGAAACGCGCCGACCGCATCGTGCGCGAAGCGCTCGACGGGGTGCCGCAGCTCAAGGCCGGGAGCGGCCGCAGCTTCTACGCCGTCGGCGGTACCTGGCGCGCGCTGGCGCGCATCCACATCATCCAGAGCGGCTACCCGCTCCAGGTGATGCACGGCTATTCGATTTCGGCTGCCGAGGCGCTCGATTTTTCCCGACGTCTCCGCCGGCTTGCGGCCGCCGGCATGCTTGCAGACATCGAGATCGTCGCCGACGCCCGGCGCCCGCTCCTCACCTATGCGGCACTGGTGCTCGAGCACATCATCCGGGTGGCGAAGCCGAAGACCATCGTGTTCTCGACCTTCGGCGTGCGCGAGGGCCTGCTGCACGAGAAGCTGCCGGAGTCCGAACGCAACAAGGACGGACTGATCTGCGCGGCCGAGGAGCTGAACCAGCTGCTGTCTCGTTCGGCAAAGCACGCGCGCGAGTTGATCGCCTGGACCGACCGCCTCGCGCGCGTGGTGAAGCTGCGCGAGACCGAGGAGGACCGCCGTCTGCGCCACGCCGCGTGCCTGTTGTCCGACATCGGCTGGCGCGTGCATCCCGACCATCGCGGCGAGCAGACGCTGAGCCTCGTCGTCAACGGCAATTTCGGCGCGATCACCCACACCGAGCGCGCCTTCGTCGGCCTGTCCGTGTTCTATCGCTATGCGGGGCTCAGCGAGGAGAACCAGCCGCCGGTCGCCATGCAGGAGCTGCTGACGCCGGCGCAACTCGAACGCGCCCGCCTACTGGGCGCCGCCTTCCGCGTTGCGCATCTGATCTCGGCGGCGCGTCCGGGCGTCTTGCCCGCGACGCATTTCCGCAGCGTGGGCCGCAAGCTGTTGCTGGTGTTCGAGCACCGCCTCGGCGATCTCGTCGCGGATCGCGTCGGCAGCCGCTTCCGCGCGCTGGCCCGGCTGATTGGTCGCGCCGGGTCGATCGTGCGGCGGTAGAAAGCGGTGAGATCAGGTGCGGACGATGTGCGTTTGCACCGTCACCATCCACTTCGCGATGACGCGAGTTCATTTTAACGCAACGTCCCACTGTTTCCATTGATATCCGGAAGTTCGACGAAACCTGCTTTTGGAGAGGAAGTGCCGGCTGCGCAAAGCCAGCGATATCCCGCGCAAACAGCGGGCGGTTGATGCATATCAACCCACCAGCGTCGCGCTACAGTAAGTAACGTGCAGGACGGCATTTCGAATGGTACCGCCATGCAACCCGACTATGGGATTTTCCTGCCAAGCCCTGCTCGGACCCTGGCTGCCGGCATCCTGCTTGCGCTCGCGTTCAGCTTTTCGCCGTCGGTGTGCAAGGCGCAAGATGAACTGAAGCTGAGCGATGCGCAGGCGCGGAATCTAGGTGTGCGCGTGACCCATCCGATCGCGAGTCGGACCGATCTGACGCTGCCCTATCCCGTCCAAATCGTGATCCCGACGCCGCAATTGTGGGTCGTCAGCGCACCGGTGTCCGGCATGGTCGCCAATCTCTGGGCCGGGCGCGGCGACCGCGTTTCGGCCGGCCAGCCGCTGGTCACCTTGGAAAGTCCAAGCTTCGTCTCTCAACAGCGCGACTACCTGCACGCGATCGCACAGGAAGTTCTCGCCACCCAGCAGCTCAAGCGAAACGTCGATTTGTTCGAAGGCAAGGCTGTCCCGCAACGCGTGTTGGAAACCAGCCAGGCAGAGGCGCGTCAGGCTACTCTCGTCGTCGCCGAGCGGCGGCAGATGCTGCATCTAAGCGGGATGTCCGATGAGGCAATTTCGCGGCTGGCCCAGGAAGCGGCTATCAGCGGGACGCTCACGGTCAATGCGCCGCAGCCTGCATCAGTGGTCGATGTCACGGTATCGCCAGGACAACGGGTCGAACAATCCACGCCGCTCGTCAAGCTCGCGCGGCTCTCGCCGCTATGGGCCGAAATCGCGGTTCCTGCCGCCAATATCCGAGCGATCCGCACCGGTGCCAATGTCGAGTTTGAGAATTATTCAAAGCCCGGCAAGGTCGTACTGGTCTCCGAGACCATCGACCCCGCTACCCAAACCATTCTGGTTCGCGCGGAAGTACCCAACGACGGAGAGCTGCATCCCGGTCAGACGACCGCCGCCCGCATCGGCTTTCTCTCCGCCGGCGAAAGTGCCTGGGAGATTCCCTACAGCGGGCTGGTGCGGCGGGGCGAACAAACGTCGGTCTTTGTCGCGTTCGACGGCGGCTTTCGGCTGGTCCCGGTCAAACTGGTTGCGGAAGATCAGGACCATGTCGTCGTGTCGGGCCCCGTAACAGAGCAAGACGAGATCGCGATCGGCGGCATCTCGGCGCTTCGCGGCATTCTCTCGGGACTGGGACAGTAGATGCTCCGGCGACTTATCGCGTTCGCGCTTTCGCAGCGACTGTTCGTGATGCTGGGTGTGGTGCTGCTGGTCGCCGCCGGCATCGTCCTCCTGCCCAGCCTGCCGATCGACGCGTTTCCCGACGTCTCCCCGGTCCAGGTGAAGATCATCATGAAGGCGGCGGGCCTTACCCCCGAAGAGGTCGAGCAGCGCATCACGGTCCCTATCGAGCTTGAACTGCTTGGATTGCCTAACAAGAAAGTTCTTCGTTCAACCACGAAATATGCATTGGCCGACATTACCGTCGATTTCGAAGACGGCACTGACATCTACTGGGCGCGCAACCAGGTGTCGGAACGACTATCGAGCATCTCGCGTGATTTCCCTGACGGGGTGAGCGGCGGTCTTGCGCCGATCACGAGCCCCCTGGGCGAGATGTTCATGTTCACGATCGATAGTCCCGAACTCTCGCTCGCCGAACGCCGAGGCCTGCTCGATTGGGTGATCCGTCCCGCCCTGCGTACGGTCGCCGGTGTTGCCGACGTCAATGCGCTCGGCGGCTACGTGCGTGCCTTCGAGGTCGTGCCGCGCAATGATGCACTTGCCGCCCGCGGCATTTCGTATGACCTGTTCCGTCGGGCGATCGAAGCCAACAGTCGCAACGATGGCGCCGGACGGGTGAACCAAGGCGAGGACAGCGCCTTGGTTCGGGTTGAAGGCAGCATCCGGTCGACAGAAGACATCAAGGCCATAGTCGTTGACGCGCGCGAGGGAGTGCCGATCCTGGTCAAAGACGTCGCGAACGTCCAGGTCGGGACGCTGACCCGCTATGGCGCAGTCACGTCGGACGGGCACGGCGAAACCGTCGAGGGGCTGGTGCTCGGCTTGCGCGGTGCCAATGCGGGGCAGCTCGTCCGAGACGTACGTGCCCGACTCGCTGAGCTGCAGCCTTCGCTGCCGAAGGGCGTTTCGATAAACGTGTTTTATGACCGCAGCAGCCTGGTTAACCGCGCCGTGGGCACGGTGATCCGGGCACTCGGCGAGGCCACAGTCCTCGTCATCGTTCTTCTGCTGCTTTTCCTCGGCAACTGGCGGGCTTCGCTGGTGATCGCTCTCAGTCTGCCGCTGGCCATTCTCATAGCGCTCATCGTCATGCGCGTCGTGGGAATGTCGGCCAACCTGATGAGCCTGGGCGGACTTGCGATCGCGATCGGCATGTTGATCGACGCGCTCGTTGTCGTCGTCGAGAACATCGTCGGCAACCTCGGCAAGCACGAACCGAGCAAGGCGACTCCGCTCATCCACCTGGTCTACCGCTCGGTTTGCGAAGTCCTGGAACCCGTCGCCTCGGGCGTCCTCATCATTATGATCGTGTTCGTACCACTGCTGACCCTGCAGGGACTGGAAGGGAAGCTATTCATCCCCGTCGCACTGGCAATCATTTTCGCGCTAGCCGGCTCGTTGCTGCTGGCGCTCACCGTGATCCCGGTCGCGACCTCCTATCTGCTGAAGTCCGCGTCACATCGCGATCCCCTCTTGATTCGGGCGGCACAGCGGATCTACGCACCGGCGCTGGACTGGGCCCTGGACAACGAGCGCAAGGTGATCGCTGCAGCGCTGATCGGCCTGCTCGTAGCGGGCTTCGGCTATACAAAGCTCGGCAAGACCTTCATGCCGACGATGGACGAAGGCGACATCATCGTCAGCGTAGAGACGCTTCCTTCCGTCAACCTCGACGAGTCGCTGGCTATCAATGCAAGGCTCCAGACCGCACTTCTGGCCGTACCTGATATCGCCGGTATCGTCGCACGGACCGGGTCGGACGAACTTGGCCTCGATCCCATGGGCCCCAACCAGACCGACACGTTCCTCGTGCTTAAGCCGGCCGCCGAGAGACAGACCGACAGTCGCGAGACCCTTCTGCAGAAGCTTCGTGAGGTTCTGAACGGCTTTCCCGGTATCTCGCTCAGCTTCACCCAGCCGATCGACATGCGCGTGCAGGAGATGATCAGCGGCGTGCGCGGCGACGTCGCAGTCAAGATCTTCGGCCCCGACATCGCCAGACTGAACGAAATCGCAGCAAAGCTGTCGGGCATTCTGTCCGGCATAGATGGTGCCGAGGACGTCTACACCACGCTCAACGAAGGCACTGAATATTACACAGTCGCCGTCAATCGAATGGAGGCCGGCCGCCTCGGCCTGACGGGGGACTCCATAGCGAACTCGCTCCGCACGCAGATCGAGGGCCGAACGATCGGTACCGCGCTCGAGGGGGGACGCCGCACGCCGATCCTCATCCGCGGCAGCAAGACAACCAGGGAGGCGCCGACGCTGTTGGCGAGCCTGCCAATGACGCTCGCTTCCGGACAGCATGTGGCGCTGTCGCAGGTCGCCCGGATCCAACGAGTGGACGGCCCTGTGAAAATCGACCGCGAAGACGGCGCGCGGATGAGCGTGGTCCGCGCCAACGTCCGGGGCCGCGACATGGTGGGCTTCGTCGAGGCGGCACGCCAGAAAGCGGCCGAACTCCCGCTCCCGGAAGGCTACCGGCTGACCTGGGGCGGGCAATTCGAGAACCAGCAACGTGCCGCCGCACGTCTCTCCATTGTGGTGCCGGTTGCGATCGGTCTGATCTTCCTGCTGCTCTTCACCACATTCGGCGCCATACGGCAGGCCTTGCTGGTCCTCGTCAACATTCCCTTTGCCCTGATCGGGGGCGTCTTCGCACTGGTTCTGACGGGCGAATATCTTTCGGTGCCAGCCTCTGTCGGCTTCATCGCGCTGCTCGGCATCGCCGTTTTGAATGGCGTCGTCCTGGTCTCTTATTTCAATCAGCTGCGGGCCCGCGGCCTGAGCGAGGATCGTATCGTCGTCGAAGGAGCCATGCGCAGGCTTCGGCCAGTGCTGATGACCGCGAGCATCACGGCGTTTGGCTTGATCCCGCTGCTGTTTGCCTCCGGTCCAGGATCCGAAGTCCAGCGACCGCTCGCCGTTGTCGTGATCGGAGGGCTCCTGTCGTCCACCCTGCTCACTCTGATTCTCTTGCCGATCCTGTATCGCCGCTATGGCGGGACGTCGAAGGTGACCTGATGATCGACCAGCCGGTCTGCCTCACGCTGATCTTGTCTCGCCAACTATGCGACGAGGTGTTCGACTATCTTACGGAGCAGACCGACCTGGTTTCGGGATTCACCGCATTGCACGGCGCTGGTCACGGCGCCGAAGTCCGATTGCACACCGCGGCCGAACGCGTGAAGGGCAACGCCGATCAGGCCATCGTGCAGATCGTTCTGGCGAGGTGCGATGCTGGCCGCTTGCTCGACCGACTGCGAGTTCCGTTCGCCGGGACCAAGATCGTCTACTGGACGACGCCCGTGACGGAGTTCGGCGCGATCGACTGAAGCAACCTATTCCGCCGAGGCCTTGGCGTGGCGCTCGGAGGACTCCAGCGCGGCCGCGCTCATGCTGCGCCGGCGCCAGATGGAGCCGACGGCCAGCACGACGACGACGCCGAGAGCTGCGCACAGATATTCGCCGCCTCCGCCGCCATGGGCGAATTGCGGCGGGATGCGCAAGGCGCTGAGCACGTTGTCGAGCGAGGCGCCGAACGGACCGTCGAACAGCGTGTGCAGCCTCGGCGCGATGCCGGGATCGGTCGCGATCACCTCGCCCGCAATCCAGCCGAGCAGCGCCGCGCCGGCCCACACCAGAACCGGCAGCTTTGCGAGCAGCGCCATGATCAGCGCCGCGCCGGCGACGATCAAGGGCACGCTGATGGCAAGACCGAGCACCAGCAAGGGCGCGCTGCCATTGGCGGCCGCGGCCACCGCAATGACGTTGTCCAGGCTCATGACGATGTCGGCGACGACGACGATCTGCACGGCCTGCCACAGATGCGAAGCCGACTCCACGCCGTCCTCGTCCTCCTGTTCCGGCACCAGCAGCTTTGCCGCAATCACGATCAGCGCAAGACCGCCGACCAGCTTGAGGTACGGCAGCTCCATCAGGCTCGCGACGATGCCCGTGAAGATGATCCGCAGCACCACCGCGGCGCCGGCACCCAGGATCATGCCCCACAGCCGATGCCGCGGCTTGAGGCCGCGGCAGGCGAGCGCGATCACCAGCGCATTGTCGCCGGACAAGAGGATGTTGATCCAGATGATCTTGCCGACCGCGACCCAGAAGGTCGGTTCGGCCATCTCAACGCGGAACTGGGTGAAGAATGCCCCGATCGTAGCGGGATCGAAGATCTGCCAGAGCCAGTTCACACTACGTCCTTTCGCCGCGTCTCGTTACCTGATCGGCTGACGGATCAGCCGACGATCTCGTTGCCCGAGAAGAATTGCGCGATCTCGATCGCGGCGGTCTCCGGCGCATCCGAACCGTGCGCGGAGTTCTCACCGATCGACTTGGCGTAGAGCTTGCGGATGGTGCCGTCAGCCGCCTTGGACGGATCGGTCGCCCCCATCACGTCGCGATACTTGGAGACGGCACCCTCGCCTTCCAGCACCTGGACCACCACGGGGCCCGACGTCATGAAGTCCACGAGCTCACCGAAGAAGGGGCGCGCCTTGTGGACCGCATAGAAGGTCTCGGCCTGTTCCTTGGTCATGCGGATGCGCTTCTGCGCGACGATGCGCAGGCCCGCCTTCTCGATCACGGCGTTAACCGCACCGGTGAGGTTACGCGCTGTGGCGTCGGGCTTGATGATCGAGAAGGTGCGTTCGATGGCCATGATGTTGTCCTTGAAGAGAAAACGGTGGTTCGGAGTTGCCGGGCTTATATCGGCGCCTTCGCCATACGGCAAGCGACCGCCAAAACCGCCTCGCGGGCGCTTGGCCGCAGGCCAGGAGTCAGAATGCCAACATGGATTACGACGATTTCACCTAAATGAACCCAATCTGAAGGCCTCGTCAGGGTTTGGTTCAGCCTCGCTCGGATAACCTCAGGTCCATCGAAACCAAAGCCTCCTCCCGAGGCGGACCGTTTCGGCGGCCTTTCCATCGACGCGATAGCCCCGCGTCGGCAGTTTTGAGGAGATCACCATGTTGAGGAAACTTTCGCTCGCCGCCGTTGCCGCGGTTGCGCTTGGTGCCGCGCTGGCACCGACCTCCGCCTCTGCGCACTGGCATGGTGGCGGCTGGGGCTGGCACGGCGGCGGCGGCGGCTGGCATCACGGTTACGGCTGGGGTGGCCCGCGCTTCTATGCCCCCGTCTCCTACGGCTATGGCGGCTGCTATGTGCGCCGGCTGGTCCCGACCCCCTGGGGACCCCGCTGGCGGATGATCAACCGCTGCTACTGAGCCCGACAGCACCTTTCCAAAGGTACCTGAGCCCCCCAAGGTACCTTCCAAGCGAAGCCCCGGCGTCCCCCAGCGCCGGGGCTTTGTATTCGGAGGGGGACATTGCGCGGCTTCACACAATTTTTGCTAGAATGCCGCGCAATCGCCGCGAGTGGCGAAACCATTTGGGGGCCAAGGACTTGGTACCGTGTTGCTTCTTTGAGAACACGGAACCCTGCGATGGCTGGCCCTTTTGCCAATGACAGCGAGCAAATCGACCGGCGCACCAGCCGCTCGATCTCCGATGCCGTGGCCGAACGGCTCCAGCAGAGCCTGCGGCCCGAAGCCAGGCTGCCGACGCACCTCGAGCAACTCCTCAATGAGCTGAAGCAGCGCGAGCGCGATTCGCACTGAGTTGACACGCACCGGCTTGCGGACACGGAAAAACGGGTTGCGTTTGATCGCGGGTGCGGTGACAAGGCCGCATGCTCTCCATCACCGACCTCTCCATCCGCCTCGCCGGACGCCTTCTGATTGACCAGAGTTCCGTGCAGATCACGCCCGGATCGCGCGTCGGCATGGTCGGTCGCAACGGCACCGGCAAATCGACCCTGTTCAAGGTGATCCGCGGCGAGCTCGCCGCCGAGCACGGCACGGTGACCCTGCCGCCTCGCTGGCGCGTCGGCAGCCTCGCGCAGGAAGCGCCGAACGGCCCCGAGAGCCTGATCTCAGTCGTGCTCAAGGCCGACCTCGAACGCGACGCGCTGCTCACCGAGGCCGAGAGCGCGGCCGATCCGCACCGGATCGCCGAGATCCAGACCCGGCTGGTCGACATCGACGCGCATTCGGCACCGAGCCGTGCCGCCGCCATCCTTTCCGGCCTCGGCTTCTCCGCCGCCGACCAGCTCCGCCCCTGCGCCGAATTCTCCGGCGGCTGGCGCATGCGCGTCGCGCTTGCCGCAACGCTGTTCGCGGCGCCCGACCTGTTGCTGCTCGACGAGCCCACCAACTATCTCGACCTCGAGGGCACGCTGTGGCTCGAGGATCACCTCGCCCATTATCCGCGCACGGTGATCGTGATCAGCCACGACCGCGACCTGCTGGAAAGCTCGGTCGACCAGATCCTGCATCTGGAGCGCGGCAAGCTCACGCTTTACAAAGGCACCTACTCCTCGTTCGAAGAGCAACGCGCCATGCGCGAGATGCTCGATGCCAAAGCGGTCAAGCGCCAGGAAGCCGAACGCGCGCGCCTGCAAGCCTTTGTCGACCGCTTCAAGGCCAAAGCCTCGAAAGCCCGCCAGGCGCAGTCCCGTGTGAAAATGCTGGAACGGCTGAAGCCGATCACGGCGCTGGTCACCCAGGACGTGCGCGAGATCAGCTTTCCCGCGCCCGAGAAGATCCTGTCGCCGCCGATCATCGCCGCCGACAACGTCGTGGTCGGCTACGATCCGAACACGCCCGTGCTGAACCGCGTCACCTTGCGCGTCGACAATGACGACCGCATCGCGCTGCTCGGCTCCAATGGCAACGGCAAGTCGACGTTGGTGAAACTGCTCGCCGGGCGCCTCGCTCCATTCTCGGGCAAAGTGACCCGCGCCGACAAGCTCTCGATTGCCTATTTCGCACAGCACCAGCTCGACGAATTGAACGAGGATGCCTCGACCTACGACCACGTCCGCAAGCTGATGGGCGAGGCGCCCGAAGCGAAAGTACGCGCCCGCGCCGGCGCGATCGGCTTTTCCGGCAAGGCGGCCGACACCAAGGTTGGAAAATTGTCGGGTGGCGAGAAGGCGCGGCTCCTGCTGGGACTTGCGACCTTCTTCGGCCCCAACATGATCATCCTGGACGAGCCGACCAACCATCTCGACATCGACAGCCGCGCCGCGCTCGCGGAAGCCATCAACGAATTTCCCGGCGCCGTCATCATGGTCTCGCACGACCGCTATCTGATCGAGTCCTGCGCCGATCAACTCTGGATCGTCGCCGACCGCACCGTGACCAATTACGACGGCGACCTCGACGAATATCGCCGCCTGGTGCTGTCCGCGCGCAATGGCGAGCCCGCGCCGCGCGAACGCAGCGCGGCGAGCGAGAAGCCGCAGCGTCCGAGATCGGACAATCGCGGCTCGCTGAAGAAACGCATCGCGGAAGCCGAAACCGAGATCGCCCGCGTCAGCGAGATCATCAGCAAGATCGACACTGCGCTGGCCCTGCCCGACATCTTCAGCCGCGACCCCAAGCAGGCCGCCCAACTGTCGAAAGCACGCGCCAATGCGGCCGACGCGCTGGCACGTGCCGAGGAGCAGTGGCTCGAGGCGAGCACGCAGTTCGACGAGGCGGCGGGCTGACGCCTACGCGACCGGGCCGACATCAAAATCGCAAAAACAACCCCATGCACAGTACCGGTATTTTGCTACCTGGTGATTAGCCGTTCAATAACCTGTTCTTTGCCGCACCGACTGAGCCGGCGCGTCTCGCGAAGCTTCGTCAGCATCATGTGGGAACTAACGCTCGCGCATGATCTCGTGCCGGTAACGCTGCAGCGGCGATAGCAGGTAGCTCAGGATGGTGCGCGAACCGGTCCTGATTTCGACGGTCACCGCCATTCCCGGGGACAGGTTGACGAGGCGGTCGTCCACCTGCATCCGGGTGCGATCGAGCGAGATACGGGCGCTGTAACTCAACTCCTGCCCGCTGGGCTCGCTGCTGTCGCGTTGCGTCGCGAGCGCACGGTCGCTCCCGCGCTCCTGCGGCCGGTCGCGGATGATGGCGTCCTGCGAGACGCTCACGACCCGGCCTGCGAGAAGCCCGTAGCGGGTGAAACTGAAAGTGTCGATCTTGATGGCGGCGCCCTGCCCGGCCTCGACAAATCCGATATCGCGGTTGGAGATCATCGCCTCGATCTCGAGCCGCGTATCGGTCGGCACGATCACCAGCAGCGACTGCGCGGGCGTGACCACGCCGCCCACAGTGTGGACCGCGAGCTGCTGCACGACGCCGTCGACCGGCGACGTCAGTTGCTGAAGCCTCGTCCTCTGCTGCGCCTTGATCAGATCGCGTGCGACGCCATTGGCCTTCTGTTCGCTCTTGGCAAGCTCGTCGGAGAGACTTTTCCTGTACTCGGCCAAGGCCTGGATGCGAGTCTCCCGGATCGCGGCCACGGCCGCCTCGGCCTCCTTCAAGCGGCTGCTCTGGACGCGAAGCTCCTCCTGCTGCTCGATCTGGAGCTGGAGGGTCTCATAGTAGGTCAGCTTCGAGCCGATCTCCTTCTCCATCAGCGTCTTGCGAATCTCGACACGCTGCTGGGTGACCGGCAGCAACGCATCAAGCTTGTGAATCGTCGCCGCAATCGTCTGATGTTCGGCCTCCTTCTGCGCTTCCTGACGCGCCAGCGCCGCGAGCTTGGCCCTGTTCTCGCTGACCTGATTGGCGAGGAGCTGTCGCTGCGTCGCGACCAGCATGGGATCGGCGTCCTCTGGTACGACGAGCTCGGCGGACACCTCTTCGCCGACTGCCAATGCGGCGCGGAGGCGCGCGACGTTGAGCCGCTCGGCCATGAGATCGTCGTGCAGACGATCGCGCTCCGCGGCGTTCACGGTCGGATCGAGCTCGATCAGCAGGTCGCCCGATTTGACCGATTGGCCGTCCTGCACGTGAATGGCGCGCACCACGCCGGTCTCGAACGGCTGGACCACCTTGCTTCGCCCGCTCGACACGACCTTGCCGGTTGCGGAGGCCACGATGTCGATCGTGCCCCAGGCCGACCAGGCCATCGCCGCGCAGACAAGCAGCATCAGGACCATGGCGATGGCGCGGCCGATCGGCGATGGCGGTGTCTCCGTGATTTCCAGCGCCGCCGGCAGGAAGGCGACTTCCTCGGCGCGCCGGCCCTTTCCATTCCGGAACGGGATCACGGTCTGCTCCGGCCGCGGGGCCGGGACAGTGCTAGCCGACCTCATAAATGCCTCCCTGGAGACGATGCAGGGCGGCGTAGCGCCCGCCGGTCTTGATCAGCGCATCATGCGTGCCGTCCTCGACCAGACGGCCGCGTTCCAGGGTGAAGATGCGATCGGCGCCGCGGACGGTGGAGAGACGGTGCGCGATGATCAGGACCGTGCGGCCTTTCGCGATCTCCTTCATGTTGTCATGGATGATCCGCTCGCTTTCATAGTCGAGCGCGCTGGTGGCTTCGTCGAAGATCAGGATCCGGGGATTGCCCACCAGCGCGCGGGCGATCGCGATGCGCTGGCGCTGCCCGCCCGAGAGCGTCGAGCCGCGCTCTCCGACCACCGTATCGTAGCCCTCGGGGAGCTCCAGAATGAAATCATGCGCGCCCGCCAGCTTCGCCGCGTCGATAATGCGGTCCATCGGCAGGCTCGGATCGGCCAGCGCGATGTTGTCGCGCACCGACCGGTTGAACAGCATGTTGTCCTGGAGCACGATTCCGATCTGCCGACGGAGCCCGGCCGGGTCGGTCGTCATCAGATCCATTCCGTCGACGAGCACGCGGCCGCCTTGCGGAACGTAGAGCCGCTGCACCAGCTTCGCGAAGGTGCTCTTGCCCGAACCGGATGATCCGACGATGCCGACTGTTTGTCCGGCTGGAATGTCGAATGAGACATCGTGCAGGATCTCCGGCCCATCGGGCCGGTAGCGGAAAGACACGTGCTCGAAGCGGATGTTGCCCCGGATCGGCGGCAGCCCCGCGCGGGCGGCGGAGTAAGCCGGCTCCGCCGCGCTGTTGAGGATGTCGCCGAGCCGCGCGATCGACAGCCGCGCCTGATGAAAATCCTGCCAGACTTGCGCGAGCCGCAGCACCGGGGCTGACACCCGCCCCGCGAAGATGTTGAAGGCCACGAGCTCGCCGACGGTCAAGGCGTCACCGATCACTAGTCTGGCGCCGACATAGAGAATGGCGGCGGTGACGACCTTACTGACGAGCTGCACCAGCTGGCTTGCCGTGTTGCCGAGGCTGGTGACACCGAAGCTCGCCGAGACATAACCGGCGAGCTGCTCTTCCCAGCGACGCTGCATCTGCGGCTCGACCGCCATCGCCTTCAGCGTTTCGATACCACTGACGCTCTCGACCAGGAAAGCCTGGTTCTCGGCGCCGCGGCGGAATTTCTCGTCCAGCCTGCGGCGAAACAGCGGCGTCGCCACGGCCGAGATCGCGATGTAAAACGGGAACGACGCCAGCACGATGAAGCTCATCTGCGCCGAATAGGCGAACATCACCGCGAGGAACACCGAGGTGAAGACCATGTCGATGAGAAGCGTCAACGACGAGCTGGTGATGAAATTGCGGATGTTCTCGAGCTCACGGACCCGCGCCACGGAATCGCCGACGCGCCTGGCCTGAAACCAGGCCATCGGCAGCGCCAGCAGATGGTGAAACAGACGTGCCCCGAGCTCCACGTCGATGCGGTTGGTCGTGTGCGCAAACAGGTAATTGCGCAGGATCCCGAGCACGGTGTCGAACAGGGAGACGACGACGAGGCCGATGACGAGAACGTCGAGCGTAGACAGCGAGCGGTGTACCAGCACCTTGTCAATCACGACCTGGAAGAACAGCGGCGAGACCAGCGCAAAAAGCTGGAGGAAGAACGAAGCCGCCAGCACCTCGCCCAGCAGCCGCCGGTATTTGCCGATCGCGCCGATGAACCAGGTGATATCGAAATGCCGCCCGAGGTCTGACAGCCCGGCGCGCCGGACCATCAGGATCAAGCCGCCGTCCCAGATCGCGCACAGCTCGTCGCGTTCCATCAGCACCGGGCGCTGCGCCTCCGGGGACTGTACCAGCACCTTGTCGGCGGAGGCCTTTGCGATGACCATGAAGCCGCCGTCCCGCAGCATTGCAATCGCAGGCAGCGGAGTGTCCGACAGACGGCTCCACTGTGTGCGATAGGTTCTGGCTTTAAGTCCGAGAGACCTGGCGCAGCGGACAATGTCCGCTGCGCCGAATCTTGCCGCGCCCAGCCGGTGCCTGAGCTGCGCGCGATCGGCCGCAACACCTTGCAGATGCAGCAGCGTCAGCAACGCATCGAGCCCCGTATCGGTGGAGACCGCGTTGGTCATCATGAGCGTTCTCCGGGCGGATGCCGCCGGCTTCAGGCGTGCTGGGGCGGTGCGAGCACCTGGCTCTGCGTCGCGTGCGGATCGGGCAGCGGCATCTCGCCGTTCCCCTCACCTGCCGGGACGAAGCTGGCCGCCATGGCCTGGTTGAGCAGCATCGCGGCCGCAAACGCTCCGCCCTGGATGACGACGTTGTTGCCGGTGCCGCCGTCCAGGATGTCGAGGCCGCCGCCGCCGATCAGCACGTCATCACCGGCACCACCTGCCAGCGTGTCGTTGCCGGAACTGCCGATCAGCACGTCGTCGCCGTTGCCGCCATTGGCAACGAGCTGGATGCCGCCGTGCAAGCCGGAAGCCGTGATGACGTCATCGCCATCGAGGCCGTTGATGACGATCCTGTCACCCGCGCCGGCATCGGTGATGTTGATGTCCTGGCCAAGCCCCGACACCGTGATGATGCCGTCGTGCTCGGTCACCGTGATGACGTCGTTGCCGCCGGTTGCGTTGATGGTCACGGTATCCGCGGCGCCGTCATTGGCGCCGAGATCGAGATCGACCTGGCTCACGCCGGTGCCGGAGAGGTCGCCGACGGTAATGTTGTCGGCACCGCCGAGGGCATTGAAGTCGACATGTTCGACCCCGTTCAGGTCCATCGCAATGGCGGCGACATCTCGCGTGAACAGCACCCGGCCGCCATTGGCCGAAATGTTGATGTTCTCGCTGATATTGGCGCCGTTGAATGCCAGCGTGTCGGTGCCCTTGCCGCCTTCGACGGTGTCGCTGCCGTCGCCGGGATTCCAGACGAATGTGTCGTCGCCCGCGTCCAGATTGGCGAAATCATTGCCGCGTCCGCCGTTCACGATGTCATTGCCGGCACTGCCTGTGATGGTGTCGTTGCCGTCGCCGCCATTGATGTTGAGGCTGAACGACTGTCCGGCCTTGATGGAAGACGCATTGATGACGTCATTGCCTTGTCCGCCGTTGATGCCGAGCACATCACCGGCGTCCGCATGCGCAATCGACACCTGCGCAGCGAGGCCGTTGACCACGATCGATCCGCCGGCGGTCACGACCGATATGTTGTCGTCACCATTCGTGCCGTTCACGGTCACGCGGTCCGCCGCGCCATCGCCGCTCTGGCTGCCGGGGCCGGCGCTGAGGTCGATGGCAACCTGCGTGATTCCTGTCCCGGTCAGATCGTTGACGGTGATGTTGTCGGCGCCGCCTGCTGCCGCGATCTGCACGTGCTCGACGCCAGCGAGGTCCATGACGATAGCACCGACGTCACGGGTGAGAAGCGCACGGCTTCCGTTCGCCGAGACCGACATGTTCTCGGCCACGTTGGCGCCGTTGAACACCAGCGTATCGGTTCCCGCGCCGCCTTCGACAATGTCGCTGCCTTCACCGGGATTCCACGTGAAGATGTCGTCGCCTGCGCCAAGAAGCGCGACGTCATTGCCGCGGCCGCCGATGACCTTGTCGTTGCCATCGCCGCCGATCAGGGTGTCGGCTCCCTGGCTGCCGGTGATGGTGTCGTTGCCCGCGCCGCCGTCGATGGTCAGCCCGATCGCCGCGCCGAGCGTGGATGCATCGATGACGTCGTTGCCGCCGAGCGCCTGAACGACCAGCCGGTCGTTGCCGGCCTCTGCATTTGCGATCGTCACGAGCTCCGGCAGCCCCGTGACCGTGACCGTTGTGCCCGTGGCTGTGACCTCGATGTGCTGATTGCCGTTGCTGCCGTTGACGGTCACCGTGTCAGCTGCGCCGTCGCCTTGCGTCCCTCCCGGAACGGCTCCGAGATCGACCAGCACCTGCTTGACGCCGGTCCCGGTGAGATCGCCGACAGTGATGTTGTCGGCGCCGCCACGCGCATCGAATTCGATCTGCTCGACGCTGTTGAGATCCATCGTGATGTTGGCAACATCGCGGGTGAAGCGCACCCGGCCGCCATTGGCCGAGATGTCGATGGTCTCGTTGATGTTGGCGCCATTGAAAAGCAGCTTGTCGCTGCCCGATCCGCCTTCGACCGTGTCGCTGCCGTCACCGGGATTCCAGATGAAAGTGTCGTCGCCACTCCCGAGCTGGGCGACGTCGTTGCCGCGTCCGCCATTGACGATGTCGTCCCCGCTGCCGCCGATGATGAGGTCGTTGCCATCGCCGCCGGTAATCCTGTCGTTGCCGGCGCCGCCATCGAGCGTCAGCGAGATCAGGCTGCCGAGCCCGTTGCCCGCGGTGATGACATCGTCGCCGCCCCCACCGTGCAGGACGAGATTTTCCGTCGTGCCGATGTCGAGCGAGAACGGCACCGCGCCCGTCCCGTCGAGCCGCACGCGGGTGCCGTTCGCCGTGATCGTGAACGTCTCGGCGGCGTCGTTTCCGTTGACCTGAGCCGTATCGTTGCCCTCACCACCCTCGAACAGGTTGGTGCCGCCGCCCGGATTCCAGATCATGACATCGTCGCCGGCCTCGCCGAACAGCTGGTTGTCGCCGCTGCCGCCGTCCAGGACGTCGTTACCCGCTCCGCCGAACAGCAAATCGTTGCCGCCGCCTCCCTTGATCAAATCGTTGCCGGCCTGACCAAACAGGAGGTCGGCTCCCGAGCCGCCCGTGATCCTGTCATTGCCGTCGCCGCCGAAGATGTGCACCGCGGGCATCGGGCCGTGGCATTCGTCGACGGTGATCGTGTCGTCACCGCCTTGACCGAAGATGTCGATCGCAGTGGTGTTGTCGACGGTGGGTTCGCCACCAACCGTTTTCACGTGCCCGTTATTGACCAGGATGCGGCCGGACTTGTCGCGACTTATCACGAGGCCGTTATTCGCGCTGTCGCCGAAAATGGTGAGCTGCCCCGTAACCGGGGAAAACACAGAGGTAATGGACATCCAAATGATCCTTCCGACCTAGCCCCTCCCTTCGATGCGTAGCAGCCGCGCACATGACATTCTTGAACCGTTGCTTGAGACGCGCGTGATTATTCTGGAGATTTCCTCCAGTTTTGCTTCGGGGCAGTTTTCGAAAACGAATGCGAAGGCTCTCTCATCACGAATCGCGTGATCACGGATCACGCGTAACGCCCCCGTGATTTTCAACGCGCGCGGAAAAACGCGGCTCGAGGCAATGAAGGCGCTTTGGGCGAAGGTCGGCATCCGCGACGTCGAAACTCGCGAACAAGATCGCCAGCGAGCGCGAACGCAGAGATCACGGTTCACGCCCGCCATCGCAATCAATGGATGCAAAATCGCTTGACGATAGGGGCAAGCATGCGCGGCCGATCGCAGCGACAGCTGCAACCAGCATCAGGGCAAAAGGCCAAACCCGTTACGCCGCCGACTTCTTCTTCGGCTTCGGCTTGGTCGCCTTCGGCATGACCGGCGCCTCCGGCGTGCCCTCGATCGAGGACAGGCGGCCGGCCGTGAAGGTGTAGATGCCGGCGCGCGGACCGGTCGTCCAGGTCACGACCGCAACGCGCCTGCCGGCGGCATCACCGGAGAGGTTGACGCTCGAGGGCGCGCCGATGCCGCGCACCACATCGCACTCGGTGTGGCCGAGCGCGACGGTGCCGCCCATGGGAGCCGGCGCGGTCGTCGACGCATTCGCATCAGCCGGCCCGGGCGGCGGCGCCATGCCGGCACAAGCCCCGTCGGCGCTGACCAGATCCTCGGCCCCAACCGGCTTGTCGGGGGTTAGCGGCGGCGACTCGATCGAGATGCTTTTGATGAACAGGCGGCTGGGCGTGTTGAACCACTGGGCATCCCTGGACAACAGATCGGTCCCGCCCGAACAGCCCGCGACCAGCGGGGCTATGGCCGCCAACGCAACTATGAGCGAGCTGGGAAGCTTTTGATGTCGCACGATAAACTAATTTCCCCGAGTGAAGGATCGGCCCTAAGCAATTGTACCAACACCACTTTGCGGCACGAAGGTGACAAAAGCCATCATCCCCCGAAAAGTGCAAATTATCATTAATTGCGAGCGACCGCTAATTCCGCTTCTGCCATCGGCCCCGCTCGTCGGCCTGCCAATAGGTGACATCAAATCCCCGCGCCTTGCAATCCGTCCAGGCGCTGCGGGCGAACGCAAGCGCGTCCGGATCGTCACCGTCGAACAGCAGCACCATGCGCTCATAGCCCTGCGCGTCCTGCGGCAGCGCGGCGTTGTCGACGAGGAAGCGGACATTGGCACCGTTCGGATTGTCCTCCTCGACCGCCAGCACGATCGGCTGATCGGCGGCGTCGCTCACCCGCCAGGTCGCGTGCGGCAGGAAGGAATCGTCGCGATAGGTCCACAAATGGGCGTCGAGCGCATCGGCGCGCTCCGGCGAAGTCGACTGCACCACGACGCGCCAGCCGCGCTCGAGCGATTTCTCGAGAAGCGGCGGCAACACGTTCTCCACCGTCATGTTTTGCAGATGGTAGAAAAGGACTTCAGTCATCTCGGGTCATTTGCGTTCGTAATGGTCGGCGACCAGACGGTCGAGCAAGCGAACGCCATAGCCACTTCCCCAGCTGTGGTTGATGTCGGTCTTCGGCGCGCCCATGGCGGTCCCGGCGATATCGAGATGCGCCCAGGGCGTGCCGTCCACGAAGCGCTGGAGGAACTGCGCCGCGGTGATCGAGCCGCCATGGCGGCCGCCGGTGTTCTTCATGTCGGCGAACTGGGAATCGATCAGCTTGTCGTATTCAGGGCCAAGCGGCAGGCGCCAGACCTTCTCGCCGCTCTCGATGCCGGCCGCCAGCAGCCGCTCGGCAAGCTCGTCGTTGTTGGAGAACATGCCGGCATGCTCGGTGCCGAGCGCGACCACGATGGCGCCGGTCAACGTCGCCAGATCCACCATGAATTTCGGCTTGGTTTTCTTGGCGACGTACCAGAGCACATCGGCGAGCACCAGGCGGCCTTCCGCGTCGGTGTTGATGATCTCGATGGTCTGTCCCGACATCGAGGTGACGATGTCGCCCGGGCGCTGCGCGTTGCCGTCCGGCATGTTCTCGACGAGGCCGATGGCGCCGACGACGTTGACCTTGGCCTTGCGTGCGGCGAGCGCATGCATCAGGCCGACGACACAGGCCGCGCCTCCCATGTCGCCCTTCATGTCCTCCATGCTGCCGGCCGGCTTGATCGAAATGCCGCCGGTGTCGAAGCAGACGCCCTTGCCGACGAAGGCAACCGGCGCCTCACCTTTCTTGCCGCCGTCCCAACGCATGATCACGGTGCGGCTCGGCCGCGCCGAGCCCTGGCCGACGCCGAGCAGCGCGCCCATGCCGAGCTTGTCCATCGCCTTGACGTCGAGCACCTCGATCTTGACGCCGAGCTTGCGGAGCAGGCCCGCGCGGCGCGCGAACTCCTCGGGAAAAAGCACGTTCGGCGGCTCGTTGACGAGGTCGCGCGCAATGATCACGCCGTCCACGATCGCACCGGCCGATGCAAACGCCTTCTTCGCGGCGACGACATCGCCGACAGCAAACGAGACGTCGGCGCGCGTGCCGCCCTCCTCGCCGTCCTTCTTCTTGGTCTTGTAGCGGTCGAACTTATAGGTGCGCAGCCGCAGGCCCGAGGCGATCGCGACCGCCTGCTCGCTGGTCATGGCGCCATTGGGAAGTTCCGCCATGATGGTCATGGCCGCCGCTCCGGCCGGAAGCTTGCTCGCCGCCACGCCGCCGAATTTGAGGAAGTCGTTGGCCTTCAGGCCGGCCGCCTTGCCGGCGCCGATCACGATCAGGCGGGTGGCCTTCACGCCCTCCGGCGCTAGGATGTCGAGCGCAGCGCCGCTTTTGCCCTTGAAGGCGGCGGCGGTCGCCGCCCGCTTCACGAGTTCGGTGGCCCCACCAAGCGCCTTGGCGGTCGCCGGCCCGAGCTTCAGGCTGTCGTCGCAGAACACGACCATGATGCCACGGACGGCGGCAGACAATGGAACGAAGCCGACCTTGATGGCATCGGACATGAGTAACTCCTCAAAAACACAGGGCTTTTTACCGATCGGCGTCCCGGCCACGGGCCGGAGCTGAACGGCGATTCACTGGGCGTAATGCACTATGGGCCACCGGCCCGGTCGATGCCAAGCACCCCCCGTGGCCGAGGGGCCACAACGAGGGAAATATTAACCATATATTGAGGGTGCCACGGGGCAGCCATTTTGTTGACGGATCAAAGGGATGGTACTGAGAGAGTAAGCCGGCGGATGAGATGGTTGGCCGACCTTGGGGATCCCCTTGCGGGGATTGGTTGGACAGCCGGAATTCCGGCCGGCATTGGGGACTTGGTGGGATTCGTGCGGTAGCGCATGGGGTCAATCGATAGGTATATCTTCCGCACGACGCTCGCGTCGTTTGCGCTGGTCCTGGTCAGCCTCACGGGCGTGATCTGGATTACGCAGGCGTTGCGCGGCATCGACTTGATGACGAGCCAGGGTCAGACCATCCTGACCTTCCTCGGCATCACCAGCCTCGTCGTGCCCGCGCTGGTCCTGATCATTTCGCCGATCGCGCTGATGATCGCGATCTCGCATACGCTGAACAAGCTTGCGACCGATTCCGAGATCATCGTGATGAATGCCGCCGGCTTCTCGCCGTTCCGGCTGTTCTATCCGTTCTTCTACGCCACCTGCGTGGTGGCGCTGCTGGTCGCCTTCATCGCGGCCTATCTCGCTCCCGACGGCATGCGGCGGATCAAGCAGTGGGACGCCGAGATCACCGCCGACGTGCTTACCAACATCCTGCAGCCCGGCCGCTTCGCCCAGCTCGACAAGAACCTGACGATCAGGATTCGCGAACGCCAGCCCGGCGGCATCCTCGCCGGCATCTTCATCGACGACCGCCGCGATCCGAACGAGCGGGTCTCGATCGTCGCCGAGCACGGCGAAGTCATGAAGAACGAGAACGGATCGTTCCTGGTGCTGGAGACCGGCAATCTCCAGCGCTTCGAGGCCGGCAAGCGCGATCCCGCGCTGGTGGCGTTCGGCCGCTACGGCTTCGACATGTCCAAGTTCTCGGGCCAGGGCCGCGACGTCACCCTCGGCATCCGCGAGCGTTATCTCTGGGAGCTGCTCTCGCCGTCCGAGGACGATCCCGTCTACAAGCAGATTCCCGGCCAGTTCCGCTCGGCATTGCATGACAGCCTGCTGGCGCCGATCTATCCCTTCGCCTTTGCCGTGCTGACCTTCGCGTTTCTGGGTGCGCCTCGCACCACGCGCCAGAGCCGCAATTTCTCGATGGGCTCATCGATCTTCGCCGTGTTCGGCTTGCGCATGGCCGGCTTTGCCTGCTCGGTGATGGCGGTGAAATCGCCCGGCGCGGTGCTGGTCCAATATGCGATGGTCATTGGTGCCATCGGCATCGGGATGGCGATCATCATCGGCGGCCTTGTGGTCGAACCGCCGCCGCGCCTCATGGAGGCCATCAACAGGTCGAACGCACGCATCGCGCGGCTGTTCAGACGGCCGGCCACCGCATGAGCATGCTCACCAACACACTCGGGCGCTATTTCGCCGGCCGTTTCGTGGTCGCGGCGCTCGGCGTGTTCGCCAGCATTTTTCTGTTGCTGGTGCTGGTCGATTACATCGAGATGGTGCGCAAGACTTCGGGCCTCGCATCCGCCTCCGCGGTCATGGTGGCCGAGACCTCGCTGTTCCGCGTGCCGCAGCTGCTGGAGAAGCTGACGCCGTTCTGCATGCTGATCGGCGCCATGACCTGCTATCTCGCCCTCTCCCGCCGGCTCGAACTCGTGGTCGCGCGCGCCGCCGGCGTCTCCGCATGGCAATTCATCTCGCCGGCACTCGGCAGCGCGCTCCTGATCGGAGTGATCGCCACCGTCGCCTACAATCCGATGTCGGCCAATCTGCGCGAGCTCTCCAAGCGCATGGAAGCCGAACTGTTCGGCTCGGCGCCCGGCGGCGGCATTCAGGACGCCTCCGGCTTCTGGCTCAATCAGGTCACCAATGACGGCCAGACCATCATCAACGCGGCGCGCAGCGAGCAGCAGGGTATCCGGCTCACGGGACTCACGCTGTTCCGGTTTGACACAGAGCAGCACTTCAAGGAGCGCATCGAGGCGCGAGAGGCGACACTCGAGGCCGGCCGTTGGCTGTTCAAGGACGTCCGCCGCTTCTCGCTGGATTCGCCCCCGGTCGATCAGGCCAGCCTGGAGATTCCGACGACGCTGACCGAGGCGCAGGTCCGCAACAGCTTTTCCACACCCGAGACTGTGTCCTTTTGGCAACTACCGAGCTACATCCGCTCTTCCGAAAGCTCGGGCTTCGCGACAGCCGGATACCGACTCCAGTATCAGAAGCTTCTGGCACAGCCGTTTTTGCTTGCGGCCATGGTGATGCTCGCGGCTTCCGTGTCGTTGCGCTTCTTCCGGATGGGCGGCGTGCAGAAGATGGTTTTGAGTGGCGTGGGCGCAGGCTTTCTGCTCTACGTTCTGTCGAAAGTGACTGAAGATTTGAGCAAGGCTGAGTTGATGCATCCGATCGCTGCGGCGTGGTTGCCCGTGGTGGTGGGCGGCCTCACCGGCTTTTTGGCCTTGCTGTATCAGGAGGACGGATAGTGACGGCCGTCCACCGAGGACCCGTGTCTCGTTTGACGCGGCGCACATTGGTGCGCGCGAACGGGTGTGGCTTGTCCATTCGCAGGTTCCTGCTTGCTGTCGCCGCCGTGGCATCGCTCGGTGGCCTGATGGACGTTGCCGCCGTGGCGCCGGCCTCCGCCCAGAGCTTCACCTACAATCCGCTGCCGCCGCGTGCGAAGCCGCCGAAGGCCGTCAACGACAACCAGATGCTGGTTCAGGCGACCGAGGTCGACTACGACTACAACAATTCGCGCGTCTCCGCGGTCGGTAACGTCCAGCTGTTCTACAACGGCACCAGCGTCGAGGCCGACAAGGTCATCTACGACCAGAAGACCAAGCGGCTCCATGCCGAAGGCAACATCCGGATGACGGATGCCGACGGCAAGATCACCTATGCCGAGATCCTGGACCTTTCCGACGACTACCGTGACGGCTTCGTCGATTCGCTGCGCGTTGACACGGCCGACCAGACCCGCATGGCGGCGAGCCGCTCCGATCGTTCCAGCGGCAACTACACAGTGTTCGAGAACGGCGTCTACACGGCCTGCGCGCCGTGCAAGGACGACCCGAAGAAGCCGCCGCTATGGCAGGTCAAGGGTGCGCGCATCATCCACGACCAGCAGGAGAAGATGCTGTATTTCGAGACGGCGCAGCTCGAATTCTTCGGCGTGCCGATCGCCTATATGCCCTATTTCTCGACGCCCGACCCGACCGTGAAGCGCAAGACCGGCTTCCTGATGCCGGGCTTCACGTCGAATACGCCGTTCGGCTACGGCGTCGAGGTTCCGTTCTACTGGGCGATCGCACCCGACATGGACGCGACCTTCAGCCCGCGCATCACGTCCAAGCAGGGCGTGCTGTTCCAGGCCGAATTCCGCCAGCGCCTGATGGACGGCGCCTATCAGATCCGCGTCTACGGCATCGACCAGCTCGATCGGAACGCGCTCGCCGGCCAGCCCGGCGACAAGCAGTTCCGCGGCGCCGTCGACACCAAGGGTCAGTTCGCGCTGAACGACAAATGGGTCTGGGGTTGGGACGGTGTCCTGATGTCCGACTACTATTTCTTCTCGGACTATCGGTTGTCGCAATATCGCGATCCGCTGGGCTCGTTCCTGTATCTGCCGACGGATGCACTCTCGCAGCTTTACCTGACCGGTGTCGGCAATCGCAGCTTCTTCGACGCGCGCACGATGTACTGGCTGAGTTACTCGGGCAACCAGAGCCAGGTGCCGGTCGTCTACCCCGTGATCGACTACTCGAACGTGCTGAACTATCCGGTCTTCGGCGGCGAGTTCAGCTACAAGACCAATTTCGTGAACCTGTCGCGTGACACCGCGGTGTTCGATCCGATTACGACGCTCGCCAACACCAATGGCCTGTGCACGACGGTGTCGGCCGATCCGCTCGCGCGCACGCCGTCGCAGTGCCTGCTGCGCGGCTTCCCCGGCACCTACACCCGCCTGACGGCCGAAGCGCAGTGGCGCAAGTCCTTCACCGATCCGTTCGGTGAAATCTGGACTCCGTTCGCCATTCTCCGCGCCGACGCGATCAACTCCTCGGTCTCCAACCAGCCGGGCGTGTCGAACTATCTTCCTGTCGGCGACACCCAGGCGTTCCGCCTGATGCCGACCGTGGGCCTCGAATACCGCTACCCCTTCATCAACGTTCAGCCTTGGGGCTCGACCACCATCGAGCCGATCGCGCAGATCATCATCCGGCCGAACGAGACCTATGCCGGCAAGCTCCCCAACGAGGACGCGCAGAGCATGGTGTTCGACGCCTCGAATCTGTTCAGCGTCGACAAGTTCTCCGGTTACGACCGTGTCGAGGGCGGCGGCCGCGCCAATGTCGGCGTGCAGTCCACCACGCAATTCGACAGGGGCGGCGCCATCAAGACGCTGTTCGGCCAGTCCTACCAGCTGTTCGGCATGAACTCCTTCGCGGTCCAGGACTCCATCAATACTGGCGTGGATTCCGGTCTGCAGAGGCCGCGCTCCGACTATGTGGCGAGCGCCGCCTATTCGCCCAACAGCACCTATACGTTCAGCGTTCGCTCGCGCATGGACGAGCAGACCTGGAACATCCAGCGCTTCGAGGCGGAAGGCCGCGCCAACTTCAACCGCTGGTCCGTCAGCATGCTGTACGGCAATTACGCGGCCCAGCCGGAACTCGGCTATCTGACCCGCCGCGAGGGCATCCTGACGTCGGGCTCGATCAAGGTCGCGGCCAACTGGGTGGTCACGGGCTCGGCGCGCTGGGACCTGGAGGCCAACAAGATCAATCAGTATGTGCTCGGCGCCGGCTACGTCGACGATTGCTTTGTGCTCGGCTTGAACTATGTAACTGCGTATAGCTATTCCGCAGGCGCGGCGCCGCCCGTGCTGAACCACGCGATCATGTTCCAGATCGGCCTGCGCACGCTGGCGAACACAGCGACGACCAGCAGTTCCGGCGGCGGTCTCCAGTGAACGGTTTGAAGGTGCCGGCCGCGTGTTCCCGATCGCAGGTTCACCGCGGCTGACATGCGAGCGACAAATATGACGATCCCATTGCCTGTCTTCCGCCTCTTCCTCGTCCTCGCCGCCCTGCTCCTGGCTGGCACGCCCTCGCGCGCGCAGAACATCGTCGTGATGGTCAACGGCGATCCCATCACCGACTTCGACGTCGAGCAGCGCTCCAAGCTCGACCAGCTGACGACGCAGAAGACACCGGCCCGTCAGGAGGTCATCAACGAGCTGATCGACGACCGGGTGAAGATGAAGGAAGGCAAGAAATACGGGGTCGACCCCGGTGTCTCCGACATCAACCAGTCCTACGAGGGCATGGCGCAGCGCATGCGCATCTCGCCGGACCAGCTCACCAAGTCGCTCGAGGTCAAGGGCGTCCGCCCCGAAACCCTGAAGAACCGCATGAAGGCCGAGATGGTCTGGACCAGCCTCGTGCGCGGCCGCTTCAAGGAGAAGTTGTTGGTCGGCGAGAAGGACGTCGCGCAGGCCGTGCAGGCCCAGACCGGCGACAAGCTGCAGATCGAGGGGACCGAATACGAGATGCAGCCGATCGTGCTGCTCGTGCCGCGCGGCTCGTCGCCGGCGTTCCTGGAGACGCGGCATAAGGAAGCCGAGCAATATCGCTCGCGCGTCGGAAGCTGCGAAGAAGCCAATTCATTGTTCCGCTCCACGCCGAACGCCACGATCCGCGACACCGTTACCAAGACCACGGCGGAATTGCCCGAGGCGTTGCGCAAGGTCCTCGACGACACGCCGATCGGCCACCTGACCGCTCCCGAGACGACCAAGGCGGGCATCGAGATGGTGGTGCTGTGCTCGCGCAAGCCGACCATGATCGACACGCCGAAGAAGCGCGAGGTCCGCGAGAAGATGTATCAGGAGAAGTACGAGAAGACCCAGAAGGCCTATCTCGAGGAGCTCCGCAAGGCGGCGATGATCGAGTATCGCAACCGCTGATGGCCCAGCAGCCCGCCAAGCCCCTCGCCCTGACGCTGGGAGAGCCTGCCGGCATCGGCCCCGACATCACCATCGCAGCCTGGCTCAAGCGCAGCGAACTGGACCTGCCTGCCTTTTATCTGCTCGGCGACGAGGCGCTGATCGCCCGCCGCGCCAAGGCGCTCGGCGCCAATATCAGGATTGCTTCGGTAAGCGCGGGCGAGGCCAAGGCCGCCTTCCCCGAGGCGCTGCCCGTGGTTGCGACCGGCGAGCCCGCGAGCGCCGAGCCCGGCAAGCCGGACGCATCGAGCGCGCCCGCCGCCCTCGCCTCGATCCGCCAGGCGGTCACGGATGTCCGCGAGGGCCGCGCCGGTGCCGTCGTCACCAATCCGATCGCCAAGAGCGTGCTCTATCGCGCCGGCTTCCGCCATCCCGGACATACCGAATTCCTCGCCGAGCTCGCCGCGGAAGACGGTCGCGTGCCGCAGCCGGTGATGATGCTGTGGTCGCCCCGGCTCGCCGTGGTGCCCGTGACCATCCACGTCTCCTTGCGCGATGCACTGGCCCAGCTCACCAGCGAGCTGATCGTCTCGACCGTGCGCATCGTCGCGACCGAACTCAAATCCCGCTTCGGCATCGCGAATCCGCGCATCGCGATTTCCGGCCTCAATCCGCACGCGGGCGAGGACGGCTCGCTCGGCCACGAGGAGCAGACCATGATCGCGCCGGCGATCAAGACGTTGCGCAGCGACGGGATCGAGGCGAAGGGACCGCTCCCCGCCGACACCATGTTCCACGAAGCCGCGCGAAACAGCTATGACTGCGCCGTCTGCATGTACCACGACCAGGCGCTGATCCCGATCAAGACGGTGGCCTTTGACGACGCGGTCAACGTCACGCTCGGCCTGCCCTTCATCCGCACCTCGCCCGATCACGGCACCGCCTTCGACATCGCCGGCACCGGCAAGGCCAATCCGGCAAGCCTGATCGCTGCGTTGAGGCTCGCGAGCCGGATGGCGGCTGCGAAAACCCGATGAGCGCGATCGACGACCTCCCGCCGCTTCGCGAGGTCATTCGCCAGCACGCCTTGTCGGCGCGCAAATCGCTGGGCCAGAACTTCCTCCTCGACCTCAATCTCACCGCGCGCATCGCGCGTGCGGCGGCTCCGCTCGAGGATTCCACCATCATCGAGATCGGCCCCGGCCCGGGCGGGTTGACGCGCGCCTTGCTCGCGCTCGGCGCCAGACGCGTCATCGCCATCGAGCACGACGAGCGGGCGATCCCTGCCTTGCAGGAAATTTCAGCGCGCTATCCCGGCCGTCTCGATATCGTGCATGGCGACGCCATGAGCTTCGACCCGCGCCCGCTGCTATCCGGCGAAAGAGCAAAAATCGTCGCGAACCTGCCCTACAACATCGCGACCCACCTCCTCGTCGGCTGGCTCACCACCGAGCCCTGGCCGCCCTGGTACGACATGATGGTCCTGATGTTCCAGCGCGAGGTCGGCGAGCGTATCGTGGCGCGCGAGGACGAGGAGGCCTTCGGCCGGCTCGGCGTGCTCGCCAACTGGCGCTGCGAGACCAAGATCCTGTTCGACATCGCGCCGTCCGCCTTCGTGCCGCCGCCGAAGGTCACGTCTTCCGTCGTGCGACTGATCCCGCGCGAAAACCCTCTCGCCTGCGATCGCAAGCTGCTCGAACAGGTCGCCGCCGCCGCGTTCGGCCAGCGCCGCAAGATGCTGCGACAAAGTCTGAAGTCGCTCGGCGCCGATCCCGCGCGGCTCGCCGCAGCTGCCGGCGTCGATGCGACGCGGCGCGCCGAGACCGTTCCGATTTCCGGCTTTGTTGCCATGGCCCGTGAATTGGCCAATATACGCAGCGAAACAGAGAGATAATTTCGGAGGAAGAAATATGGCGTTGATGCGTCGGCAGTCCCTCGTCAAGTTCGATGCGCCGCTCTGCGAGACCATCGTCGACACGCCGAAGCCGCAAGGACGCGAGGTGCTGGTGCGCATCGAGCGCTGCGGCCTCTGCCACTCCGATCTGCACATCCAGGACGGCTACGCCGATCTCGGCGGCGGCAAGAAGCTCGACACCACGCGCGGCATGACGCTGCCCTTCACGCTCGGCCACGAGATCGCAGGCGTGGTCGACGAAGTCGGCCCCGAAGTGTTCGCCGGTCTCGTCGGTAGCAAGAAGGCGGTGTTTCCGTGGATCGGTTGCGGCCAGTGTCGCGACTGCGCCAATGGCGACGAGAACCTCTGCGCCAGGCAGCGCTTTCTTGGCGTCTCCATCGACGGCGGCTTCGCCACCCACGTGCTGGTGCCTGACGCGAAATATCTGCTCGACTACGATCCCCTGCCCGTCAACCAGGCCGCGACGCTGATGTGCTCCGGCGTCACCGCCTATGGCGCGCTCAAGCGCCTGGTCGACCGACCGCGCCAGCGCAATCTCCTGCTGATCGGCCTCGGCGGTGTCGGCATGATGGGCCTTTCCTTCGCGGCGGCCATGTTCAAGCAGCCGATCACGGTCGCCGACCTCAGCGGTGCCGCGCGGGAAACCGCGCTGAAGAACGGCGCGGCGGCGGCCTACAATCCGGCCGAGCCCGACGTGATCAAGCGCATCCTCAAGGAAACCGATGGCGGCTTCGACGAGATCGTCGATTTCGCGGGCAACGAGAAGTCCATGGCTTTCGCGGTCGCCGTCGCCGCGCGCGGCGGCAAGATCGTGGTCTCCGGCCTGATGGGCGGCCAGTTCACGTTGCCGATGGTGCAATGGGTCTACAAGCGCATGACCATCGAGGGCTTCATGGTCGGCACGCTCACCGAGGCTCACGAGCTGATGGCGCTCGCCCGCGCCGGCAAGATCAAGCCGACGCCGATGCGCGAGGAGCCGATGGGCGACGTGCAGACCTGGATCGACGAGCTTCGCGCCGGCAAGGTCGTCGGCCGCATCGTGCTCAAGAATTAGCATGCGCGAGAAGCGCGAGGCGGCGGGGTCATCTCGCCGCCGGCTTCAATCATCGCGATTCACTCGAAATTGACGCAAGCCGGTGTTCCAAATTGGGGAACCTGATCTCTGCAGATTATGGTCCTCGCCCTCGTCAACAATCTCGGCGCGACGCTGAACAAGAAGTTCACCTCGATCAGCAGCTCGCTGAAGTAACGCGGGCACGCGCGCCAATTCACGGCATTCGTCTGTCCCGCGGAACGGCAATGGCCGCGCCGCGTTGGCAGCCATGTCCATTCGCTGCACCGTCGAGAACGCATTCTTCATCGCCTGGAGCTTCCTGGAGCAGAGCGGAGAGCTCGGCTCTCCGGACGAGACGGCGAACGTCCTGCTCGACGCCATTGAGGCCCAGCTCAGGACCGGTGAACGCCGGCAACTGATGCTCGCCAACAGGGCGATCGATGCCTATCGCGCCCACGCGGAAAAAAGCCGGCCCGCGCACGATTGCGAAGCACGCTTCGGGTGACGAACGTCGGGTGATGAACATCCTGGCCGCCCTCGGGCCCGCCGGCCCGGCGGCGTTTGAGATATAGGCCAGCGGTCCGTCGGGCAGAGCGCACGGGCTGCGGCGCTCCGCGACGAGCACGCTACGCTGATCCGCGCTCCTGCTGTGTGCACTCCTGCACAGAGCTCGTAAAGTTGAAGGCCGCTGGGTTCGGCTGCGCCATTTGCCTCGCGTGCCATGCGCCGTGCCAGAATTTTCCGGAATTCCGTAAGCCGGAGGCCATCTTTTCAACGCTTGAAAAACGCCTTGTGTGCACTTTGGAACCGTCGGCTCCGTCACGGAAACGTAGGGTTCTGGCCGGCGCCGATTCCCGGCCAGAGCAAGACATGTGACCGGTCGGCCCCAGAACGATCTTCTCCAGCGGCTCAGCCGCACGGATTTCGAACTGTTCGCGCCGCACCTCCAGCCGGTCGAACTCGAGGCGAACCACATCCTGTATCACGCCGGCGACGAGGTCGCGGCGGTCCATTTTCCCTGCCGCTCCACGCTCGTGTCGTTCGCCGTGCCAGTCGAGGACGATCGCGAGGTTGAAAGCCTGCTGGTCGGGCGCGAGGGCGCGGTGGGCATTGCCGCCGGCCGCAGCGCCTCGCTGGCCTATTCGCGCATCGTCGTGAAGCTGGGCGGGACCCTGATGCGGTTGCCGCACCGCGCGCTCGAGCAGGCCCAGCAGAGGTCGGCCACGCTCCACCAGGTCTTCTCGCGCTATGGCGACTGCCAGTTCGCACAGCTGCTCCAGATCGCGGCCTGCAATGCCGCGCATTCGATCGAGCAGCGCGCCGCCAAGTGGATCATCTCCGCGCAGGAGCACGTCGGCGGCCCCGAGATCCCCCTCACCCATGAGCAGCTTGCCGGCATGCTCGGCGTGTCCCGCAGCTATGCCAGCCGCGTCATCCAGATGTTCAAGGCGAGGCAGATCCTCGCGACACGCCGTGGCGCCATCCTGATCCTGGATGCGCCGGCGCTCAAAGCCAGAGCCTGCTCCTGCAACGACTGGGTGAAGAAGCACTTTGACGAGGTGATGGGACGTACGGCCGCGGACGGTTCGCTTTAGGCCTCACGCATGCGGCGGCGATTGGCGCTTCAAGTGCAGATAGGTCGGACTGAAGCCTCCGAGCCGCTGCAGTTCGCGCCATTTCAGGACGATCAGCTCGCCGTCGCGCATGTCCATGGTCCCGCTCCGCCTGAGCTCGGCGAGCGTCCGGTTCACCGTCGCGATCGCCATGCCCAGCGTCTCGCCGAGCTGCGCCAGGCTGATCGGCAGACGGCAGCGATTGCCGCGGACGAGCTGCGCGGCGCGGGCGCGGTAGAACAGCTCGCAGAACAGGTGCGCCATGCGCGCGTGCATCGGCCGGGCGCTATTGTTGGTGATGGCCTCGCGAAAGATAGCGGCATCGAGCAGCGTCTCGCGCCAGACCGACAGTGCGAAGGTCGGTCGTCGCCGAAAGGCAATGAACAATTCGCGATGCGGGATGAACGCCACCGAGGCAGGCCCGAGCGCGCACAGCCCATGGTCCATCTGGTCGATGAACAGTCCCTGGGAGTCCGGCAGGTCTCCAGACAAATGGAACGCGAGATATTGCCGCCTGCCGCTGTCGAGCAGATGGTAGCGGGCGATCATGCCGGAGACGACCAGCGCCGAATGCTCGGGTTCGTCGCCCTGACGGATGAAATCCTCATTCGGCGCGAACTCGCGCTGCACAAAAGTCAGCCCGCGAATTTCGGCGACATCCTCCTGTGCGAGCGCGGTGTGCTCGCCCAGGTTCCGGATCAGCACGTCATGGGCTTTTTCCATGTGTCCCGTTCCATGCGTCCCGCCAAAAATCCTGCCGGTTCGATCAAATGATACATCTAGCCCGTATCCAGCGGACTAGAACGCGAGACGGAAGCACAGGTTGCTACCGGTTTGCGACGGTACAGGGTCGCAGCCCCACCATCCCTCGATTGCTGACTGCCCCCGCCCTTCGCATGAGCCCTACGACGATCCTGAAACGCATTCGCCACCTGTTCGCTACGGATTCGGGCGAGCACCTGGACAGTATCAGCGCTGCCTTCCTGCAAGGCAGGTTGAAGGAGCCGGCGCGGCCGATGTCGGATCAGGAGCTTGCGCACGCCATCCGCGAGTTCCAGGCGGTCCCCCTGTCCGATTGGACCATCGCAAAACTCTCCCAACGCCTGCTCGAACCGGCCGTGCCGCGTGACGACTGAAACCCCTCCTCCTCACCATGCCGCACCCGAAGTTCATCGCGCATCTCCAGGCGATTGAAGGCCTCTCAGAAGACGAACGCCGCCAGATCGCGGGTCTGCCGTCCACGCTGCGCCAGGTCTCCGACGGCGAGATCGTGCTGCGCCAGGGTGAAGATGTCTCCCGCTGCGTTTTCGTCGTCAGCGGCTTCCTCTACCAGGCTCGCATCGTCGGCGATCGCAGCCAGATCCTCGCCTTCCACGTTCCCGGCGACATGCCGTGCCTGCACACGCTGCTGGTCTCGCCGATGGATGCGGACCTCGTCGGTCTTGGCCCCACCATCGTCGGCTACGTCGCACACAGCCAACTCAAGCAGCTGCTCGACAGCTCCATTCACCTGACGCGCGCGTTCTGGCGCGAGACGCTGATCGATGCGGCGATCTCGCGGCAATGGATCGCGCGACTCGGCGCACAGGCGGCGCTGCCAAAGGTGGCGCATCTGATCTGCGAACTCGCCGCAAGGCTGGAGGTCGTGGGCCTCGTCAAGAACGGCCGCTTCCAAATGCCGATGACGCAGCGGCATGTCGCCGATGCCTGCGGACTGTCGATCGTCCACGTCAATCGCACCATCCAGGAGCTGAGAGGGCGCCGATTGATTGCCTGGGAGGGAAGCGAGATCGAGCTGTTGCAACCCGACGAGCTCCGCGCGCTCGCCGATTTCACGCCGGATTATCTGACCTGACCGAGACGGGCGGCGTTCCAACGAACGACACCTCGAACCGGCACAGCGAAAGCGATCCCCCGCGTCACGATCGCGATGGCTTTATCCGCCATGATTTGAGCAACGGGCCGCCGGCACCCAGCACGGGATCGGTCTTCGGCTTACGGACCTTGGCGATGCGTTTGCTGGCGTCAGGACGCTCTCGCGTGTCGGTGCACTCGTCATACGTCCCCTCCTGCGGATACGCTCCGACGACCAGGAAGTCCCGGCTGGACTCGATCAGCCGGTGTCCGGTCCCTGCGGGAAGAACCAGAACGTCTCCGGCCTTCACGCTCAGGATTCGCCCCTTGATCCCGCCGCACTCGATCCTGGCCGTGCCGCGTGCCACGCCCATCACTTCGTGGATCTGCGAATGATAGTGGACAAAATCATAAACCGTATCGCGCCAAGAGCGGCCCCAGCCATGACTATCGAACAGCGTGTCGACGATGACCTCTGGAGCAAAACGCCGGGTCTTCAGGTTCACCGCGCCGCGATAGAGCAACACGGGAAAATGCGGGTTATTCGGCACGATGCCATCGTCCTGAAAACGGATGGCTGTCGGCTTCCGAGCCCGCACGAGCGCCCGCAGCGTTGCCGCGTCGGGGTGATCCTCGACGAGCTTCTTGGCGAGATTTTTGATCTGGTCCTTGATCGGCATGGCGTCTCCTCAGCCGCAATTAAACGGCGGCCGAGGTGATAAGTTTCTCAAGCTGGGGCCGGGTGGGACTCATCTCCGTTGGCAACGGAGATTCAGAGCCGTAGGATGGGTTGAGCCCTTGCGAAACCCATCGCTAACGAATAGCCACCAGCCCGAGACGCCGCACCAGAACATCCAGACACTCTCGTCAGCAAGATTGCCGGCAAAGAAAGAAGCGTCCAGCCGGGGCGAAGTTGCGACGGTGCGGTATTGACGCTACGTCACCACGCGCGAGGATGATGCGTTTCGCAAAGGCTCAATCCACCCGGCGGCCTCTCGCTTATTCTCTGGGGAATAGCCCACCGAACAGTGAAGTGCCCGGATGCTGCGCTTTCATGATCTCTTTTTGGAGATCGACAAGCTCAAGAACAAACGCCCTTATCTCGGCAGACAGACCATCAATTTCAGATGGAGAAATTGGTTTGGCTTCATAAGGTATCCCACCGGTCCTGGGCACGGGAGTTCGCAGCATAATATAAACTTGGTCATTAAAGCTTCTTCCAATCGGATTGTGCAAAAGCTGATTACGGCCCTCAGCAAGGGCTGCATATGTCTTGAGGGCGTGAGTAAGACGGTCCCGCAAATCCTGCGTCATGAAGGGCGAGATTTTGGCGAGTTTCTTTAGAACGGCGCTCTGAGTACTCGTTGATTTGAAAAAACTGAAGACCGTCACAGCGATAGTGTGGTCCATCTGAGTAAGACTCGCGAAAATCCATGCGAGCGCGGCCTCAGCGTGCGTCCAGTTGTTGGAGCATCGCCCGATGGCGGATGCCATCATAGGATCGTCGTCGACGGGATGCATCGTATTAAGTCCCTGCTATCAGCGCATAGAAAGGGTTTTGCTCCGCGATACCCATCATTTGCTTCTATCCTCTTTCACCATAGTCGTGGATGCCGTCGGAATGGTCGCCCGCCCAGTCCACCGGGTAATTTCCAAGTTTCACATGGCGATGAAACGACGACAATGCCCAATCGCTCACCCGCGTGACGAGACCATGCTTGACCGGGTTGATGTGGACATAGTCGACATGCCGAGCGAAGTCGCCCTCGTCCCGAATGGTATGCTCCCAATAGCGGCGCTGCCAGATACCGCGCTCACCCTTGGCGGCACGGCTCGAAGATATGCGCTCGCCGCGCGCGACGCCGCGTGAAAATGTCGATTTAATCAACCGCCAGCGCGTGGCGTAGTTGGCATCGCCTTCAGGCAGTGTCCAGACCGCATGGAGATGATCGGGCAGCACAACGATGCCATCAATCGTAAATGGATGACGCTGGCGCGTTTCGCGAAACGCGGCGCGCAATATCTCGACATGATCCGTCAGTAAGGAATGCCTCCGCTCCGCCAGATTGACGGTGAAGAAGAAGCTGCCTCCGGGGATAAAGTTGCGACGATAACCCGTCATATGGAGAATGATTAAAGGAGGAAAAGATGGGTTTCGCAAGGGCTCTACCCATCCTACGGACTCACGCAAGCCGGAATGACAGGGCGGAGATCGGGGCGCCCCTCGCGATCCGTCGGGCAAAACACCCCGTCAAGCCATCGGCGCAAAAACATTTCGCTTTTCCGAATTTCGGATTTGTGGCATACAGCCCGCATCCTGGCCCTGCCAAAGGGGCGTTCGCGACCGTCACGACATGCGGGCCGGGTGGCGGTGGACGCGGCAGCGACGGCGCGGGCGGCGTGATGACCGGGCGGGCAACCGTGAGTCCTCACGCGACGCGTACGACACGGCGCTGGAGAGCGGGCTTGTCGGTCATCGGGGGTGAGCACACGCAAGCCCTCGACGATTTCGGCGGGACCGTCCGCGGACGGAGAAGTCGTGTGGTCCTGACGCCCGGGGTCTGTGCGTCAAGCCTCGCGGTGATGTGGCGGCCCAACCGGGCGCGCGCATCAGCGATCGGCGGGGCGACGGGGGCAATAGTGCATCGCTCCCCGGGGAGAGCACGAAGGACACCGTTAAAACCATCCGCGCAGGGAAGGCCGGGCGATCGGCCACCCAATCGGTCCACCCCGTGTGCATTCCTGTAGCGCACGGACCAAACGGGTGCCGCCGGCGCCCGGCCTTCCCTGCGCCCTTTGGCTTCCATTGGGCGATGAACGGCAGCAAGGCTCGGGCAGAACCTGCCGCGGGAACGCGCGGCCATGGCCCCTCGCCTGCGAAATATGCAACGCGGCCTATCCGCGTCATGGCCGGGCTCGTCCCGGCCATCCACGCCTTGCCACGCGGCACGAAGAACGTGGATGGCCGGGACGAGCCCGGGCATGACGGACAGTACGCATGTGGCGCCGCTTTTCGCCGGCGCGCCGGACTGTTAGACTGGCGTCATTATTTTTGGGGAATTTTGATGCGCGCGAGGATTTTCAATCGCGTCCCGGGGCTGGCGACGCTGGTCGCAGCCCTGCTCGTCGTCGCCACGCAACCGGCATCGGCCGAGAAGCGCATCGCGCTCGTGGTCGGCAACTCCGCCTACAAGAACATCACGCCGCTCGACAATCCATCCAAGGACGCGAGCCTGATGGCGGACACGCTTGGCTTGCTCGGCTTCACGCTGGTCGGAGGCCGCGCCCAGCTCGATCTCGACAAGGGCGCTATGGATCTGGCGGTGCAGAGCTTTGGCCGGCAGGTGCAGGGCGCCGACGTCGCGCTGTTCTATTATGCCGGCCATGGCGTGCAGGTCTCGGGCGCCAACTATCTCGTGCCGGTCGGCGCGAACCCGACGCGCGAAGCCGACGTCGACTTCCAGATGACCGATGTCAACCTCGTGCTGCGCCAGATGCAGGGATCGGGCACCCGCCTCAACCTCGTGATCCTGGACGCCTGCCGCAACAACCCGTTCGGCTCGCGCGGCCTGCGCGCCTCCGATGGCGGTCTCGCGCAGATGCGCGCGCCCGAGGGCACGCTGATCTCCTACGCAACGCAACCCGGCAATGTCGCCCAGGACGGAAGCGACGGCCACAGCCCCTACACAAAAGCATTGGCCGCGACGGTCCGGACCGCGGGCCTCGACGTGTTCCAGACCTTCAACCAGGTCGGCCTCGCGGTGAAGCGCGCCACCTCCGGCGCGCAGCAGCCCTGGGTGTCGTCCTCGCCGATCGACGGCACCTTCTATTTCGTAGCCCCGACGCAAACCGCCCCGCCGCAGGTCGCAGCGATGCAGCCAGATCCTTTGCCGGCGGATCGGCTGCGCGCCGATCCAGACCGCGTCCCCTTGCGCGATGCCGCCCTGCTGAGCGAGCTCAGCGAGCGGCTCTACGAGCTCAATTTCGATCCTGACAGCCCTGACGGAATGACCCGCGCGATCACAAAGCTCCAGCAGCGGATTTCCATGGCGCCGACGGGCGAAGCGACCGAAGGCCTGCTGCTGCGCATGCGCAAGATGGAGGACCTGAAACCATGGGGCTCGATCGTCTACGGGCCCGACGGCAGCAAATGGGGCATCTCCTGGAACCACGCCTCGCGGCGCGCGGCGGTGGCGGATGCGCGTGGCAATTGTGCCGGCGCCAAATGTCCGATCGAGCTGTCCTTCTATGGCAACCGCTGCGGCGCGTTCGCGATCTCCGACAAATCCTGGTCGCTGGTCCAGCGCGACAGCGTGCAGCGCGCGAAAGACGCCGCGCTTGACGAATGCGGCAAGGCTGGCAAAGCTTGCCGCATTATCGGTTCCGTCTGTGCCGACGGCTCCGGCCGTTGATACGATTTTTCATTCTGGATTTTTGCTCATGCGCAATTCCGTCATCCCTGCGATTGGCCTGGCCCTCTTCCTTTCCGTCACCGTCGCTCCACCGTCCGCCGTCGCGCAGTCCGGCAGCGCCGGCGGCTCGATCGGCAATGACGAGAAGTCGCTGTCCGGCTCGCGATCGGATCGTTCCGCCGAGCCAGCGCCCTCGGCGCGCCGCAGCAAGCCGGCCGAGGAGCCGCGCAGTTCCTCGCGACGCGGTGGTGGAGGTGGCGGGAGTTTCGACGGCGCCTGGATGGTCGTCAGCGTCGGCTGCGGCGGCACCACGTCCGGCGCGGTCGTGGTCTCCTCAGGCAAGGTCATAGGCCAAGGCGTCACGGGTACCGTCAGCGCGAGCGGAGCGGTCAGCACGTTCGGTCAAGGCGATGGCGTGACCTTCACCGGCTCCGGCCGCCTCGCTGCCCGCAGCGGTTCCGGATCCTTCCGTCGCTCCGACGGCTGCGGCGGAACCTGGACTTCGACCAAGCAGTAGCGCGAAAAAGTCTGATTTCGCGGGGGAACCAACGCCGCGCAGGCCCGATTCAGGCCACATCCTCTCCGGATTTGCGGCTCATTGCCACCCAAGTCTTTGACGAGAAAGGGAAGGTAACGAGTTGCGTCATGCGTAATCGGGAGACCAGGATGGGCAACCGCACCGCGAAATTCTTATCGGCCCTCGTAGGCAGCATCATTGCCGGTGCGCCATTGGCCGCCGTGTCGCAGAATGCATCGACGCCACCGAGCACGGCAAATGCCGCGAACGACTGCCTTGGCTCGCCAAAGGGCGCCGCACCGCAGGGCCAGCATTGGCATTACCGCCTCGAACGCGCGACCAAGCGGCAGTGCTGGTATCTGCGTGCCGAAGGCGGCAAGCCCACTCAAACCGCACAGGCTACGCTCGATACCCCTGCAGCGGATTCAGCGGTGCCGCAGCAGCACTCGGTCCAGGACGCGCGCGCCGAATATCTGACGCCGCAGAGCATCGCCACTGTGAAGACGCCTGCACAGGCGGGACCGGCGCCGACGCAACAGGCTGCGAGCCCCTCCGCCGACGTCAACGCTCAGCAGGCCGCCGTCGCCGGGCGCTGGCCCGACGCCACCACGGCGTCCGCCGCGCCCACAGAGCAGCCATCGCCTGCGCCTGTGGCGGCCGCTGCGCAGCCGACGACCACGAAGCCGGCGAAGTCCCCTGCTCCGATGGCTCTGGCCGCGGCCGACAGCACCGCCGACAAGCAGACCGGCTCGCTCCAGATGCTGCTGCTCGTGATCGGCGGCGCGTTGGCACTGGCCGGCATCCTCGCCAGCGTCGTGTACCGCTTCGCTGGTGGCCGCGTCCACGCCGGCGACCAGCGCCGCGTCAACTGGGACAATTTTGAGCCGCACGATCACGACGATGGCCGTGCACCCTGGCTCAAAGCAGCGCCGGCCGGCACGCCGCACGCTCGGCAGCCGCGCCCGGTGGATTTCGATGCCCTGCGTCCGCAGACAGTCCAGCTCAAGACCGCGCAGCTCGCCGCGATCGATCGCGAGATTGATGTGATCGACGAGCGCACCCCGCAAGCGCACCAAGATGCCGCAGAGCTCGACGATGCCGATGTCTTCAACGGAGAATTCCAGATCGAGGCCGCACCGCAGCTCGCGGCCAACGACGTCGATGACGAAGAGCCGGCCGATCGCGATGACGATGCGGGAGTCGAGGACGGCATCGACATCGACGTGATCACGACGATGCTGGAACGGCTCGCGAAGGACGGGCCGAGGCTGACGCAGCCTAACCTTGAAGCTGACCTTGCAGACTTCGCACGAAGCCCACGAGGCCAATCCGCCGCTCGCGCTTGAGGCGTTCGGCCTTCAGGATCGACTGCACCTCGGCAAAGGCCTGGTCGACGTCGTGGTTGATGACGATGTAGTCATACTCGGCCCAGTGGCTCATCTCGTGGCTCGCGCGGCTCATGCGCTTGCGGATCACCTCATCGGAATCCTGTGCGCGCGAATGCAGCCTCTTTTCGAGATCGGCGGCCGAGGGCGGCAGGATGAAAACGCGAACGACGTCGGCGCTCGCCTTCTGGTGCAATTGCTGTGTGCCCTGCCAGTCGATGTCGAACAGCACATCCTGCCCGGCCGATAACGCGGCCTCCACAGGAGCACGTGGCGTCCCGTAGAGATTGTCAAACACGGTGGCCCATTCGAGCAGTTCGCCTTGCTCCACCATCGTCTCGAACCTGGGCTTGTCGACGAAAAAATAGTCGCGCCCCTCGACCTCTGCCGGCCGCTTCTCACGCGTGGTCGCCGACACTGACATCTTCAGGCCGGGCTCCCGCTCGAGCAACATGCGCGACAGCGTCGTCTTGCCCGCGCCTGACGGCGAGGACAGCACGAACATCAATCCGCGCCGCTCGACACCATCAGTTCCGTGACCGCCAATCGTCATCGATCACTCCAGATTCTGGACCTGCTCGCGGAACTGCTCGACCACGTTCTTCATGGCGAGCCCCGTATTGGTGAGCTCGATGTCGTTCGACTTCGAGCAACAGGTGTTGACCTCGCGGTGAAACTCCTGCGCCAGGAAGTCGAGCTTGCGCCCGACCGGGCCGCCCTTGCCGATCAGCTCGCGCGCCTGCGCGATGTGCGAGGCGATGCGGTCGAGCTCCTCGCGGATGTCGGCCCTGGTCGCAATCAGGATCGCTTCCTGCATCAGGCGGTCGGAATCGAAACGGTCGGAGGTGTCGAGCAGGCTCGCGATCTGCTCGGCGAGCCTGGCCTTGATCGCCTCGGGCTTGCGACCGGGCGCAGCCTCGGCCTTCTTCGCCAGCTGCTCGACCTCGTCCACGCGCTGGATCAGGATCTGCCCGAGCGAGGTCCCCTCACGCTTGCGCATCTCGACGAGTTCGGCGAGCGCCTTGTCGAAGGCATCCGCGGCGGCGGCGCGCGCGGCCTTGTCCTCTTCCTCGTCGCCCTCGGGCTCGGCGACCTCAATGACACCCTTGATGGCCAAAAGCCCGTCGACGCTCGGCGCGACCGCATCGACCTTGCCGGCGATCACGGCGGCGGCCTTGAGGACGGCGTTGAGCACGTCCTCGTTGACGCGGACGCTGGCGGCCGCATTGGCGCGCTTCACGGTCAGATTGGCGTAGACGGTGCCTCGCGAGAGCAGCTCGGCGGCGCGTTTCTTGGCATGAGCCTCGAGCTCGTCGAACCCCTGCGGCAGCCGTACCCTGAGATCAAAGCCCTTGGCGTTGACCGACTTCAATTCCCATTCGAACGTATACGGCCCACTCGCGCCGTGGCTTCGGGCAAAGCCGGTCATGGACGACAACGCCATCAGGTCAATTTCTCCAGAAGCACGGGATTCGCGCGGCCATCAAGCCACGCGAATCTTAAGACTATTTTGCAGGAAAATGTAATCCGCAAAGTCCCGCGGGGCAGGTCTGCGCGCAGGCCTAGCGCTGGACCACCGGGGGCGAGGGCTGCACCGCGCCTTGGCGGGCCGGCGGCGGACCCGCGGGGCGAGCGGCCGGCGGCTTTTTCTGCTGGTTGGGCCGCGCCGGCGTGGTCGCCGTCGGCGTATCGGCGGCACCGGGCGCGGCGGCGGCCGGCGGCTGCGCGTCCTCGGCCGGCTCGACCGTGTCGTTCTGGATCTGCTTTTCCATCGCGCGCAGCTTGGCGACATTCTTCTGGTGCGCGTCGTAGGTCTCGGTGAAGGAATGCCCGCCGGTGCCGTCCGCGACGAAATAGAGGTCGCGGGTGCGGGCCGGGTTGGCGGCAGCCTCGAGCGAAGCGCGGCCGGGGTTCGAGATCGGGCCCGGCGGCAGGCCCTCGATCACATAGGTGTTGTAGGGCGAAGGCTGCGTGATCTCGCTGCGCTTGATCGGACGGCCGAGCGTGCCCTTGCCGCCGACGAGGCCATAGATGATCGTGGGATCGGACTGCAGCTTGATCCTCTGCTTCAGGCGATTGACGAACACCGCGGCGACGCGGCTGCGCTCGTCCGGCTTGCCGGTCTCTTTCTCGACGATCGAGGCCAGCGTCACCAATTGCTCCGGACTCTTGACCGGAATGTCCTGACTGCGGCGCTCCCAGATCTCGGTCAGTACGCGCTTGTGCGCCTGCTGCATGCGCTGGATCACCTGATCGCGCGGGGTGCCACGCGGGAACTTGTAGGTCTCGGGCAGCAGCGTGCCCTCGCGCGGCAGCTCACGCACGCTGCCGGTGAAGATATCGTTGTCGGACAGGCGCGCCACGATCTGCTCGGAGGTCAGGCCCTCCGGGATTGTCACGGCATGCTGTACCACCTTGCCCTCGACCATGGTGGCAATGACGTCGCGCAAGGATGCGTTCTTCTGGAACGAGTATTCACCGGGCTTGAGGTCCGAGCTCGCCTTTAGCGCAGCGACGCTGGCAATGAACGCCCACGGATTGACGTCGGTCACGCCTTCCCGGTTCAGCGTCTCGGCGATGTCGCGCTTGCCGGCGCGCTGCGGGATGTTGACGATCTTGTCTTCCTTCAGCGGTCCCGGCGCCTCGAGCACCTGCCGGCCGTAATAGTACACGCCGCCCGCGCCGATCATCGCAATCAGCAGCAGGGTGATGATGGCGTTGCCGACGATCACGAACGGATTGCGCGCGCGGTCCGATCGCCTCGGCGGCGGCGGGACCTGCTCGGGCTCGAGCGCTGCCCGCGGACTCCGGGGCGAAATGGGCGGCCTTTCACTCATCGAAGCAACCTGAATCCTGCCGGTTCAATCGCGACCTGACAATCGCTTGCCGAGCCAAATGCACGCGCCCGCTTCCATGACTATCGCCGAATACGGCAAAACGGTGGATTCGTCGCAACGACAAACTAATGGACCAGACGCCGGAAGATGACCGATGCGTTGGTACCGCCAAAACCAAAAGAATTCGACAACGCGACGTTAACCTCGCGCTTCTTCGCCTGATGCGGCACGAGATCGATCGCAGTTTCGACCGACGGATTGTCCAGGTTGATGGTCGGCGGCACGACATTATCGCGAATCGCGAGAATGGCGAAGATCGCCTCGATCGCGCCGGCCGCGCCCAAGAGGTGACCGGTCGACGACTTGGTCGAAGACATCGCGACCTTCGAAGCGGCATTGCCGAGCAGGCGTTCAACCGCACCGAGCTCGATCTCGTCACCGAGCGGTGTCGAGGTGCCGTGCGCGTTGATGTAGTCGAGATCGGACGCGGTGAGGCCGGCGCGCTTGAGCGCCGCCGCCATGCTGCGGAAGCCGCCGTCGCCGTCGGGTGACGGCGAGGTGATGTGGTAGGCATCGCCCGAGAGACCGTAGCCGATCACCTCGGCATAGATCTTCGCGCCGCGGCGCTTGGCATGTTCGAGCTCTTCAAGGACGAGAACGCCGGCGCCCTCGCCCATCACGAAGCCGTCCCGGTCCTTGTCGTAGGGACGCGAGGCCTTCTCAGGCGTTTCGTTGAAGGCTGTCGAGAGCGCACGCGCGGCGTTGAAGCCGGCAATGCCGATGCGGCCGATCGGCGATTCCGCGCCGCCGGCAACCATGACGTCGGCATCGCCGAGCGCGATCAGGCGGGCGGCATCGCCGACCGCGTGAGCACCCGTCGAGCAGGCCGTTACCACCGAATGGTTCGGCCCCTTCAGCCCATGCTTGATCGAGACATAGCCGGAGGCGAGATTGATCAGTCGCCCCGGAATGAAGAACGGCGAGACCCGGCGCGGCCCGCGTTCCTTCAGCAGGACCGCGGTCTCGGCGATGCCGTTGAGGCCGCCGATGCCGGATCCGATCATGGTGCCGGTAGCGCATTTGTCCTCTTCGGTCTCGGGGTGCCAGTTGGCATCGTCGAGTGCCTGGCCGGCCGCGGCCATGCCGAAGATGATGAAGTCGTCGACCTTGCGCTGGTCCTTCGGCTCCATCCAGATGTCGGGATTGAAAGTGTCGTTGGTGCCGTCGCCGCGCACGACCGTGCAGCCGATCTTGGTCTGAAGATCGGAGACATCGAAGCTCTCGATCCTGCGTGCGCCGCTTTGGCCGTCGAGGATGCGTTTCCAGGTCGGCTCGACACCGCAGCCGAGTGGCGAAACCATGCCAAGACCCGTGACGACAACCCGTCTCATATCCGAAAACTCCGCATCGAAATATTCACGGCCAATAACAAGAAACCGGCTGACCGCTGTTGGGCGGTCCGTCCGGTTTCAATGTTGTCCCCGCGAAAATGAAGAGCCTTAGCTCTTCGCGTTCTTCTCGAGAAACTTGGTGGCATCGCCGACGGTAAGAATCGTTTCCGCGGCATCGTCCGGAATCTCGCAACCGAATTCCTCTTCGAACGCCATCACCAGCTCGACGGTGTCCAGACTGTCGGCGCCGAGGTCGTCGATGAAGCTCGCAGCATCGACAACCTTCTCGGGTTCAACACCAAGGTGTTCGACCACGATCTTCTTAACCCGCTCGCCAATCTCACTCATTGCATAACCTCGTGTTGTTCCCTGTAGACCCGACCCCCCGGGACGATACGAGCCGTCGTGGTCGTTGACTGCCTTCGCTTACGAACTTTGATTTGGCCCCATCCTAACCGATGCAGGCCCGGCGAATGACGGCCAAGGCTCCGCATCGCCAATATACAGGGTTTCAAAAACCTGCAATGGCGTTCTTTGCCCATCCGTTGAAGGTCCGGTTATCATACTTCAATTGCGTTGACTACAAGCCTCATTTCGCTCCGGAAACGGCCGTTTGCCGCATTCGGCTGCCCAAGGGGGCGGTGCGGCATGAGGCGTCAGATCATGGCCATGCCGCCGTTGACGTGGATGGTTTGGCCGGTGACATAGGCCGCTTCGTTCGAACTCAGGTAGACGGCGGCCGCCGCGATGTCCTCTGGCGTCCCCAGGCGATTGGCCGGAACCTTGGTCAGAATCGTTTCGCGCTGCTTGTCGTTGAGCGCATCGGTCATCGGTGTCTTGATGAAGCCGGGAGCGATGCAGTTTGCGGTGACGCCGCGCTTGGCGTATTCGGCACCCAGCGTCTTGATCATGCCGATCAGGCCCGCCTTCGATGCGGTATAATTGCCCTGCCCCGGGTTACCGGTGACGCCGACCACCGAGGTGATGGCGATGATGCGGCCGAAGCGCTTGCGCATCATCAATTTGGTGGCGGCGCGGGCAAGCCGGAAGGTCGAGGTCAAATTGATGTTGATGACCTCCTCCCAGTCCTCGTCACGGAGCTGCACGAAGAGATTGTCGCGCGTGATGCCGGCATTGGCGACGAGGATGTCGACCTGTCCCATCGCCGCTTCCGCAGCGGGCACCAGCGCCTCGACCTCGTCGGCCTTGGAGAGATTGCAGGGCAGCACATGGGTGCGCTCGCCGAGCTTGCCGGCAAGCTCATCCAGCACTTCCTTGCGCGTCCCCGATATCGCGACGGTGGCGCCCTGCGCGTGAAGCGCTTGTGCGATCGCGCCGCCGATGCCGCCGGTTGCGCCGGTGACGAGCGCCCTTTTGCCAGTCAGATCGAACATCGATAACTCCTCCAAGGCACGATCCGGGAAAATGCGCAGCGATTTTCCGAAAGGATCGTGCGTCAACTAAAGAACTCGCGCGCGACGACGAATCATCGCGCCTCAGGCCTGCTTCGCAGCGGCCAATGCATCTTTGGCGGCAGCAATGTCGTTGGGACCGCCGACCGCAACGCCGACGGCGCCGTCCGCAATACGCTTGACGAGGCCGGTCAGCACCTTGCCGGCCCCGATCTCGAAGAAACGCGTGACGCCCTGCCCCGCCATATAGGCAACCGACTCGCGCCAGCGCACGGTGCCGGTGACCTGCTCGACCAGGCGGCGGCGGATCTCGTCGGGATCGGTGATCGCGCCCGCCAGCACGTTCGACACCAACGGGGCCGCCGGCGCCTTGATCGTGACCTTGGCCAGCGCCTCCGCCATCGCGTCGGCAGCCGGCTGCATCAGCTTGCAATGGAACGGGGCGGACACCGGCAGCAACATCGCGCGCTTGGCGCCCTTGGTTTTGGCGATCTCGACGGCGCGGTCGACCGCGGCCTTGTCGCCGGAGACGACCACTTGCCCGCCGCCATTGTCGTTGGCGGCCTGGCAGACCTGCCCCTGAGCGGCCTCGTCCGCCACCGCCACGGCGGCCTCGTAGTCGAGGCCGAGCAGAGCGGCCATCGCACCGACGCCTACGGGCACGGCTTTTTGCATTGCGAGACCGCGAATGCGAAGCAGCCGCGCGGTGTCGGAAATCGTCAGGCTGCCGGCCGCGGCCAGCGCCGAATATTCCCCGAGCGAGTGGCCGGCGACGAAGGCCGCATCCCGCCCCACGGAAAACCCGGCTTCGGTCTCCAGCACGCGCAGCGTGGCGACAGACACCGCCATCAGGGCCGGCTGGGCGTTTTGGGTGAGCTGGAGGGTTTCGGCCGGACCATCCCAGATAGTCGCCGTCAGCTTCTCCCCCAGCGCGGCATCGACCTCGTCGAACACGGCGCGCGCCGCCGGAAAGGCATCCGCCAGGGCCTTGCCCATGCCGACCGCCTGGGAACCCTGCCCCGGAAATGTGAATGCTGCCGTCATCGGCGCTCCCTGCTTGTCGGACGTGATCCCTGCGAGAACCGGCAGCCGATGACGCACGGCCTTAGGCCATGGTTCCGGATCATGCTCCAAAGGGGGCCGTAGACACTGTCCGGGGCCGGAATGTCAAGCCAAGATAGGAACTTCGATCAGCACTCACCTAGCAGCCTTCGACTGGAGAGACGGGTCCCTAGAATCCGCCGGCCGTCTGGTTGGCGTCGACCTCGGACCCCGCCTGCGCGCGGCGCGCGCTGTTGACCAATTGCCCCGGCCGGTCATCGCGGTTCGGCTTCGCGGTCGCAAGTCGCAGCACGGCTGCGTAACTCGGTTGCACCTCCATGCGGCCCGCATGCCGGCTCTCGCTCAGCAGGCGGTGCACCTTGGGCAGATTGTAGCAGGGCACGTAGAACAGGAGATGATGTTCGAGGTGGTAGTTCACGTAATACGGCGCGATGAACAGACGCTCGAAGAAATTGGCGTACGTGGTGCGGGTATTGCGCAAGGGATCGCTGCTGTCGGGCACGACCGCGTGCTCGGCAATGTTGCGGATGCGGGTGATGACCATCATCCAGGTCAGGAGCGGCACCAGCCATAGCAGCGGATAGGCCCACCACACGCCGGCGGCCGTGAGCGCGGCGAACATCGCGCCATTGACCAGACATTGCGGGCCGAGCTTCTCCCAAAAATGCGCCGCGCGCTGTCGCAACGGCCAGTCCTTCGGCCCCAGCGCATTGAGCAACTGCGCCTTGCGCTGCTGGTAGCCGGTCTGCCCGGCGAGATCGCGAATGAACTTGCGGCGATAGCTGAGCTTCGTGATCGGAAACGGCGCCGACAGCACGAGATCGGGATCATTCTCCTGCTGCGTGCGCGCATGATGCTGAAGGTGATAGCGCCGGTAGCTGCGCGTCTCCGCAAACAGAGGATAGGCACAGAACCACTGGCTCAAGGTCAGATTGGTTTTCTCGTCGGCGGACAGGCAGCCATGCGCGCCGTCATGCATGAGGATCGCGAGCCCGAGCTGGCGCGAGCCGATGATGGCGACCGCGACAATATAGGTGATCGGATTGGGCCACCACGCGACCAAGGCGATTGCGGCGAGGATGAGCGCCCAGGCGTGCGCGATCAGCGCGACGCCTTTCCAGGTCACGCGCCGGCGCACGTCGGCAAGTTGATCGTCGGTCAGGAAATCGCGGGCACGCATGCGAAGCGCAGTCATGGCCTAACTCTCCTCATTCGAATTGCTCGATGCGTCGCGCGCGTCGACGAGGCGCAAGCGCGCAGCGTCATGATTGGATTTCGCTTGCTCGCCCAGCACGCGCAGCATCTCGGCGCACAGCGCCTCGGGCGAACGGCCCATGGCGTAGCCTTCGAGGATGATTCCGATGGCGACGGCCCAGAACCGCCGCGAGCTCTCATCGGGCGCGCGCAGGGAGCGCCAGCCGTGCCGCGCGACCTGGCTCGCATAGGCCCGCGCACCTTCACTGTGCAGGCGCTCGATGGTGCGCTCGACCAGCGGCGCGAGATCCTGGCGCCGCCGCGTCAGCGTCAGCGCCTCGGCGAAGAAGGCGACCGAATCGCTAGCTGTGACGGTCTCGGCCAGCGCGTGGGTATAATCCTGCGGCGTGCGCGCCTTCAGCGCCGCCTGCTCGGTCGCCCTCGCCAGGTACAGCAGTTCGCGGCAGGCGCATTCGACGAACAGCGCCTCTTTGGTGCGGAAATAATAGGTGATCTGGCTCGGGAATGCGTTCGCAGCGGCTGCGATGTCGGTGATCGCCGTACCCGACAGCCCCCGCTCCCGAAACAGCGGGCTCGCGGCATCCAGCAGCAGCGAGCGCATTTTGCGGCCGGCCGACCGCGTGGCGCGGGCGGCGTGCTTGGGGTCGCCTGCCGCCTCGAGCGGCTCATGGGCCGGCTTTTCTGCCATTGGGGTTCGCTCCCGTTAGACTTATTTGTATGACATACAAACAAATAAATCAAGCCGGTATGGTGGTCCGCGGTGGTTCCAGCCGCCCGCATCGGGACCATCCGCGCCGAAACCGCCGCCTGCAACCTTGCCAAGCCAGCCGAAATCCGTATAACGCGCCCATCCGCAGACCCCGGCCGGGAGCTGAACGGACGGTCTCAGCAAATCATTCGTGATTTTGGTGTGGCAGGGCCAGTCGGCCCGTCGTCCCGTGTTTCCGCCTTCTGAGCTTAATCCCAGAGTCCTTTCCGAAGGCCTCTTAAGGGCTTGACGCCGGGCGATGCGCCAACATGAGGAAAGGACTTCCATGGCTCTCTATGAGCATGTTTTTCTCGCGCGCCAAGACGCGAGCACGCAGCAGGTCGAAGAGCTGACTGCGCAGATGACCGGCATCGTCGAAGGTCTCGGCGGCAAGGTCACCAAGACTGAGAATTGGGGCGTACGCTCCCTCACCTACCGCATGAACAAGAACCGCAAGGCGCATTTCGTGCTGCTCAACATCGACGCGCCGTCCGCGGCGATCGCCGAGATCGAGCGCCAGGAGCGCATCAGCGAAGACGTGATCCGCTATCTCAGCGTTCGCGTCGAGGAACTCGAGGAAGGCCCGTCCGCGATGATGCGCAAGGCCGATCGTGACCGCGAGCGTGACGACCGTGGCGGCGGCTTCCGTGGCGATCGCGAAGGCGGTGGCTTCCGTGGCGACCGCGAGGGTGGTTTCCGTGGTGGCGATCGTGAAGGTGGCGGCTTCCGCGGTGACCGCGGTCCGCGCCGTCCGCGCGAAGACGTTGAAACCACCACCACCACCACGACGGATGGGGAGTAAGAACAATGGCTGAAGCCGGTGCACGCCGCCCGTTTTTCCGTCGCCGCAAGAGCTGCCCGTTCACGGGCGCGAATGCTCCGAAGATCGACTACAAGGACTCCAAGCTGCTGATGCGCTACGTCTCCGAGCGCGGCAAGATCGTGCCGAGCCGCATCACCGCGGTGTCCGCGAAGAAGCAGCGTGAGCTTGCCCGCGCCATCAAGCGCGCGCGGTTCCTAGGCCTGCTGCCCTACGTCATTCGCTAAGACGAATACGGCCGGCGACGACATCGCCGCCGGCCGTACGACCTAGTTTCTCATAAGGCTTCCGGATCGTCCGGTCGCCGATGGTTGGGGCGAGATGCCTCTAACCGCTCGAAGGGAGCGGGACAGCTGATGATGGCCTTTGGACTGATAGCCCTGATCGCCGGCGCTGCGTCGGCCCTGATGTTCGCCTCGATCGCTTCGGGCGCGCTGATCTCGCTCGTCCTGTTCTATCTCGCACCGCTGCCGCTGATGGTCGCTTCGATCGGCTGGGGACCGCTTTGCGCGACCCTCGGCGGCATCGCCGCCGCGGTTGGCCTCGGCGCCCTGTTCGGCCTGCCCTACTGCATCGCCTTTGCCCTCACCGTCGCATTGCCGGCCTGGTGGCTCGGCCATCTCGTCCTGCTCAGCCGGCAGGTCGGACCCGCCGCGCCGGAGGCCGCCACTGAGCCAGCGCTCGAGTGGTATCCGGTCGGCCGCATCCTGCTGTGGATCGCAGGCTTCGCCACACTGACCACGATCGCCGCCCTGCTCACGATCGGCACAGACGCCGAGACCATCACGGGCACGCTGCGCCGTGGCCTGATGCGCCTCCTCCGAGCCGCCGACCCGCAGAGCTCCGGCGAGACCGACCAATTCGTCGGCGCACTGGTGCGGATCTTGCCGGCCGGCGCCACCATCGTCGCGATGATGACGCTGACCCTCAACCTCTGGCTCAGCACCAAGGTGACGGCGACGTCCGGCCGGCTGCGGCGCCCCTGGCCGGACCTGATGACGGCGGAGCTGCCGCCGATGACGCTCGTGGCGCTCTGCATCGCGCTCGCCTTCTGCTTCACCGGCGGACTGCTTGCGATCGTGGCGCAGATCGCGACGGCGGCGCTAATGATGGGATACGCACTGACCGGCTTTGCCGTGTTGCATACGCTGACGCTGGCGCTGAAGAGCCGCACATTCTGGCTCGGCTCGACCTACGCCGTCGTGGTCGTGTTCGGATGGCCCGTCATCGCGATGGTGATCCTCGGCCTTGCCGACGCCGTGTTCGGCCTCCGCGAACGCTTCCTTCGTACGCGCCAGCCACCGCCGCTGCCGACCTCTTGAGTTCAAGTCCGAAAGTTCAAGTTCGAAATTCCAACTCACTCAACACATCAAAGGAGAACGAATATGGAAGTCATTTTGCTGGAACGCGTCAATAAGCTCGGTCACATGGGCGAAGTCGTGAAGGTTCGCGACGGCTATGCCCGCAATTTCCTGCTCAAGCGCGGCAAGGCGCTGCGCGCCACCGCCGACAACCGTGCCAAGTACGACGGCATGAAGGCCGAGCTCGAGGCTCGCAACCTTGAGTCCAAGGGCGAGGCGTCCAAGGTCGCCGAGAAGATCCAGGGCAAGAACATCATCGTGATCCGTCAGGCTTCGGAAGCCGGCCAACTGTTCGGCTCGGTCAACGTGCGCGACATCGTCGTGGCGTTCGAAGCCGACGGCGTTTCACTGTCCCGCCCGCAGGTTCAGCTCGACGCGCCGATCAAGACCATCGGCAAGCACACCATCACGGTCGCCATCCACCCCGAGGTCGAGATCGAGATCAGTGTCACCGTGGCGCGCAGCCAGGACGAGGCCGAGCGCATCAACCGCGGCGAGGACATCTCGAGCCGTAACGAAGACCGGGATGCTGCGGCCGAAGCGATTGCAGCCGCCGGCGAGTTCTTCGACCCCGAAGCCCAGCAGGACGACGCCGAGCCGGCACCGGCTGCTGACGAGACCGAGAAGTAAGCCTCGCGCTCGTTCGCGCAGGCTTTCGAAGCCCGGTCGCCTCAGGCGGCCGGGCTTTTCGTTGTGGCAGCAACGTCCTCGCTCAGCATCGCGATCGAGGCGAGCGCCGTTGCCGGTTGCTTCTCGACGCCGTCGCTGACGCAGAAAACGTCGGCGACGACCGCGGAGACCTGACGCCCCGGCTTGATCACGTTTCTCGCTGACCGCGGGCGACAACAGATTGAGCTTGTACCCAAGACGACGAAGGCCGCGCGAGAGCGCGGCCTTCGCATGTCCAAAAATGTGGTCGCCTATCGCGAAATCGGCGGCGTCGGCGGACCGGACGATTCGGCCGGCGCTGGCGGGGCCGCAGCGGTCGCGGGCGCCGGATCCTGCGACTTCGCTGGCGGTTCGGATTTCACGGCGGGCTTGGGAGCAGCCTCTTCCGCCGCCTTGGGCGCAGCTGGCTCGGCGGGCTTCGCGGCGGGCGGTGCCGCCGGCGTCACCTGCGGCACCGGATCGGGCCGCAACGCCGGAGCTTCGCTGCCGCGCGGCTCCACCTTGGCGCTTTCCGGCTTGGCCTCGGCGGGCTTCTCGGACGGCTTGCTGCCTTCGGGTTTGCTGCCTTCGGATTTAGCCTCGCCGGAATCCACCTTCGCAGTCTCGGGCTTTGTCTCGGGCTTGGACTCGACGTTCGGCTCGCTCTTCTTGTCGTCTGCTGTCGGCGCCGCGGCATCGACCTTCGGCGCCTCATCACTTCCCGGCTTGCCGCGCTTGCCGAGACGCTTCGCCTTGCGCCCTTCGGGTGCAGCCTGGCCCTCGGGCTTCGCGCCGTCCTTCGTTCCTTCTTCGGCCGGCCGCGCAGCGCGCTTCTGACGCGCGCCCTCGGCCGCGGGAGCGGCACCCTCGCCTTCCGGCTTGGCGGATTCCTGGGAACGTTGCCGGCGGCCCTGATGTTCAGGGGACTGCGCGGGATTGGTAGCGGCTTCCTTGTCCTTGGCGCCGTCCTTCTTGTCCTTGCCGTCCTTGGCCTGGTAGCGGGTGTCGGTGGCTCCGTTGGAGACCAGGTAAGAGGCAAGCACGCCGGCCATGTCGGGGCTGGTCGTGTAATGCTGACGCAGGAAGCCCGGCAAGGAGCCCGGCGCCACCGTCTTCAACAGGCCGCGCGGGCTCTTGTGACATGCATTGCAGGTCTGCGCGAAAAGCTGGGATGGGGCCTTGCCGGCCTCGAGGTTCGTCGCCTGCGCGAGAACGGTGTCGGTCGCGCCGAAGCCGATCAGAAGCAAGACCATCGCGAGGCTGAGCGCTCGGCTCGACATTCCCATCATCTCCATTGAATTCCGAGAGGTGCAGCCGGCAGGCGGCGCCGCAGCGGGTCACCTTTTATCCGATTGAGCCGCGAATGGAAGCAGGCTCCGCGCGCAAGGATGTGATTAAGCGGTTTTGGAATATCCGCTTTGAGCACAGCGCAATAGCGGGCCCGGGACATCTCCCTAGATCTAGATGCAAACGCATAGGAACCGCTGAGATGCCCGGGCGTAGGGTGTGAAGGCCGGGTTAGTCGCATCTCTTCGGGTTCGCTCGAGAGGATGGGTGCCGATGGATCGATTGTTGCGTCAATTCCTGTCTCAATTCATCCGCCGCGGGTCGATGACGGTGACCACGGCGAAGGGCTCGAAGTTCACCGTCGGCGATGGCTCGGGCAAACCGGTCGCAGTCCGCTTCGTCACCGCGGACGCAGAGCGGAAGATCCTCGTCAATCCCGAGCTCGGGCTTGGCGAGGCCTACATGGACGGCGAGTTCGTCGTCGAGCACGGCACCATAGCTGATGCCCTCGCGATCCTGCTCGATCAACCCGATCTATTGCCGCACTGGGCAAAACCCTGGTGGCACCTGCGCTATCTGGTGCGGCACCTGAAGCAGTTCAATCCGCGCCCGCGCTCCCGCAGCAACGTCGCACACCATTACGATCTCGATGCGAGGCTCTATTCGCTCTTCCTCGATGCCGACAAGCAATATAGCTGCGCCTATTTCGAGACGCCGGAGAGCACGCTCGACGATGCGCAGCTCGCCAAGAAACGGCACATCGCCGCAAAGCTGCTCGTCAGCGACGGCCAGCGCGTCCTCGACATCGGCTCGGGCTGGGGCGGACTTGGGCTCTATCTCGCCGAGATCGCAGGTGCTGACGTCACCGGCGTCACGTTGTCGACCGAGCAGTTGCAGATCGCCAATGCGCGCGCAGCCGAAAAGGGCCTGACCAGATCGGCCAAATTCCTGCTTCAGGACTATCGCGACATCGCCGGCCCGTTCGACCGCATCGTCTCGGTCGGCATGTTGGAGCATGTCGGCGCCCGCTTCTACGACACCTACTTCCGGCGCTGCGCCGAGTTGCTGGACAAGGACGGCGTCATGCTGCTGCACTCGATCGGCCGTTCGCAGGGCCCGGATTCCACCAATCCCTGGATCGCCAAATACATCTTTCCCGGCGGCTACATCCCCGCCCTCTCGGAGGTGCTGCCGGCGATCGAGCGGGCAGGCCTGCTGGTCTGCGACATCGAGATTCTGCGTCTGCATTACGCCGAAACGCTGAAGGCATGGCGCGAGCGCTTCATGGCGCGGCGCGAAGAAGCCGTGCAGCTGTATGACGAGCGCTTCGCGCTGATGTGGGAATTTTATCTGGCAGCCAGCGAGATGACCTTCCGCAAGCAGGATATGATGAACTTCCAGATCCAACTCACACGGCGTCAAGGCGTCGTGCCGACGACACGCAACTACATCGCGCGTGAAGAAGCCCGGCTGCGGGCCGTCGAAGCCGGCGCCACGCCGAGGTTGAAGCTGGCTGGTGAATAAGTCCTAGTGGCGCAGGGTCGAAATCGGAGCGGACGGGTAAGAGGCCGTTAAGGCCAATTGCATCCGCAGTGCCTTCAGGATTTCAGGGGCGACCGGTTCCCGACGCACTTCCGGCCGCTCAGCGTGCTCCATGGCCGCGATCAGCCCCGACAGCCAAAGTCGGCTGCCTGCTTCGCTTCGCCAATTCCGGGGCTGCCGTTCTGGCCGCATCGCTTGCCTCGTTCCCTGGTGGCAGGTCGGGAAACAACCCCCCGCCTGCTAACCCGTTCCGGCTGTACCCCCGAAAGAATCCGGGGAGATGTGATCTGCTTCACATAAGTCTCGTCGGCCCTGGCTTAGACCGTCGCCATGAGCAACGAGACCAAAACCTCATTCGACGTGCAGGACGACCTCCGCACCGATTACGCCCTGATCGCTACCGGCGTCGGGGCGGCCCTGGTTGCACTGGTCTACCTCCTGCTGGTCTGAACCGAGCTGAAAGCGCCCAGCGTGCGTTATTTCGCGCGCGTCTCGATGGGTCTGCCCGTACCCACATTAGGTTCACTTCATCCGGCGTTTTCCGTGGCGCGGTAGCCGCCACTTCCAGGCCGCGAGCTAGTTCCACCAAAATCCGTCAAGCGCGGCGCGTGCTGCGGCGGCCAATCATCCACCATTTTAATGATCGGTTGATAGCGGCGAGCTTTTGCTTCCGCTTTGGTCTGAGGCGGCGCTTTATCCCGGCCCCGCATCCGCCCCAGAAAATTGCTATCGCTCGCCCATGGCCCTGACTGATTCGAACGTTCTCAAACTCGCGCCCGAAGCCGGAACCCCCGCCTATCGAAGCGCGCCGCATAATATTGAAGCGGAACAGAGCCTTCTGGGCGCGATCCTGGTCAACAACGACGCGTTTTACCGCGTCTCCGATTTCCTGGAGCCGAAGCATTACTTCGAGCCGCTGCACCAGACCATCTTCGAGACTGCCTCGAGCCTGATCCGGATGGGCAAGATCGCGACGCCCGTCACACTGAAGACCTTCCTGCCCGCCGACACCGATATCGGCGGCATGACCATCGGGCAATATCTGGCGCGCCTCGCCGCCGAAGCGACCACCATCATCAATGCGCAGGATTATGGGCGCACCATCTACGATCTGGCATTGCGGCGCGACCTGATCGGCATCGGCGAGGACATGGTCAATGTCGCCTACGACGCCCCGGTCGACTTCGCGCCGCGGGCGCAGATCGAGGACGCCGAGCGCCGCCTCTACGAACTCGCCGAATCCGGCCGCTACGACGGAGGCTTCCAGAAATTCTCGCAGGCGCTGACGCTTGCGGTCGATCTGGCCGCAAAAGCGTTCCAGCGCGACGGAAAGCTGTCGGGCATCTCGACCGGCCTGCGCGACCTCGACACCAAGATGGGCGGATTGCAGCACTCCGACCTCATCATCGTCGCCGGCCGTCCCGGCATGGGCAAGACGTCGCTTGCAACCAATATCGCCTACAACGTCGCCCGGGCCTATGTCGGTGAACTCCAGGCCGACGGCACCATGAAGGCAGCCCATGGCGGCGTCATCGGCTTCTTCTCCTGCGAAATGTCGGCCGACCAGCTCGCCACGCGTATCGTGGCCGAGCGCACCGGCATTCCCTCCTCGTCGATCCGCCGCGGCGGCATCTCGGAGGCCGATTTCGAGAAGATCCGCGAAGTCTCGATCGAGCTGCAGTCGCTGCCGTTCTATGTCGACGAGACCGGCGGTCTCTCGATTGCGCAGCTCATGGCCCGCGCCCGCCGGCTGAAGCGGCAGAAGGGCCTCGACCTCATCGTCATCGACTACATCCAGCTCTTGTCGGGTTCGGGCAAGCGCAGCGAAAACCGCGTGCAGGAAATCACCGAGATCACGACCAGTCTGAAAGCGCTCGCCAAGGAACTGAGCGTGCCCGTGATTGCGCTCTCGCAGCTCTCGCGCCAAGTCGAGTCGCGCGACGACAAGCGGCCGCAGCTGTCGGACCTGCGCGAATCCGGCTCGATCGAGCAGGACGCCGACGTCGTACTGTTCGTCTACCGCGAGGAATATTATCTCGGAAACAAGGAGCCGCGCCCGGGCACACCCGAGCACGAAAAATGGCGCCTGGACATGGATCTTGCGCATGGCAAGGCCGAAGTCATCATCGGCAAGCAGCGCCATGGCCCGACCGGCACCGTCGATCTGGCCTTCGAAGCGTCGATCACACGGTTCGGCGACCTTGCGCCGGACAGCCAGGTACCCGACCGCAGCGGCGGCGACTACTGAGTTCCCTGGGTTGAACCTGACCGTCCTCTTGCGTAAAACGGCGCCATGACAATGGCGTCCGACCCGAAAATCATCCCGCAATCCGGCCTTCTCTCCGCGGAGGCCAATCAGGCTGCCGCGCTCGCGACCTTCGGTGGCGTGCTCACGGTCGATCTCGATGCCATCATCGCCAATTGGCGCAAGCTCGAGAAGACGGCGGTGCCGGCCGAATGCTCGGCGGTGATCAAGGCAGACGCCTATGGCTGCGGCGCCGAGCAGGTCGCGCGTGCCCTGAACAAGGCCGGCTGCAAGACCTTCTTCGTCGCCACCATCGAAGAAGCGCGCAAGGTGCGTGCGGCGGTGCCAGAGCCCACGATCTACGTGCTCGGCGGCTATTTCCAGAACACCGGCGAGCACTACGCCCAGATCAACTGCCGCCCCGTGATCGGCGATCTCAACGAACTCGCCGAATGGGACGTATTCTGTCGGCGCACCGGCTGGACCGGTGGCGCCGCCATCCACATCGACACCGGCATGAACCGGCTCGGCCTGACGCTTGCGGAAGCGCAGGCCATCATCCCCCGCATCAACGCCGGCGATCACGGCATCACGCTGGTGATGAGCCATCTGGTTGCGGCCGAGCAGCTCAACAGCCCGGTGAACGCCAAGCAACTCGCGGCCTTCCGCGGCATCGCCAGCGAATTCTCCGGCGTGCCGGCGGCGCTCGCCAATTCGTCCGGCGTCTTCCTCGGCGCGCCCTTCCAGTTCGACATGGTGCGGCCGGGCGCCGCGCTCTACGGCGTCAACCCGACGCCGGAGGCCGACAATCCGATGCAGCCGGTGATCGATCTCAAGGCCCGCATCGTGCAAATCCGCAATGTCGAGCGTGGCGAGAGCGTCGGCTATGGCGGCACCTGGACCGCACGGCGGCCGACGAAACTCGCAATCATCGCGGTCGGTTATGCCGACGGCTATTTCCGCGCGGCAAGCTCCAATGACGGCACCCGCGGCGCCGAGGTCATCGTCGCCGGCAAGCGTTGCCCTGTCGCGGGCCGCGTTTCGATGGACCTGATCGCGATCGACATCACCGATCTGCCGCCGAACGCGGCGCGGCGCGGCCACATGGTGACGCTGCTCGGCGAGGGCATCACCGTCGACGAGCTCGCGCATCATTTCGGAACGATCGGCTACGAGGTGCTGACCAGCCTCGGCCGCCGCTACGCCCGCATCTACAAAGGCGGGAATGTGGTGGAGCCGCTGGCCAAGCCGGCTCCCGCGCAGGCAGTCGAGCAGCAGGCGCCCGCTCCGCCACCGATCGAACAGCCCGCAAGCCCGCCGCCGCTGCGGGGCTGAGCGGCGCGCCGCTTACTTCTTCTTCCTGCTGTCCAGCGCCGTCTTGCAAGTTGCGCTGAGCTGATCGCGCTTGCCGTTGAGGCAGGCGACGATGCCGCCCCCCGGCGCAAGGCCGGCGCAGAATTTGTCATAGTCCGCCTTGCACGCGCCGCGCGGATCGGATGATTGTGCCGAGGCGCCCCCGGAGAACGCAACGGCGACGGCTATGACGGCAAAGCTCAACTTGGACATTGTTTCTCCGGAAGCGGAAGGCAGGAGCCGGTAGCTCTACATGAAGATCGCGACGTTCAACATCAACAACATCAATCGCCGCCTGCCCAATCTGTTGGCATGGATGCGAACGGCGAAGCCCGATGTCGTCGCACTTCAGGAGTTGAAGGCAAGTGATGGCGAATTTCCGGCAGCCGCGATCGAAAAGTCTGGTTACGGCGCTGTGTGGTGTGGACAGAAGACCTGGAACGGCGTCGCGATTCTGGCCCGCAATGCCGAGCCCGTTCTCACCCGCGATCGCTTGCCGGGAAAGCCTGCCGATCACGAAGCCCGCTACATCGAGGCCGCGGTACGCGGTGTCATCGTCACCAGCATCTACCTGCCGAACGGCAATCCGCAGCCGGGACCGAAATTCGACTACAAGCTAGACTGGTTCGCGCGGCTCAAGCGCCACGCCAAAACGTTGATCAAGCAGGAGCTGCCCGTGGTGCTCGCCGGCGACTACAACGTTGCGCCTGATGAGATCGACATCTATCCGACGCGCTCGTGGGACAAGGATGCCTTGATCCAGCCGAAGAGCCGTGCGGCTTTTGCCTCGCTGCTGGCACAAGGCTGGTGTGACGCGATCCGCGAACTGCACCCGGAGCAGCGCATCTACACCTTCTGGGATTACAAGCGAAACCGCTGGCCGCGCGATGCGGGCCTGCGGCTCGATCATCTCCTGCTCAGCCCTGCCCTCGCCTCACGCCTCGCAAAAGCCGGCGTGGACAAGAAGGTTCGCGGCGAGGAAGGCGCGAGCGACCACGCACCGGCGTGGGTCGTGCTGCGCTAGGTCAAAGCCCGTAATACTCCTGCACTGTGTCCCACGCTGCTTTTTGCAGCAGCTCCACCGTCGGCGCGTCCAGTCCCATCGTGTAGGAATTGCCGACCGGCGAGCGGCCCGTCAGCGCGGCGAACGTCACGCAGGTCGCCAGATACGTGCCTGCGGGGCTCGGGTGCCGCTTGTCCGGCGCATACAGATTTAGCTCGGGCTGCAGCTTGCGCACGCGCGCGAAAGCAAGACCCGCGGGGATCACCAGCGCATCATTGGCATTGCCTGCGATCGTGTAGGCCTCGGCCAACGCTTCCGTCATCTCAGGCTTGTCGGCGTAAGCCCAGGACATGAACAGGACCGGCCGCATGCCGTGGGCGCGGACGATCTCGCTGTCCTTCCTCGCGAAGGTCGCGAACGCGTCCTTCAATTGCGGATGGATCGGGCACTGGCTGCAATCCATCATCACGACGGCGTCGTACTGCCTGCCCGGCTTGTTGAAGACGACGTTATTCTGCTCGTCGAACGAATAGGCGCCGAGGCCGCCCGCCCGCAGCAGGTTCTCCATGTCGTGCCAATCGAGGCCGGAGCCGCCGATCGTTGCCATGGTGTTGCGATAGGCCGCCTTGTTTTCAGGATACGCAGCCCGCTCCATGAAGGAGAGATGCCCGGGCATGCCGTTGTTGTAGTAAAAGAAGCTGTTGCCGACGAACAGCGCGGTCTTGGGGAAATCCGGTCCTGATGTCGTGACCTTGGGCTTGGTCTGCGCCTGGGCATGGAAGCCGACTACAACGGCCAGACACATCGCGAGCATCACTCGCGCGAAAAGACGCATCATCGGCTTCCTCCCCTTTTCTGTCGGGCGGAAACAGATCAGCTTTTCAAGAGTGCCTCAAGAGCACTGACGAGCAGCAGACATGCGCGAGAGCGCATGCTCACCATAAATTCTTGCCGTCGATCATGGTCACCGGCACGGCCTCCAGATCGAATTCGTCGAACAGGCGCGCGTTGACGGCGACCCTCGGATTGTCGAAATCGGGCTTGCCGGTCGACCAGTCCGGCGACTCCGAATAGGTACCGCAGCCGCAGCTTGCGCAGAAATGGTGTTTGACCGTGCGGCTGCCCCAGAGATAGGTCGCGACGTTCTCCGCGGGCGACAGCAGCCGAAACTGCGCCGGCGTGTAATAGGCCCACAACGCGCCGCGCTTGGCGCAAAGCGAGCAGGTGCAACGGGTCACGCTCGAGGGCGCCTCCGTCACCTCGAACACCGTCTCACCGCAATGACAGCTTGCCTCGATCGGCATGACCCGCTCTCCGTTTTGTCAGGAGATGGTCGTAGCCGGACCCTGCTGCCAACATGCTGTCAGCAGCGCGCAGCCGGCCTTGCTCCACATGCTGCGAGCACCGACTTGCCGCGCCAACCCACTAAAAACGTGAAAAACAACCCCATGCACAGTAGCCGACCGCTGGCAAATCAATGGGTTACGTATACTGCGAAACGCAGATTTTCACCGGTCGAGACACTTCGCCCGACACGCAAACCGTGCGATGGGCCAGGAGCTGACCTCGTAGGCGCCTTGCATTGGCGCCTTGTCCTCAGTTGCAGGATGGCGACGGAGGACGCGTTACTGGGCCTCGGCGATCCTCGGTCCAGGCGACGGCATCTGCGCGCGAGTTGCCGATGGCCGGTTCGACGGCGATGCCGGGTCCGGCAATCGGAAAGCGGCGTCGGCCGGCGCTCCCTGGGGTGGTCGGCGGGCAACGGTTGTCGGAAGCACGATCACTTTCGCGCCGACTTTCACGCGATCATAGAGGTCAACGACGTCCTCATTGGTCAGTCGGATGCAGCCGGACGAGACCCGCTTCCCGATCGTATCGGGCTTGTTGGTGCCGTGAATTCGATATTCGGTGTCGCCCAGATACATCGCCCGAGCGCCGAGCGGGTTGCCGGGGCCACCTGCCATGAACCGCGGCAGATAAGGCTGACGCGAGACCATCTCCGCAGGCGGATGCCAATCGGGCCATTCTGCCTTGCGAGCCACGGTCTGCTCACCGGACCATGTGAAACCTTCGCGGCCAACACCGATGCCGTAGCGCAGTGCTTGTGCGTCGTTCAGAACGAAATAGAGGAAGGTGTTCTTGGTATCGATGATCACGGTGCCCGGCGTCTGGCGGCTGGCGTAGTCAACCACCTGCCGAACAAATGCTCCGGGAACGTCGGCAGCTTTGGGCGGTTCGACCAGAGGCGCCGGGGCCGGAGGTGGAGCCGAAGCCGGAGTGGGAGGTGACGATGATGCATGAACCGGCGTTGCGACGTAAACCGGAGTTGACGACGCTTGGGCTTCGCGCGCGGACGGCTTTCGTGTCGCTTGCACGTTCGTCGGTCGAGACAGCAAACCGTACCCCAACGCGGCAACGGCCACGGCGCCGATTGCAAGTCTCGCGGCCATCGGGATTGCGAACGTCTGCGCCTTTCCGCGTTTGACCCGCTTACCCATACCTCGTCCCCCAGGTCACTATGCCCACGAGAGGTATCCAGTAAGATTTAAGAAACTTCGAAGCGATTTCGCTCAGACTGGAACTGTCGGCGATGGTTAACGCCGGGCTCTCGTCGGCAAGATTGGGTTCCCTCGCCTCGCGGATCGCCCCCGCCGCTGGCCACGTCTAAACTCTCCCGATTCGTGGAGACCGTTTTGGCTTTCCTCTTCGTCCTCATCGTCGGCCTCGTCGCAGGCACCATTTCCGGCATCGTCGGCACGGGCTCGTCGATCATGCTGATGCCGGTGCTGGTCTATGCTTACGGGCCAAAGGAGGCGGTGCCGATCATTGCGGTGGCCGCCGTCATGGCCAACTTCTCACGGATCCTGGCCTGGTGGCGCGAGGTCGACTGGCAGGCCTGCGCGGCCTATTCGGTGACAGGCATTCCAGCCGCCGTACTCGGCGCGCGGACGCTGCTGGCCCTGCCCTCGCACGCCGTCGATCTCGCCATCGGCGTCTTCCTGATCGCGATGGTGCCGGTGCGACACTGGCTGGCGCGGCACGATCTCAAGGCCAATCTCTGGCATCTGGCGATCGGCGGGGTCGTCATCGGCTATCTCACCGGCATCGTCGTCTCCACCGGCCCGCTCAGCGTCCCGCTATTCCTGTTCTATGGCTTGTCCCGGGGCGCTTTCCTCGCCACCGAAGCGGCTTCTTCGCTCGGGCTCTATGCCGCGAAATCCGTGACCTTCGAACGGTTCGGCGCGCTGACTGGCGATGTGTTCGTCAAAGGCCTGATCGCTGGATCTTCGTTGATGGCGGGCGCCTTCATCGCCAAACGCTTCGTGCTGCGCCTGAAGCCGGAGATGTTCCGCGTGGTGATGGACGCGATCATGATCGCCGCCGGCCTCTCCATGCTGTGGAATGCGGCGCAGCCGTAGCCGCGCTGCCTCAGACGGCAAACTCGGGCGCGATCGACGGGCTGTCGTCGAGGACCCGGCTGTGGTGGACCGGCCGTCCCTCGAGCCATAGCAACACGGCCTCGAGTGGCTGCGGCCGATGATAGAGAAAGCCCTGCCCGAACCTCACGCCCATCTCGCGCATGGCCTGGGCCTGCTCGGCGCGCTCGATGCCTTCGGCCACCAAAGTGAGGCCCAGCGTGCCGGCGAGCGATGCGATCACGCCAACAATCGCCTTGTCTTCCGCGCTGTCAGGGATCTCGTTGATGAAGGCCTTGTCGATCTTGACCTTGTCCAGCGGAAACCGCCTGAGATGGGCGAGCGAGCTGTAGCCGGTGCCGAAATCGTCGAGCGCGATGGTGGCACCCAGGCGCCGCAGCCGGTGCAGCGTCTCGGATGCGCTGGTCATGTTGTTGATCAGCGATCCCTCGGTGATCTCGAGCTCCAGCAATGATGCCGCGACTTCAAAGCGCGCGCAGGTCGCGCGCAGCTCGGCGGCGAACGAATGGTCGGCGAGCTCGGACGGCGGCAGATTGATCGCGATCCGGATATGCGGCCTGCCGGCCGCAGCCAGATGTTGCAGGGCGCGGCAGGCGTCGGTGAGCACATAGCGCGTCAGCCGCGCATTGTTGCCGCTGCGCTCGATCAGCGGCAAGAATTCGCCCGGACCGATCACGCCGTGTTCCGGATGGCGCCAGCGGATCAGCGCTTCCAGGCCGACGATGTCATGGCTTTCGAGATCGACCTGGCTTTGATACCAGACCTCGAATTGCCTCTCGTCGAAGCCTGTGGGAATGGCAAGTTCGAGCTCCCGGCGGCGGCGATAGTCGCGCTGAAGCGCTTCGTCGAGCACCGCGACCGTGCCGGGCGCCTTGCTCTTGGCATGGTAGAGCGCGATGTCGGCGAGCGCCGGCAGGTGCGAAAGCTCGGGATCTCCGGCACGGCGCACGGCAAGACCGATGCTGGCACGCGGCACGACCTGCTTGTCGTGAAGCCGGATCGGCTCGGAAATCGCATCCAGCAAGTGGCGCGAAAACTTGTGCGCGGCCTCCTCGTTGCTGACCTCGGGTCGAATGACGACGAATTCATCGCCGCCGAGCCGCGCCACCCAATCTTGCGGTTCGACCGCACCACGAAGGCGCTCGGAAATGTGCACCAGGAACTTGTCGCCGGAATCATGGCCAAAGGTGTCGTTGATACCCTTGAAGTCGTCGAGATCGATGAAGCAGAGCGCGATCAGCGCGTCCGGCGAGCCGGCATCGTGACTCAGGGTCACGAGGTGCTCGGATAGCGAGCGGCGATTGGGCAGCCCCGTGAGCGGATCGTGCGCGGCCATGTGCCCGAGCCGGTCGAGCGCACCCGACGTCGTGTGCTGCATGGCGTTGAAGGCATGCGCGAGCTGACCGAACTCGTTTGAGGACTTGACTTCCGCCGGATAGGCGCGGCCATCCTGCTTGCTGCGCTGGATCGCGGACATCATTGCCGCCAGCGGCCTGCCGATGAAGAGGTTGGCGGAGATCCGCATGGCGATCAGGGTCGCAAACGTTGCCAACAGGCCAACGACCAACAGCAGCACCAGACGGCTGCCCGTGTCCGCATAGAGCGCCGCATGCGAATATACGATCGCGATGCGGCCGGCCTGCACCGCCATGTTGCCATTGCTGTAGTTGATCGGACGCGAGATCTCCGCGACCGCCTGCCCCGCCGGGCGCGCCACCACGCGGGCAATCGCGATTCCGGTATCGTCGTAAACGGCCGCCGCGGCGATGCTCTCGTCGTGCATGATCTCGTTGAGCACGCTCGTGACCTGGTCGTAGCGCATCTTCCAGAGCGGTTCGGCGATCAGCTCGGCGCGGCTCTCCGCGACGCGGGCGATGCGCGCGTCGAGCTGCCTGATCTGCGACCAGAAGCTCGAGGCCTCGACGCCGGCGGAGGCGAGCAATTGCACCAGCAACAGAACGGGGACGGTGGCCCAGATCATCGCGCGGACGACCGAGCGCAAGCGCGGCGGCACCGCCTGCTGCTTGCGATCCGGATCGGTCATGTCGTCGGCGTTTCGCATCAGTCGGCAGCACCTTCCACAGGAGTCAGCGACGAGATCAGCGCATCGACGGAGAAGTCGTACTGGCCGCAGCGCCCTGTCTTGGCCCTGAAACGCGCGAAATCGATCCGGTCGAAGGCACGCGTGGTGATGAGGTCACCAACCGCAGCGAGGTTGTCGCGCGTGATGGCGGACGTCTTGACCTCGACACGGGGTGATACGTCCGCAAAATCGCAGCCATCGGCGTAGTCGCGCAAGAGAACGATCGACCAGCCACCGAGCAGGAAGTGCCCACCGTCGGTCAGGAGCAGGCGGCCCGCCTTGATCTCGCGCAGCGCATCCTCCGACCAGTTGAGGCCGACCAATTGGATGTTCCACCCGGGCTTGAGGCCGGCAGCGATCACCGCGCGAAGCGCCCCGAGCGCCATCGGATCGTTTCCGGCCCATATGCCCGCAGGCCGGATCTCCTTGCGCGCGGCCCAGCTCAGATAGTTCGTGGTGACATGCTCGGCCTCCGACTGGGTCCAGTTGGCGAACAGCATCCGATCCACCACGACGTCGGGCGCTGTGTCCACCGCGAGCTTGAGACCCGCGTTGCGGGCGATCGAGGCCGGCGTGATCTCGTCGCCACCGATGCCGAGAATGTGGATCTTGCCGTCCGGGCTCTGCCATTTCTCGGCACGCGCCGCGTCGATCAGGGCATTGGCCATCCGCGCGCCCGCGGTCTGAAGATCCGTCGTGATGTCGCCGAGCCAGGTCTTGAGCTTTTGACGCGGCGGTCCAAGACGCGCCGCATCGTCGCCGATCAGCGTGTTCGAGAGCAGCAGCGTCCTGATCCCGGCGGCCTCGGCTGCCTCCATGATCGGGACGGCGGCGGATTCCTCGTTCGAGAGAATGAGAAAGTCGGGCTTGTCGCTGCGTGCCACCACGCCGAACCCGAGCTCCTGCATGGTGCGGTAATTGCGCTCGCTGGTCAGCACCTCGACATGCACGCCGAGCTTGCGGCCGGCGGCCTGCATGGTCAGCGAAACCATGTCCCAATAGACCTCGCCGGTCTTGCCCGGGTTGACGAAGACGACGTTGAGACGATTCGCATCGGCCGCAATAGCGCCGCCAGACGGCATCACAACGCCGCAGGCGATGCCGAAAGCCAGCAATATCCGCAAGAGTCCGGTCATTCGTTTCGCCATCCCGTATCGGTTCCGAAACTGGACCCGCGTCCGCTAATATTTGGCAAAGTCCGGCCGGACGCGGCGGCATAGAGCTAACAAAGGGTGTATCGGGCGGGTCGAGTTGCGATATGCGGTCCGCTCGGACTCACGCTCTCGACCCGTCATTCCGTGCTATCAGCAAACCTGAAACCCCCGACTCGCTGTCCCCTAACTCGCTGTCCCCATGGCCAAGAACACACTTTCCTTCGTCTGCCAGAACTGCGGCGCGGCCTATAACCGCTGGCAGGGCAAGTGCGAGTCCTGCGGCGAGTGGAATACGCTCGCGGAGGAGGACACGACCGGCAGCGTGCCGGTGTCGATCCGCTCCAAGCGCAAGGGGCGGACGTTCGCGCTGGAGAGCCTGTCCGGAAAAACCCAGGACGCTCCGCGCCTGTCCTCGGGCATGACGGAGCTCGATCGCGTGACCGGCGGCGGCTTCGTCCGCGGCTCGGTGCTGCTGGTCGGCGGCGATCCCGGCATCGGCAAGTCGACGCTGCTGACGCAGGCCACAAGCCTGCTCGCGCGCGCCGGGCACCGCGTCGTCTACATCTCCGGCGAAGAGGCGGTCGCGCAGGTTCGGCTGCGCGCCGAACGGCTCGGGCTGTCGGACGCGCCGGTGCAGCTCGCCGCCGAGACGTCGGTCGAGGACATCGTCTCGACGCTGTCCGAGGGCGCGGTGCCCCGGCTGATCGTGATCGATTCGATCCAGACGATGTGGACCGACACGGTGGAATCGGCACCCGGCACGGTGACGCAGGTGCGCGCCTCGGCGCAGGCCCTGATTCGATTTGCCAAGAGGACCGGCGCGGCCATCATCCTGGTCGGCCATGTCACCAAGGACGGACAGATCGCAGGCCCCCGCGTGGTCGAGCACATGGTCGATGCGGTGCTGTCGTTCGAGGGCGAAGGCTCGCAGCAATTCCGCATCCTGCGTGCCGTGAAGAACCGTTTCGGTCCGACCGACGAGATCGGCGTGTTCGAGATGACGGGGCTCGGCCTGCGCGAAGTCACCAACCCCTCCGAGCTGTTTTTGTCCGAGCGCGATCTCGGCACGCCCGGCACCGCAGTCTTCGCGGGCATCGAGGGCACAAGGCCCGTTCTGGTCGAATTGCAGGCGCTGGTGGCGCCAACCTCGCTCGGCACCCCGCGACGGGCCGTGGTCGGCTGGGATCCGAGCCGTTTGTCGATGGTGCTGGCGGTGCTGGAAGCCCATTGCGGGGTCAAGCTGTCGGGCCACGACGTCTATCTGAACGTCGCGGGCGGCCTGCGCATCCACGAGCCCGCGGCTGATCTGGCCGCTGCGGCGGCGCTGGTGTCTTCCCTGGTTAATGCGCAGTTACCCACCGATGCGGTCTATTTCGGCGAGATCTCGCTGTCCGGCGTGGTGCGCCCGGTGGCGCAGACCCCGGCCAGGCTGAAAGAAGCGGCAAAACTCGGCTTTCAGCGTGCCGTCCTGCCCGAATCGGCTCGGGGCGAAGCCGCCGGCGATGCCGGCCTGTCGCTGAACGCGATCAACAGCCTGACGACGCTGGTCGCCGAGATCGCCGCGCGCGGCTCCCGGCGAGGCGACTCGAGCGCACCGGCAGAGAAAAATGCCACACCGGCAAGATTCCGCCGCGGAGAGGGTTAGCCGGTGGTGACGTGCCCCGCCCTCGCCGCTATACAGCCGTCACAAAAGCAGCATGGGATTGCGTGGTTGCGGCCTTGCCGGGAACGTCGTCTGGCCCTCACTTAGGGCGGGCGGCCAAACACCGATTCGCTGAGCACCTTGAAGTACGAGCGGACCAGACCAGCCGATGCCAGTAACCATCCTCGACCTGATCCTGCTCGGTGTGATGCTGATTTCGGGCCTGCTCGCCATGGTTCGCGGCTTCATGCGCGAAATCCTGTCGATCGCGGCCTGGGGCACGGCGGCGATCGTCACCCTTTACTCATTCTCGAAGCTGCTGCCGACCGCAAAGACCTATTTCAACAACGATACCGTCGCGAGCGTGGTCGTGGTCGCTGGCGTGTTCGTGGGCACTTTGGTCGTGGTCTCCGTGATCACGGTCCGGATCTCCGACATGATCCTGGATTCGCGCATCGGCGCGCTGGACCGCACCCTCGGCTTCCTGTTCGGGCTGGCACGCGGGCTTTTGATCGTCGTGGTCGCCTTCCTGTTCTTCACCTGGCTGGTACCGGACAAGCAGCGCCCGGATTGGGTCACAGGGGCCAAATCCCGCGTGGTGCTCCAGGGAACCGGGGATTGGCTGATGGCCCTCTTGCCTGACGACCCCGAGAACACCATCTTGAAGAGATTCAAGAAAAACAAACCAGATGAAGAGCAAACTGATTCCGAGCAGCAGCCTTCGGGCAGTGGCGACGGATACAGCAAACCGGCTCGTGACAGCCTTAAAAAGCTGATCGAGAAACCCGCGGCGCGATGATTAAGCCCTAACGAGAGGCTCGGACGAGATGCGAAATCCTGACCAGGACGCCCTACTTGATCTCGGCCCGGCCGCGCTGGAACTTCAAGACGATCTGGAGGGGGATACGCTGCGCGAGGAATGCGGCGTCTTCGGCATCTACGGCCACCCCAATGCCGCCGCCATCACGGCGCTCGGCCTCCACGCCCTTCAGCACCGTGGTCAGGAAGCAGCCGGCATTGTCTCCTATGACGGTGGCCGCTTTCATTCCGAACGCCGCCTCGGCCTCGTCGGTGACACCTTCTCCCGCCGCGAGGTGATCGACCGCCTCCCCGGCACAATGGCAGTCGGCCATGTCCGCTATTCCACCACCGGCGCCACCATCCTGCGCAACGTGCAGCCGCTGTTCGCCGAGCTCAACGCCGGCGGCCTTGCGGTCGCCCACAACGGCAATCTCACCAACGGCCTGACGTTGCGTCGCGAGCTCGTGAAAAGCGGCGCGATGATGCAGTCGACCACCGACACCGAAGTGATCCTGCATTTGGTCGCGCGCTCCAGGCGCAGCCGCTTCATTGAACGCTATGTCGACGCGCTGCGCGAGATCGAGGGCGCCTATGCGCTGGTCTCGCTGACCAACAAAAAGCTGGTCGGCGCGCGCGACCCGCGCGGCATCCGTCCGCTGGTGCTTGGCGATCTCGACGGCTGCCCAATCCTGACGTCCGAGACCTGCGCCCTCGACATCATCGGCGCGCGCTTCGTGCGCGACATCGAACCCGGTGAAGTCATCGTGTTCGACGAGAGCGGCCAGGACATTCACAAGCCGTTCCCACCGATTGCGCCGCGGCCCTGCATCTTCGAGTACATCTACTTCTCACGTCCGGATTCCATCGTCCACGGCCGCTCCGTCTATGAGGTGCGCAAGGCTTTCGGCGCGCAGCTCGCCAAGGAGAGCCACGTGCCGGTCGACGTCGTGGTGCCGGTGCCGGATTCCGGCGTGCCCGCCGCGGTCGGCTACAGCCAGCATTCCGGCGTGCCGTTCGAGCTCGGCATCATCCGCAACCACTATGTCGGCCGCACCTTCATCCAGCCGACCCAGGCGATCCGCGAGTCCGGCGTGCGCATGAAGCATTCGGCCAACCGCGCCGCGATCGAAGGCAAGCGCATCATCCTGATCGACGATTCGCTGGTGCGCGGCACCACCTCGAAGAAGATCGTTCGCATGATGCGCGATGCCGGCGCCAAGGAAGTACATTTCCGCCTCGCCTCGCCGCCGATCCTCTATCCCGACTATTACGGCATCGACCTGCCGGACCGCGGGGGTCTTCTTGCGGCGACGCATTCGCTCGAAGAGATGCGCGAGATCATCGGCGCCGATTCGCTCGCCTTCCTCTCGATCGACGGCATGTACCGCGCCATGGGCGAGCCCGGCCGCGACCCCGCCAATCCGAAATTCTCGGACCATTGCTTCACCGGGGCCTATCCGACCCACCTCACCGACCAGACCCAGACCGAGCAGCAGCCGCGGCAATTGTCGCTGCTGGCGGAGGCGAGCTGACGGCCGTCGTCCTGGCGAAAGCCAGGACCCATTACCACAGGCCTCTCTGGTTCGAAGAAGGTGTGACAATCATCTTCCCTAGCCATAAACGTCACGGCGTATGGGTCCTGGCTTTCGCCAGGACGACGCTGGATAGAACCTCTTGATGACAAATCCCCTCGCCAACCGCATCGCTCTCGTCACCGGCGCCTCGCGCGGCATCGGCTTCGCCACGGCCAGGGCGCTGGCCAAGGCCGGCGCGCATATCGTCGCCGTGGCGCGCACGCAGGGCGGGCTGGAAGAGCTCGACGACGAGATCCGCAAGGACGGCGGCACCGCAACGCTGGTGCCGCTCAACCTCACCGATTCCGACGGCATCGCGCGGCTCGGCGCCGGCCTGCATGAGCGTTACGGCAAGCTCGACATCCTCGTCGGCAATGCCGGCGTGCTCGGCCCCTCCTCGCCGATCGGCCATATCGAGCTGAAGGCCTTCACCGACGTGATGGCGGTCAACGTCTCCGCGAACTTCCAGCTGATCCGCTGCATGGAGCCGCTGCTCAAGCAGTCCGACGCCGGCCGCGCGGTGTTCGTCACGTCCGGCGCTGCCAACAAGGCGACCGCCTATGTCAGTCCCTACGCGGCGTCCAAGGCGGCGCTGGAAACGCTGGCGCGCGCCTGGGCACAGGAGACCGCGAATACGAAACTGCGCGTCAATTTGTTCAATCCGGGCCCCGTCCGCACCCGCATGCGCGCGACGCTGATGCCGGGCGAAGATCCGGCGACGCTCGATACAGCCGAGCAGGTCGCCGAATTCATCGTGCCGATGTGCGCGCCGGACTGGACCGAAACCGGCAAGTTCTACGACTACAAGACCCGCAGCCTGATGAGCTTCCGCTCGCCGGCCTGATTGACTTGACGGCCTCCCCGCGATTGACTGCCCGCGCTCAAGCGGCAGCAAGCCGCAGGCCAAAAAAGGGAGGTTGCTATGGCACCATGGCGGAATCGCGCAAGCTTTAAGCGTGCGCTCGCAAATGTCTCTCGCGTCCTCTCTGTCCTGATCGCGGCCGTCGCGTTTGCGCTTCCGGGTGCGGCGACCGCCAGCGATGTCCCGACCTTCGCAGTCGATGCTTCCTGGCCAAAGCCGTTGCCGAACAACTGGATCCTCGGCCAGGTCGGCGGCATCACCGTCGACTGGCAGGGCCACATCTGGGTGATCCATCGCCCCCGCTCCCTCACCGACGACGAGAAAGGCGCGAGCCTCACTCCGCCGCGTTCGAAATGCTGCGTGTCGGCGCCGCCGGTGCTCGAATTCGACAGCGACGGCAATCTGCTGCGATCGTGGGGCGGCGCGGGCGAAGGCTATGAATGGGTCGGCCGCGAGCACGGCATCGAGGTCGACGAGCGCGGCTTCGTCTGGGTCGGCGGCAATGCCGACAACGACAACGCGATCCTGAAATTCACGCTCGACGGCAAGTTCGTCGCCCAGATCGGCAAGATCGCGCCGAGCCTCGGCAGCAACGACACGACACAGCTCGGCAAACCCGCCGAGACCGCGATCGACAAGGCCGCCAACGAAATCTATGTCGCCGACGGCTACGGCAACCGCCGCGTCATCGTGTTCGACGCAACGACCCTCGCCTACAAGCGGCACTGGGGCGCCTACGGCAACAAGCCTGATGACACCAAGCAGGCGGCGTACGATCCCAAGGCGCCGGTGTCCCAGCAGTTCGGCAATCCCGTCCACTGCGTGAAGCTCGCCAATGACGGTCTCGTCTATGTCTGCGACCGCATCAACAACCGCATCCAGGTGTTCAAGACGGACGGCACCTTCGTGAAGGAATTCTTCTTCGAGAAGAACACCCTCGGCAATGGCGCGGTGTGGGACGTCGCAATCTGGCCCGATCCGAAGCAGACCTGGCTGCTCAGCGCGGACGGCGAGAACAACGAGATCAGGGTGATCAGGCGCGACGACGGCAGCGTGGTCGGCAGCTTCGGGCACAACGGCCGCAATGCCGGACAATTCCACTGGGTGCACGCCATGGCGATCGACGCCAAGGGTAACGTCTATACCGCCGAGGTCGACACCGGAAAGCGCATCCAGAAATTCAAGCTGACATCGGACGCGCTGAAATAGCGTCTCGACGCATTTTGCCCAAAAGTTAACGGAGGGATGACGCTGCGACGCAGCGTCATCCGGCTTTAGGCGCATTGCCGCCGGCCGTGGGACACGGTAGAGCCATCAGCCGGAACAAGGCTCCCATTCAAGAGAGCCGTCCGCATGTTTGACAATGGAGGAAAGCTTTTATGACGACGACGTTCGCGCGCCGCTCCGCGGCTCTTCTGGCCTGTGCCGCCTTCGGTTTTGCCACATCCGCCTTCGCCCAGGAAAAATCCGTCACGATCGGCGTGCTCAACGACATGTCCAGCCTCTATGCCGACATCGGCGGCCCCGGCGCCGTGGCGGCGGTCAACATGGCGGTGGAAGATTCCGGTCTCCGCGCCAAGGGCTGGAAGATCGAGGTGATCAGCGGCGACCACCAGAACAAGCCGGACGTCGGCGTCAACATCGCGCGGCAGTGGATCGACACCCAGAAGGTCGATGTGATCGCCGACACCCCGAACTCCGGCGTGGCGCTGGCCGTCAGCAACGTCGTCAAGGAAAAGAACGCGGTCCTGCTCAACAATGGCGGCGCCAGTGCCGACCTCACCGGCAAGGCCTGCAACGCCAACACCATTTCCTATACTTACGACACCTACATGCTCGCCAACGGTACCGGCAAGGCGCTGACCAAGGCCGGCGGCGACAGCTGGTTCTTCCTGACCGCCGACTACGCCTTCGGTGCCGCGCTCGAGCGTGACACCAGCGCGGTCGTCACCGCGAACGGCGGCAAGGTGCTCGGCGGCGTCAAGCATCCGCTCAACACGTCGGATTTCTCCTCCTTCCTGCTGCAGGCGCAGAATTCGAAGGCGAAGATCGTCGGTCTCGCCAATGCCGGCGGCGACACCACCAACTCGATCAAGCAGGCGGCCGAGTTCGGCATCGTCGAAGGCGGCCAGAAGCTCGCGGCGCTGTTGCTGTTCATCAACGACGTCCACTCGCTCGGCCTGAAGACCGCGCACGGCCTGACCTTCACCGAATCCTTCTATTGGGACCTCAACGAAGGCACGCGCGCCTTCTCGAAGCGCTTCCAGGACAAGGTCGCCAACAAGGCGATGCCCTCGATGACGCAGGCCGGCAATTACGCGGCCGTGCTGCATCTTCTGAAGGCGATGGACGCCCTCGGCGGCAATCCGCACGACGGCGCCAAAGTTGTCGCCAAGATGAAGGAGATCCCGACCGACGATCCGCTGTTCGGCAAGGGCCCGCTGCGCGAGGACGGACGCCGGATCATTCCCGCCTTCCTGTTCGAGGTGAAGAAGCCGGAAGAATCCAAGGGACCGTGGGATTATTACAAGCTGGTCGCGACCATCCCGGCGGAAGATGCGGCCAAGCCGCTCAAGGACAGCGAGTGCCCGCTGGTGAAGAAGTAAGAGCATAGGTGCCGTAGGGTGGGCAAAGGCGCAAAAGCGCCGTGCTCACCATCTCTCGACAACCGAACAAGGCGGTGGGCACGCTTCGCTTTGCCCACCCTACGCAACCGTCTTCGCCGCTCCCAGCGCCCGCACCGCGATCGCCACGCACGCCACCATCAACACCGCCGCGAGCAGGAACGGCGCGCCGGGCAGCTGCCACGGCGCGCTGGCGCCGATGAAGTATGAAAACGTCAGCGTGAACAGGAACGGACCGACGAGCTGCGACACGCTCTGCACGCTCGCGGTCGCGCCCTGCAACTGGCCCTGCTGATCGGGCGCGACCAGCCGCGTCATCAGCGATTGCATGGCGGCGCCCGAAATGCCCCACAGCGACATCACGGGAATGCCGATCCAGAACAGCGGTCCGGTCGGCGCTGCGCCGAAGATCACGAAGCCGACCGCGCCACAGCACAGGCCCATCAACAAGGCGTTGCGCTCGCCGAGCACGCGCACGATCGGACCGATCGCGAGCCCCTGCACCACCATGGCGCAGACGCCGACCATCGCCAGCGTCAATCCCACGGTCTTCGAATCCCAGCCGTAGCGATAGGTGGCGTAGAGCAGGAAGGTCGAGGGAAGCACGACATGCGCGACCTGCGCGATGAAGTTGACGACGGACAACGCAGCGAGCACCACGTTCGAACGCAGCAGGCGGAGCGCTCCGAGCGGATTGGCGCTCCTCCAGCGGAACGGCGCGCGCTTGTCCGGCGCCAGCGATTCCGGCAGGACGAAGAGCCCATAGAGCGCATTGGCCAAGCTCAGGGCCGCCGAGGCCCAGAACGGCAGGCGCGGATCGATATCGCCGAGCAGACCACCCAGCGCCGGGCCCAGCACGAAGCCGGCGCCGAACGCAGCTCCAATCCTGCCGAACACCGCTGCGCGCCGCTCCGGCGGCGTAATGTCGGCGATATAGGCAAAGGCGGTCGAGATGCTCGCCGAGGTGATGCCTGAGATCACCCGGCCGACGAACAGCCAGACCAGCGACGGCGCCAGCGCCATCAGCACATAGTCGGCCGCGAGCCCGAAATTCGACAGCAGCACCACCGGCCGCCGCCCGAAGCGATCCGACAGCGCGCCGAGCACCGGCGAGAACACGAATTGCATCAGCGCCCAGGCGGTGCCGAACAGGCCGAAGATGCGGGCCGCGTGCGCCGTGTCGTTGTCGACGAAGCTCTCGATCAGTTTTGGCAGGATCGGCATGATCACGCCGAGCGCGAGCATGTCGAGCAGGATGGTGACGAAGATGAAGGCGACCGCACCGCGCCGGACTGGCGCAGCGCCCTGCGCCATCGCCTCGCCGGCTTGGTTGCTCACGACGGCCGCTTGCGCTTGTGGGCGAAGGGATTGGCCTTCTCGCGCAAGGTGATACGCACCGGCGTGCCCGGCAGCTCGAAGGCCTCACGCAGCGAGTTGGTGAGGTAGCGCAGATAGGACTGCGGCACCGCGTCCGCACGCGAGCAGAACAGCACGAAGCTCGGCGGACGCGCCTTGGTCTGCGTGATGTAATTCAGCTTGAGGCGTCGGCCGGACACGGCCGGCGGCGGATTGGCCTGGACCGCCTCCTCGAACCAGCGGTTCAGCGCCGCCGTCGACACACGTCTGTTCCAAAGCGCATAGGCATCCTGGATCGCCTGCATCAATCGATCGACGCCCTCGCCCATCAAGCCGGAGACGGCGACGATCGGCACGCCTTTGATCTGCGGCAGCAAATGATCGGCATCGCGGCGCAGGTTCGAGATCGCGCCGCCGCCTTTGCTCTCCATCAGGTCCCATTTGTTGACGGCGAGCACGACGGCGCGACCTTCGCGCTCGATCAGGTCGGCGATGCGAAGATCCTGCTCCTCGAAGCGGTTCTGCGCATCCATCATCATCACGACGACTTCGGCAAAGCGCACCGCGCGCAGTGCGTCGGCGACCGAGAGCTTCTCGAGCTTCTCCTCGATCCGCGAGCGCCGGCGCAGACCCGCGGTGTCGAACACGCGAAACTCGCGACCCTTCCAGTTGATCTCGACCGCGATGGAATCGCGCGTGGTGCCGGCCTCCGGGCTCGTCAGCAGGCGCTCCTCGCCGAGCAGATGATTGATCATCGTCGACTTGCCGGCGTTGGGCCGGCCGACGATGGCAACCCGGATCGGACGCGTGGCCGCCTCTTCCTCCGTCAGCGGCTCGTCGTCCTCGACGTCATCCTCCTCGACGGGCTCCGGCATCAGCTCTCGAAGGGCATCATAGAGCTCACCGAGGCCCTCGCCGTGCTCGGCCGAGATCTGGATGGGATCGCCGAGGCCGAGCGCGAAAGCCTCCATCGCGCCGGCATCGCCATGCTTGCCTTCGCTCTTGTTGGCGACCAGCAGCACCGGCTTGTTGGCCTTGCGGGCGAAATCGGCGAAGGCGCGATCGTTGGGCGTGAGGCCCATGCGGGCATCGATCACGAAGAACAGCGCGTCGGCCTGTGCGATCGCGGCCTCCGTCTGCTCCTGCATGCGGGCGGTCAGCGAGCCCTTGGCCCCCTCGTCGAGGCCGGCGGTGTCGATGATCGTGAAGTCGAGATCGCCGAGCCTGGCCTCGCCCTCGCGGCGATCGCGGGTGACGCCGGGCAGGTCATCGACAAGCGCGAGCTTCTGCCCGACCAGACGGTTGAACAGCGTCGATTTGCCGACATTGGGTCGGCCGATAATGGCAATCTTAAAGGACATGGGTCATTCGTGCGCTGCCGGAGCCGCGCCTGTCAATGAAATGAAGACAATTGTTTGAGCATGATCTTTTCGGAAAACCGCTTCACACTTTTCCGGATCATGCTCTAGCGCGAGAAGCTGCCGCTGGGCATCGGCGCCGGGAAGGCGCCCTGCGTTTGCTGCTGGGTGGTCTGGGTCGGTTGCGCCTGCTGGACGGGCTGATCGGGCGGCGGCGCGGTGGTGCGCTTGCGCACGATCTTCTGCCTGGGCGGCGGCGTGGCCGCGGGCGGCGCGGCCTCGGGCTGGGCCTCGCCATCGACTTCGCCGGCGGGCACCTCAGCCGGCGCAACGGCAGCGCTGGCGGGCTGCCTGGTCTTTTTCGCCTTGGCACCCTTCGCCGGCTTGGCCGGCTCGGGCGGAGGCTCGGTGGGCAGAGCCGCGACGGCGGGTCCGTTCGGATCGGGCCGTTGCTGCGCGCCCTTGTACATATCCTTCGGAACGCCCTGCTCGAGGCCCGGCACGCCTTCCGGGAACACCGGCTTGCGGTCGCCCGGCAGCTTCTTCTTGGTATCGAGGAAGTCGAGCATGTCGCTCGGATCGAAGCTGGAGCAACCGCCCAGCACGCCCGTGAAGGCGATCAGGACGGCGGCTGCGATCAAGCGTGACGTACGGCGCATATCGGTATCTCGTCTCAGCTCTCGGCTCAGCTCTTCGCTACGGGCGGCAGCAGGGCCTGCAGCGCCTCGGCGCGCGAGCGCAAGCCGGGCGGCGTTTCGCCATCCTCGGCAATCGCGTCGAGCCATTTGCGGGCCGCAGTCATGTCGTTGTTGCGCCAGGCCGACAGCGCCAGCATCTCGCGGGCGGTATGACGAAAGGTCGATTTGGGCGCGGTGGAGGCGTCCAGCCGCTGCTGCATGTCGGCATAACCGGCGCTGTCGAGCAGGAGACCGGCGGCGCGGATCTTCGCCAGATCCTGCCACTCGCCGCCCACGCTGTGGTCGGCGGCGATGTCGTCATACAGCTTGGCGCCCGCCTTGGTGTCGCGGGCCGCCGCCTCGGCCGCAGCACGCAGCCGCGCCAGGGTGCGATAGCCCGATGGAGCCTTTGCGGCGAGCTCGGTGAAGGCCGCCTCGGCCTCCGCATGCTTGTCCTGCTCGGACAGCTCGGCGGCCTTTTCGAAGGCGGCGCCGGCCTCGGCGGCCTTCTTGGCCTCCACATACTGGTAAGCGCGCCAGCCACCCACGGCGGCGACGATCAGCACCATCAGGGCGATGAAGACGATCGAATACTTGTCCCACAGCTTCTTGAGCTGTTCGCGACGTACTTCCTCGTCGACTTCGTCAAATAATTCAGACACTTATGCTAATCCCATGCCCGTCCGGGTGCGCGCGCCAAGGCGTTCGCGTCAGGAATCCCGTCCCCACGTGGCGGCGAGGTACCCTAACGATATGGCGGTGGCAAGGCAAAGCGAGCCCGATCAAGGCGTTAACCACCCGGGACAGCCCGGAGAGACCGCCTCCCCGGGTCAGGATCCCAACAGCTCCCGCAGCTGCCGCTTCAGTACCTTGCCATTGGCATTGCGCGGCAGCGGCTCCGCTGTGATCATCATGCTCTCCGGGACCTTGTAGTCGGACAGCCGCTCCGCGCACCAGGCGCGCAAGGCCTCGCTGTCCACCGGCGCGCGCGCCACCACCACGGCGTGAACGCGTTCGCCCAACACCGGGCACGCCTTGGCGACGATCGCGCTCTCGACCACGGCCGGGTGGCCGGCCAGCACGGATTCGACCTCGGCCGAATAGATCTTGAGGCCGCCGCGGTTGATCATGTCCTTCTGCCGGTCGAACACCCGGACAAATCCCTCCACATCGATCGAGCCGAGATCGCCGGAATGCCAGAACCCGCTGGTGAAGCTTTCGGCCGTGGCCTTTGGGTTGTTCCAATAGCCCTTGATGACGGAGGCACTCTGGATCCAGAGCTCGCCGATTTCCCCAGGCGGCAGCTCACGCCCGTCCGCGCCCATTGCCAGAATGCGCGCACCGGGACACGGCAGGCCAACGCTGTCGATGTGGGTTGCCGTCAACTCGCCCGGCATGATCGTGGACGGCGATGTCGTCTCGGTCGCGCCGTAGCAGTTCGCCAGCTCGAGGCCCGGAATGATCGCCTTGAGCTTCTCGATGGTGGCAACCGGCATCGGCGCGCCACCAAAGCCTCCGATGCGCCAGCTCGACAGATCGTAGCTCTCGAAATCGGGCTGGAGCAGGCAGAGATTGTACATCGCCGGCACCATCACCGTGTAGGTGACGCGCTCGCGCGCGGCGAGCTTGAGATATTCGCCGGCCTTGAACTCCGGCATGATGATCAGCGCGCCGCCGCAGCAGATCATCGTCGTGATGTTGGCGACGACGCCGGTGACGTGGCCGAGCGGCACTGCCGCGATCGAACGGTCGGCCGCCGTCAATTGCAGGCAGGACACGAAGATCATCGAGGAATGGACGATGTTGCAATGGGCCAGCATCGCGCCCTTCGGCTTGCCTGTCGTGCCCGAGGTGTAGAGGATCATCGCGGTGTCCTCCTCGCTCGTCTCGACCGGCGCCGGGGCCGGCGCGCTGTCGACGAGCACCGCGAAATGCGACCGAGCCGGATCGTCATCGACCGCGATACGGTGGATCACATCGGGCACATCCCGCACGTCCGGCAGCCGCTCCGCGAGCGCCGCCTCGTGGATCAGGATTTTGGCGCCGCAGTCGGCGAGCACATAAGCGATTTCCGGCTTCTGCTGCCGTGTGCTGAGCAGCACCGTGACGAGCCCCTCATGCGCGGCAGCAAACAGCAGCAGCGGGAATTCGACCCGGTTGCCGAGCAGGATCGCGACACGATCGCCGCGCCGCAATCCGAGCTTGCGAAATCCCGCCGCGATCCGCGCAGCCTGCTCCGCGGCCTGCCGCCAGCTCAGCCGGACATGGCCTGAGATCAGCGCTTCGCCGTCGGGATTGCGGGCGCAGGCGTCCGCAATCATCGCCCATAGGCTCGACGGCCGATCGCAAAATGCCGGCACGACCCGATCGCCGAAGCGCGCCTCGAACCGCATTGGCGGGATCTGAGAATGCGACCAGTCCATCGGAATGCCTTGGCTTGTTGCTCTTGTTACTTTGTCACTTTCCGCGCAGGGCATGCGGTCCCGTCTTGTGCTGATCGGCTATCCACCCATCACGGGAACGCCGATCACGACCGGATGGAACGCAAAAGCCAGCGCCAGATAAGCGACGATCCCGACCGCGATCGCGATCAGATCGTTGGTGACGCCGCCCACCGGAATCGGCGGACCGCCGCCATCGGTGCGACGCTTCAGCGTGATACGATCATACACCGCCCAGCCCAGGAAGGAGCCGAACAGGATGATGGAGCCGAGATCGCCATTGGCCAGAAGATGCGCCGCCGCCCACAGCTTGATGCCGGCCAGCATCGGATGCTTCAGCGTCGCGTAAATGCGGCCGCGCAGATAGGACGCAACCACCAGGATGACCGCGGGCAACATCAGCGCGAGCGTGATGTGCTTCAGCGCCTTCGGCGGATACCAGACGTCGATCCAGCCCGTCGCACGGTAATGCGCGAAGCCCCAGATGATCAGCGCGAGCCCCGCGAGCGAGGCAAGCGAATAGAGGATTTTGTAGGTCCCCTCGCCCAGTCTCGCGATGGCCTGCGCGCGCGCCTCGCGTTTCGTCGTGAACACATGCGCCGCAAAAAACAGCGCAAGCCCCAGGATCATCACCAGCAGACCCACGAGATTCTCCCCTCAACCAGCGCCCCAGCCCATGGCGTATCATCGATTGGCCGCGGGTCGCAACTGATGCGCTACTTGCCGATCTCGCGATTGTCGACATATCGGATCGCGATCGGCCGCCCGGCGAGGGCACCGCCAAGACCCCCGGTGAATTTCAGCGGCAGGCAGGCGTTCAACGATGAATTGATCGCATTGAGGTAGGAGGTTCTCGTCTCGGCGGGGACGCCTGCGGTCGCAAAGGTCAGGCGCGGCGGGCCGATCAGGCCGCCCGATTTGTTGAAGCTGAAACGCACGGCGATCTGCATGCCCGCGTGCGCATTGTCCGTTGGCGGCGACCAGCAGCTGCGCAGTTCGGCGAAGAGATCGCCGATCGTGTCGAGATCATGATCCGGCTTCTGGTATTTGGCGCGATCCGCCTCTGACGGTACGCTTTGGATCGTGAGCTGGAGATTCTGGCCATAGGGATAGTCGATCTCGGGAATACAGGGACCAGGCTCGAGCGGGCTGCAGTAGGACGGCGTGCAGGGCCTGCCGTCGAGGACGCTGCACGGCTCGTGCGAAAACGGAATTGGGTTGATTTGCCTGGGCCGCGCGTCCGCGGCGATCGTCGAGATCGCCAGCAGGAAGAAAACAAGGATGCCGCGCCACATGACCAGAACGTGGCATCGCCGGAGAAGCCGTCAAGCCTGCAAGCGTTCACATGCTCGCGCGTACACGCGGTGTCGTCGTCCGGCTTGACCGGACGACCCAGTATCCCAGAGGCGATTGTGATTGAGCCGAGAGGCTGCGGCGTACTGGATGCCCCGCCTGCGCGGGGCATGACAGCGGTGGGACGGAGCCACACCCTAGCCCTTCTTCTTGACGTCCTTGACGTTGGTGAACTCGATGCCCTCGGCCCGTTCCCTTGTGTAGCCGAGATAGAACTCGTTCCGCGCCAGATAGACGGGATCGCCGTCGACATCGTCGGCGATGCTGGAGGTGTTGGCAGCGATGAAGGTATCGAGCTTCTTGCGGTCGCCCGAGGAGACCCAACGCGCGAGCTGGAACTCGCTGACCTCGAATTCGACCGGGAGGGAATATTCCGCATCCAGCCGCGCCTTGAGCACGTCGAGCTGGAGAGCGCCGACGACGCCGACCAACGCGGGCGCGCCGTCGCGCGGGCGGAACACCTGCACCACGCCCTCTTCCGACATCTGCTGAAGCGCTTCCTTCAGCTTCTTGGCTTTCATCGCATCGGTGAGACGCACGCGGCGGACGATTTCCGGCGCAAAGCTCGGCACGCCGACGAAGTTGAAATCCTCACCGTCGGTCAGCGTATCGCCGATGCGCAGCGTGCCGTGATTGGGAATGCCGACGACATCGCCGGCATAGGCTTCGTCCGCAACCGAACGGTCCTGCGCGAAGAAGAATTGCGGGCTCGACAGCGGCATGCTCTTGCCGGTGCGCACGAGCTTCGCCTTCATGCCGCGGCTCAGCTTGCCGGAGCACAGCCGCGCGAAGGCGATGCGGTCGCGGTGGTTGGGATCCATGTTGGCCTGGATCTTGAACACGAAGGCGCTCATGCGCGGGTCGGTGGCTTCGACCTTGCGCTGGTCGCTCTCCTGCGCGCGCGGCTCGGGCGCGAACTTGCCGAGCCCTTGCAGCAGGTCGCCGACGCCGAAATTGCGTAGCGCGCTGCCGAAATAGACCGGCGTCAGATGGCCCTCGCGAAACGCTTCGAGCTCGAACGGCTTTGAAGCCGCGGTGACGAGCTCGAGCTCGTCCTTGACCGCTGACACGTCGAGATTGGCGTTGAGCTTGGCGAGCTCGGCGATCTCGATCTGCTGCGCCGCGCCGGTCTTGGCACCGCCGCCTTCGAGCAGGCGCACGCCGCCATTGACGACGTCATAGGTGCCGAGGAACTCGCGGCCGCGGCCGACAGGCCAGGTCATCGGCGTGGTATCGAGCGCCAGCGTCTTCTCGATCTCGTCGAGGAGCTCGAACACGTCGCGGCTCTCGCGGTCCATCTTGTTGATGAAGGTGATGATCGGGATGTCGCGAAGACGACATACCTCGAACAGCTTTCGGGTGCGCGCCTCGATGCCCTTGGCGGCGTCGATCACCATGACGGCGGAATCGACCGCCGTGAGCGTGCGATAGGTGTCTTCCGAAAAGTCCTCGTGACCCGGCGTGTCCAGCAGGTTGAAAACGAGGCCCTCGAACTCGAAGGTCATGACCGAGGTCACGACCGAGATTCCGCGCTCGCGCTCGATCTTCATCCAGTCCGAACGCGTGTTGCGCCTCTCGCCCTTGGCCTTGACCTGGCCGGCCAGATTGATGGCGCCACCGAACAGCAGCAGCTTTTCGGTCAGCGTGGTCTTGCCGGCGTCCGGATGCGAGATGATGGCAAAGGTACGCCGCCGCGACACTTCAGCGGCAAGCGAGGAACGGGCCGTCGATTCGGCTGTGGTGGCGATGTCGGACATTGCGGCAGCGTTTGGCAGGGAAAATGAGCCTGATCAAGCCTCATCTGGTGATTGCGGAGCCTTCCGGCCAGTCCCATATCGGGCCCAAGATCAGGTTGGGAGGGACGGCCTTCCCTTCCCACAGCACGCCAGTCGCGGGGACGACCCTGCCTTGAATGGAGGGTCGTCATGGCCTGGAGCATCCTGTTCGTCGCCGGTCTGCTGGAGGTCTCCTGGGCGATCGGCCTCAAATACACCGAGGGGTTCAGCAAGCTCGTTCCGTCGGTCCTCACGCTCGGCGCCATGGCCGGCAGCATCATCCTGCTCGGGCTCGCCCTCAAATCGCTGCCGATTGGAACCGCTTATGCAGTCTGGACCGGCATCGGCGCGGTCGGTACCGCGACGCTCGGCATCGTCCTGTTCGGCGAGCCGGCCACCGCGTTCCGCCTCGCCAGCATCGGGCTGATCGTCGCCGGGATTGTCGGGCTGAAGCTGGTTACCTGAGGAAGATCTTGACCGCCCACCAGCTCAGCGCGGCGACGATGGCCGAGGCCGGCATCGTGATCACCCAGGCATAGACGATCGAGCTGGCGACGTTCCAGCGCACCGCCGAAAGGCGGCGGGCGGCGCCGACGCCGACGATGGCCCCGGTGATGGTGTGGGTGGTCGAGACGGGAACGCCGAGGAAGGTCGCCATGAACAGGGTCGCGGCACCGCCGGTCTCGGCGCAAAATCCCTGCATCGGGGTCAGCTTGGTGATGCGCAGGCCCATGGTGCGAACGATGCGCCAGCCGCCCATCAGCGTCCCCATCGCCATCGCGGCCTGGCACGAGAGCACCACCCAGAAGGGTACGAAGAATTCGCCGCCGAGCTGGCCCTGCGAATAGAGCAGCACGGCGATGATGCCCATGGTCTTCTGCGCGTCGTTGCCCCCATGGCCGAGCGAATAGAGCGAGGCGGAGGCGAATTGCAGGATGCGGAAGGCGCGATCCACGGCAAAGGGCGTGGAGCGCACCGAGGCCCAGGAGACGATCGCGACCAGCACCATCGCGAGCAGGAAGCCGACGAGCGGAGACAGCACGATAGCGATCACCGTCTTGGACAATCCGCTCCAGACCGCCGCCGAAAGGCCGGCTTTGGCCACACCGGCACCAAACAAGCCGCCGATCAATGCATGAGACGAGGACGATGGGATGCCGAGCGCCCATGTCACGAGGTTCCAGACGATGGCGCCGACGAGCGCGGCGAAGATCACCTGAGCATCCACGATCGCGGGATCGATGATGCCGGTGCCGATGGTCTGGGCGACGTGGAGCCCGAACACCATGAAGGCGACGAAATTGAAGAACGCGGCCCAGAACACCGCGTATTGCGGCCGCAGCACGCGAGTCGAGACGATGGTCGCAATCGAATTGGCGGCGTCGTGCAGGCCGTTCAGGAAGTCGAACAGCAGCGCGACGGCGATCAATCCGATCAGGACGGGAAGACCCAACGCAACATCCACGGCGTGGCCCCTGCCCTAAACTTGCTCGATGACGATGCTGTTGATCTCGTTCGCGACGTCGTCGAAGCGATCGGCGACTTTCTCGAGATGGTCGTAAATCTCTGCGCCCACGATGAAATCCATCGCGTTGCCGTCGCGATGCTTGAGGAACAGTTCCTTCAGCCCGATATCATGGAGATCGTCGACGCGGCCTTCCAGTTTGCCAAGCTCTTCCGTGATCGCAGTCAGCATGGCCACGTTCTGACCGATCTTCTGCATCAGCGGCAGCGCACGGCCGACCAGATTGGCGCATTCGATCAGGAGCCCGCCGATCTCCCGCATCGGGGGCTCGAAGCTGCGGACCTCGAACAGCATCACGGCCTTGGCGGTCTGCTGCATCTGGTCGATGGCGTCGTCCATCGAGGTGATCAGGTTCTTGATGTCGCCGCGGTCGAACGGGGTGATGAAGGTGCGACGCACCGCCGTCAGCACCTCACGGGTGATATTGTCCGCATCGTTCTCGAACTGGTTGACGCGCTGGCAATAGACCGGCGTCTCCTCGCCCCCGTTGAGCATGCTCTGGAGCGCGATCGAGCCCTGGATCACGGTCTGGGCGTGGCGGTCGAACAGGTCGAAGAACCGTTCTTCCTTGGGCAGGAAAGAGCGAAACAATCGCATCATGGGAGAGAAACTACCGGTTGGATAATGGCCTGGCCAAAGGGGGCCGTCATGAAACTGTCATAGACCATTTTCGATCCACGCGCGTGCCACCTCACGCCCGTGGAGCCGGATCATCCACCGCTTTCGCGAGTCAACACATCTTCCATTAGATCAATGACTTACAGCGACCGCCGGAAGTAATGCGCGATTTCGCCGATGACGCCACGGCGGAAGGTGAGCACGCAGATCACGAAGATCGAGCCCTGGATCACGGTCACCCACTGCCCGAACCCCGCCAGATATTGCTGCATGGCGATGATCACGAAGGCACCGACCACGGGACCGAACACGGTTCCTAGACCACCGACCAGCGTCATCAGCACGACTTCGCCCGACATTGACCAGTGCACGTCGGTGAGCGAGGCATTCTGCGCCACGAAGACTTTCAGCGCACCGGCAAAGCCGGCCAGCGTACCCGACAGGACGAAAGCCAGGAACTTGTACTGATCGGTGCGGTAACCCAGCGAGATCGCGCGCGGCTCGTTCTCGCGGATCGCCTTGAGGACTTCGCCGAAGGGCGAGTTGATGATGCGGAAGATCAGCAGGAAGCCGGCGAGGAAGCCGACCAGAACCACATAGTAGAGCACGGTCGGCTTGGTCAGATCGAACACGCCGAACATGCGTCCTTGCGGGATGCCCTGGATGCCGTCTTCGCCATGGGTAAACGGCGCCTGGAGGTAGATGAAGTACAGAAGCTGCGACAGCGCCAGCGTGATCATCGAGAAATAGATGCCCTGGCGCCGGATCGAGATATAGCCCGTGATGAGCGAGAGCACGAAGGCACCGGCGACGCCGACGAGGATGCCGAGCTCCGGCGGCAGCGCCCAGACCTTCAGCGCATGCGCGCTGCAATAGCCGGCGGTGCCTAAGAACATCGCATGGCCGAAGGACAGCAAACCGCCGTAGCCGATCAGCAGGTTGAAGGCGCAGGCGAGCAGCGCGAAGCACAGCGCCTGCATCACGAAGAACGGGTAGACGCCCGTGAATGGCACCGAAGCCAGCAGCAGCGCCATCACCACGAACACGATCATCTCGTCGCGGATCGCGCGCGGGGTTACCGGCAGCGTGTCGTCCGTCAAGGCTGTCATATCAGGCCGCCCTTCCCGTCAATCCCGTTGGCTTCACCAAGAGCACCAGCACCATCAGCACGAACACGACGGTGTTGGAGGCCTCGGGGTAGAAATATTTGGTCATGCCCTCGATCACACCGAGCGCAAAGCCGGTGATGATGGAGCCCATGATCGATCCCATGCCGCCAATCACGACCACCGCGAACACCACGATGATCAGGTCGGCGCCCATCAGCGGCCGCACCTGGTTGATCGGCGCCGACAGCACGCCGGCAAGCGCGGCCAGGCCGACACCCAAACCATAGGTCAGCGTGATCATGCGCGGCACGTTGACGCCGAAGGCGCGCACCAGCGTCGGGTTTTCAGTCGCGGCACGCAAATAGGCGCCGAGACGCGTCTTCTCAATCAGGAACCAGGTCGCGATGCAGACCACCAGCGAGAAGATGACGACCCAGCCGCGATAAATGGGCAGGAACATGAAGCCGAGATTCATGCCGCCCTTGAGCTGGTCCGGAATGGCGTAAGGCATGCCAGAGGAGCCGAAATAGTTCTGGAACACGCCCTGCACGATCAGCGCAATGCCGAAGGTCAGGAGCAGGCCGTAGAGATGATCGAGCCCCGTCAGCCATTGCAGCATGGTCCGTTCCAGGATCATGCCGAAGATGCCGACGATGATCGGCGCCAACAGCAACGCCCACCAGTAGTTGATGCCGCCGATGTTCAGCAGGAAGTAGGCGACGAACGCGCCCGTCATGTAGAGCGCGCCATGGGCGAAATTGATGATGTTGAGCATGCCGAAGATCACGGCAAGCCCGAGACTGAGCAGCGCGTAGAACGAGCCGTTGATCAGTCCCACCAGTAGCTGAGCGTAAAGAGCCTGCATCGATCCCGCACCCGGTCCCTTCGGCGTTCCCTGAAAGTCGCCCGCAGGCCTGATGGCCTGCGGGCGGTTATCTTACTTCTTCAAGAGCGCGCACTTGCTCTCGGACAGCGGCGTGAAGGCCTGGTCGCCCGGCACCGTGCCGACCAGCTTGTAGAAGTCCCACGGTCCCTTGGACTCGGAGGGCTTCTTCACCTCGAACAGATAGGCATTGTGGATGGTGCGACCGTTGGGCTGGATCTCGCCCTTGCCGAACAGATCGTCTTCCGTCGGCATCGACTTCATCTTCTCGACGACCTTGGCGCCGTCGTGCGGGTTGCCGCCGAGCGCTTCCAGTGCCTTGAAATAGTGACGCACGCCCGCATAGACGCCGGCCTGCACCATGGTCGGCGGCGCGTTGTTCTTCATCTTCTCGGCGAAGCGCTTGGAGAACGCCCGGGTCTGGTCGTTCATGTCCCAGTAGAAGGTCTCGGTGAAGTTGAGGCCTTGAGCGGTCTCGAGCCCGATCGCCTTGACGTCAGTCAGGAACAGCAGCAGCGCCGCGAGCTTCTGGCCGCCCTTGACGATGCCGAACTCGGCCGCCTGCTTGATCGTGTTGGTGGTGTCGCCGCCCGCATTGGCAAGGCCGATGATCTTGGCCTTGGAGGCCTGCGCCTGGAGCAGGAAGGACGAGAAGTCCGGCGTGTTCAGCGGGTGCTTGACGCCGCCGACCACCTTGCCGCCATTGGCCGTAACGACAGCGGTGGTGTCGCGCTCCAGCGCCGCGCCAAAAGCGTAGTCCGCGGTCAGAAAGAACCAGGTGTCGCCGCCAGCCTTCACCAGCGCCTGGCCGGTGGTGTGGGCCAGCATGTAGGTGTCGTAGGTCCAGTGCACCGTGTTGGGCGAGCACTGCGCGTTGGTCAAATCCGAGGTCGCCGCGCCCGAGTTGATGTAGACGCCGTTCTTTTCCTTGACGACGTTGTTGACCGCAAGCGCCACGCCGGAATTCGGCACGTCGACGATGACGTCGACCTTGTCGACGTCAAACCATTGCCGCGCGATCGCGGTGCCGATGTCGGGCTTGTTCTGGTGATCACCCGAGATGATGTCGATCTTCCAGCCCTTCGCAGCCAGGCCGGAATCTTCAATGGCCATCTGCGCGGCGAGCGTCGAGCCCGGTCCGCCGAGGTCGGCATAGAGCCCGGACTGATCGGACAGCGCGCCGATCTTGACGGTCTTGTCCTGAGCGAAGGCTGCACCGGTGGCGGTCACGGCCAGCGCCGTGCCGAGCAGAAACGACGCAATCGACTTTGTCATCATGCTACTTCCCTATGAATCTTTTTGTTGGCAGTTCTAGACGCCGAGATAGGTGTGGAGCTTGTCCATGTTGGCGGCAAGCTCCGCATTGGAAAATCCGTCAATGATCTTGCCGTGCTCGACCACGTAATAGCGGTCGGCGACGGTGGATGCGAACCGGAAGTTCTGCTCGACCAGGAGGATCGTAAAACCCTCCTTCTTGAGCCGCGCGATGGTGTGGCCGATCTGCTGGATGATGACGGGCGCGAGACCCTCGGTCGGCTCGTCCAGCATCAGGAAGTTCGCGCCGGTGCGCAGGATGCGCGCGATCGCAAGCATCTGCTGCTCGCCGCCGGAGAGTTTGGTTCCCTGGCTGTTGAGCCGTTCCTTCAGGTTCGGAAACAGATCGAAGATCTGCTCGAGCGGCAATCCGCCGGGACGCACCACCGGTGGCAACAGCAGGTTCTCGCGGACATCGAGGCTGGAGAAAATTCCGCGCTCTTCCGGGCAGAACGCGATTCCCATCCGCGCGATCTTGTCCGAGGTCGTGCGGATGATGTCCTGGTTGTTGAACTTCACCGAGCCGGTGCGCTTGCCGATGATGCCCATGATCGACTTCAGCGTGGTGGTCTTGCCGGCGCCGTTGCGCCCGAGCAGGGTGACGACCTCGCCTGCGTTCACGTCGAAGTTGATCCCGTGCAGGATGTGGGACTCGCCGTACCAGGCTTCCAGGTTGCGGACCTGGAGGAGGTTGCCGCCGCTCGCAGTCTTTGCGGGAGCGTCCGCCGTTGCCGTCTCAGCCATGACCGGCTCCCAGATAGGCTTCCTTGACGCGTTCGTCCTTGGTCAGCTCGCTGTAATGGCCTTGCGCCAGCACCTGCCCGCGCGTCAACACGGTGATGATGTCGGAGAGATTGGCCACGACGCTCAGGTTATGCTCGACCATCAGGATGGTGTATTTCGCGGAAATGCGCTTGATCAGCGCCGCGATCTTGTCGATGTCCTCGTGGCCCATGCCGGCCATCGGCTCGTCCAGCAGCATCATCTCCGGGTCGAGCGCGAGCGTGGTTGCGATCTCCAGTGCGCGCTTGCGCCCGTAGGGCATCTCGACCGCGGGCGTATTGGAAAACTCGCTGAGGCCGACATCGTTCAACAGCTCGCGCGCGCGATCGTTGAATTGGTTGAGCACGGACTTTGAGCGCCAGAAATCGAAGGAGCTGCCGTGCTGGCGCTGAAGCGCGACGCGGACGTTTTCCAGCGCGGTGAGATGGGGAAATACGGCCGAGATCTGGAACGAGCGAACCAGCCCCAGGCGGGCCACGTCGGCGGGCGCCATCGCGGTGATGTCCTGCCCCTTGTACAGGATTTTTCCGGCAGACGGTTTGAGGAACTTGGTCAAAAGATTGAAACACGTCGTCTTGCCGGCACCGTTCGGGCCGATCAACGCGTGAATGCTCCCACGGCGAACCTTGAGCGCAACGTCGCGGACGGCGAAGAAGCCCGCGAACTCCTTGGTCAAGCCTTCCGTTTCGAGAATGAACTCATCGGCCAAACAGTTTTCCCCCTGCCCGCACAACGCGCGTGGCTATCCTTGTTGCTTCGGCTTTCCGGAGGCCTTGGAGCCACTCCCTGGAGCCCATCCGGAACGCCGCCTCCGGGCGCGGAATATGCCGGAGGTGACGGGGGTTAGGCAAGGCGGAAAGCTGAGCAGGTCAGGCCTCCGGCCGGGAGACTTATGCTCCCTTAGTCGGACGTGTTTTGATGTCGCGCCTGCCCGGCTTCCCGGTTCGCAAAGCGCCGGTCATCAAGCCGTCGTTAACGGTCTTTCGTTCCATGCGCCAGCCTTCATAGAAAATTTTCCCGCAACGAGGATCATGCGCGGGTTTGATGCGTCCGTAATTTCTATTCGCCGGGAATATTGTGTTGGATTTTGCAAGCGCCGCTCCTTCCGTGGTCAAGTCGATCAGGCAGCGTGATCTCCTGAACACGTGGCTGCGGCTCTATGCGCGCGAGCAGACGGCCCCGGCGATTTGGGAGTACCAGCCTGCGCGGCTCGAGGAAGAGCTCTCCGATCTGATCTATTATACGGTGGACATGTCGACGCCGACACCGCGTCTGACCATCCAGAGCGAAGGTACGCGCATCTCGCGCGCCTATGGACACACCGGCAAGGGCGTTCTGCTCGACGACTATATCGGGCCGCGTCTCGTGCCCCTGGTAATGCCGGTCTATCATGAATGCGTGGCGCGCGGGGTGCCAGTCTACAGCGTTGCCGACGTCGATGACATCTACGGCCGTATCGTCGCCTATGAGCGCCTGCTGCTGCCGTTCCAGACCGACGGCAAGGTCTGTCACATCATCGCATCGCTCAAGACCTTCTGCGAGGACGGCGGCTTCGAGATCAAGAATCTGATGCGCGGAAATGACGCGCTGCCGCGCCCGAGATTGCGCGCGGTGATCGACCGCGACCTGTTCCACCGCACCCCAGGCCGCATCGCGCCGGCCGAGTTGGTCGAGTTCGCGGACCAGCAGGGCTCCGGCCTTCCCAGCGAGATCATCGAGCTGAACTAGCGCTCAGCGCGATTTGGCGGCGGCTTCCTTGGTCTTGACTTCCTTGGCATAGATGTCCGGCTTGAAGCCGACCAGCAGCTTGCCACCAAATTCAAGCACCGGCCGCTTGATCATCGATGGTTGCGCTAGCATCAACGCCAGCGCCTTTTTCTCGGAGAGGCCTTCTTTGTCGGCATCGGGCAGCTTCTTGAAGGTCGTCCCGGCGCGATTGAGCAGCGTCTCCCAACCGACCTTGTCGCTCCACTGCTTGAGCTTGTCCTTCTCCACGCCCGCCGTCTTGTAGTCGTGAAACGCGTAGGCGACGCCATGGCTGTCGAGCCAGGCGCGCGCCTTCTTCATGGTGTCGCAGTTCTTGATGCCGTAGATGATGTTGGGCAAAACGTTCCTCGCGCATCCGTCGTGTCGTGATCCCAAGGCGTTGTACGCAACTCCGGTTCGCGCGACAATATTGCGAACGACGCCAGCTCTTCGAACGGACACTCCATGCACATCACCCACGGTCCAGCCGCGACTGCGTCGCCGACCATCGACTTCGACACTTTTCTCGCGGTCGATATCCGCGTCGGCACCATCGTCGATGCGAAGCCGTTCCCGGAGGCGCGCAAGCCGGCCTGGCGGCTGTGGATCGACTTCGGTCCCGCGATCGGTGTGCGCAAGAGTTCGGCGCAGATCACCGAAAACCATCCGCTTGAAACGCTGGTGGGCCAACAGGTGGCCGCGGTCGTGAATTTCCCGCCGCGCCAGATCGGCCCGGTTGTCTCGGAGGTGCTCACCCTCGGTTTCCCCGATACCGACGGCAAGGTCGTGCTGGTGCAGCCGAGCAAGCCCGTGCCGAACGGCGGACGGCTGTTCTAGCACCGCGCGATCAAGGGACGGTTCCAGGCCGCCGGCGGCGTCCCATTAACGGTTCAGCCCTCCTGTTTCCCGACCCGGGGCGTCGGGATTGACCGGGATCCTTTTTGATAATATAAATGACTGACTGATCGTTTTTTATCTCAGCCGCCCTTATCAATTACCTCCTCCGAGGAACGGATAAAACGATCGACCTGTCAGTTATTTATGGATAGCCGGATGCCCAAGATCAGCGACAAGCAACGCGAAAGCCGGCGGCAGCAGATCCTCCAAGCCGCCCTTGCCTGCTTCGCCGAGGACGGCTTTCACCAGACCGGGATGGCCGACATCGTCAAACGGTCGGGGCTGAGCCACGGTGCGGTCTATCTCTACTTCCAGAGCAAGGACGATCTGATCGAGGCACTCGCCGACGACCGGCACCGGCGCGAGGCCGTGCTCAACTCGGTCGCGCAAGGATCGGGCGATCCGATCGAAGGACTTCACGCACTGGTCGGCGTCTACGCGCAATGGCTCACCGACCCCGCCGGCGAAGCGCGCCGCCGTGTCGGTATCCATGGCTGGGCCGAGGCCCTGCGCAACCGACGCGTCCGCACCAGCGTCGTGGAAGGCATCGACATGCCGCGCGCCCTGATCGTCGCACTGGTCGAGCGCGGCCAGCATGACGGCCTCATCAAGCGCGATCTCGGTCCTGAAGCGATCGCGCGCGTGCTGATCGCGATCTTCCAGGGCTTTGTGCTGCAGAAATGCTGGGGCCAGGATTTTGACATCGAGGCCTGCATGGCGGCCGTGACCGGCGTGATCGATGGATTTCGCACCACGAAGGCCGACGTCAAGCGACGGACCAGGAACTGAGCGATGCCGTGGATCCACGACCTGCTCGCAGGCATTGGGGTCGGTCTCATCGGCGGGCTGACATCGGGCTTCATGGGCACGAGTCCCGGAGGCGGTCTCGTGATCTTCAGCGTGCTGCTGCTCGGCGCCGAGCAACACGTCGCCCAGGGCACATCGCTGATCACGCAGGTTCCACCGACGGGACTCGCGGGTGTTCGCCGCTATTGGCAGAACGGCAATCGCAGCCCGTTGCTGTGGATCGTTTGGATCGGCATCGGCTTTCTGTTCGGCGGCGCCGGCGGCGGCTACGCTGCGGCCGCAGTCTCCGACGCGGTGTTGCAATGGACCTACGTCGTCTATCTCGTCGCACTGATCGCTCTCCTGATCCTGCGCCGCGACCGCGAGGACAAAAGCAATGAGACCGGCGACCGAGACGAGCTGCCGTGGCTGCCGCTGCTCCTCATCGGCATGCTTGCCGGATTTTCCTCCGGCTTCATGGGCATCGGCGGCGGGCTGGCGATTACCGTCGGGCTGGCGGCAGGCCTGCGGGTGCCGCAGCATCAGGCGCAGCTCGTCAGCCTCGTCTTCTCGGTCATCCCGACCAATATTCCGGCCGCGTGGATCTATTGGAGCAAGGGGCTCATGGTCGGCTGGCCGGCCATCATCGGCATCCTGGCCGGCCTCTGGGTCGGCACCGATCTCGGTGCACGCGCGGCCAATGGCGTCAGCAAATCGGTACTGCGCCGGGTCATGATCGTCCTCATCCTGCTGATGGCGCTCTACATGACCCACAAGGCGCTAACCTGATCTTACGGCCGCTTCGGAATGTTCAGCCCGCGCTCGACCGCCGGACGCGCCAGCCCGCGTTCGAGCCAGGCGGCGACGGATTTGAACTGGCTGAACTCGACGAGATCGCCGGCGCCGTAGAAGCCGATGAGGTTGCGCACCCAGCCGAGCATGGAGATGTCGGCGATGGTGTAGTCGTCGTCCATGAACCATTGCCGGCCGGCAAGACGCATCTCCATCACCCCGAGCAGCCGCTTGGCCTCGCCCACGTAGCGCTCGAGCGGCCGCTTGTCCTCAAAGTCCTTGCCGGCGAATTTGTGGAAAAAGCCGACCTGGCCGAACATCGGCCCGATACCACCCATCTGGAAATGCAACCACTGGAGGGTCTGGTAGCGGCGCGCGGGATCCTGCGGCAGCAGCTTGCCGGTCTTCTCCGCGAGGTATTGCAGGATCGCCCCGGATTCGAACAGCGGCAGTGGCCTCCCGCCGGGACCGTCGGGATCGAGGATCGCCGGGATCTTGCCATTCGGATTGAGCGAGAGGAATTCCGGTGTCTTCTGGTCGTCCTTGCCGAAATCGACGAGATGGACTTCGTAGGGAAGCCCGATCTCTTCCAGCATGATCGAGACCTTGACGCCGTTCGGCGTCGGCAGCGAATAGAGCTGGAGCAGCTCCGGGTGCTTGGCCGGCCAGCGCTTGGTGATGGGAAAGGCGGACAGATCGGACATCAGGACCCCGGCTTCGTTCATGAGATGCCGCCTAGTTTAGGCAAGCGGACGAACGACGCAAGGTCGAGTGGTCAGATCATTTTCCCGCACAGGTCACAACGGCCGCAGCGAATGGTTGGTGGCGTGCATCACATCGCGCTGCGAGCGTTGCTCGATGAAAAGTTGGCCGGTGACCAGCAGTGCTCCGGTGAAGACGAGCGCAAGCATCGCGGTCGCGAATTGACTGCCATCCCTCATCGGACGAGCTTCTCCGTGTTCGGTTCGCACGAGGAACGCAGGCCAGCCGTCGTCTGTTCCTGCAAGCTTCAAATAAATTGCAGCTTTTTCCCGGCCCCTCGCACGCCGACAGCCTCAATAATTGATCTCCATCCGCAAGCCCCTCGGGTCGGTCTCCTCTCCGCCGAACCTCTGCGTGCTGTCGCGTGCCGCGATGGCGCAGGCACAGGCGTCGATGAGATCGTTACGGCCGATGCCGGTGCCGTGTCGTTGAGTCAGCCATTTCGGCAAACGCGCGAAGCCGCGCTGCTCCAGGAGTGCGATGCGCTGCTCGCGGCCCTCTGCCGAGGCCTTCTTTGCGAGCCGGGCCCGCCCAGCCAGATTCCAAAAAATCAATTCCGGATGCGCTTCGCCGATGGTCGCCTGCCGCTCCGGCGTCATGATCTCGTCGACGTCCCTGATCTTGTCCCTGATGTTCCAGAGCTGCGCCGACACGCCCCTGCCCTTGCCCTCGCGCTCCCAGTAGTGCCGGTTAGCTGCAGCCATATCGGCAAATCGCCAGAGGTCACGGCGCGCGCCGAGAAACACGGCGGGACCAACCAGCTCGCGCGCCCGCAAATCGCAGATGCGGTATCCGCTCCATTTCAATCCGATCGGCATGTCGATCATCGCGCGTGCATGCGGCAGCGCGAGCAGCCGCGCGAGACCCGGCGAATAGTCGAACCCGTGATCGCCGCGGTGGTCGATCCAGGCGGCGACCCAGCCGAAGCGAAATCCGTCAAGGCCGAGATAGTTTGGCAATTTCCTGATCCCCGACGGACATCTGCCCGCTCCTTTATCCGGGTTCCTCGCCCCGATGTCGCTCGAACAGGCGCTGCGCCAACAACGCATGGCCGAGCGTGCTGCCGGCGCGAACCGCCGCCGCAATCAGCGCGGCTTCCGCGATTTCTTCGCGCGTTACACCGGCCTTCACCGCTTGCGCCGTGTGCACATCGAGGCAATAGGCGCATTGCGTGGTGAGCGCGACCGCGAGCGAGATCAGCTCGCGATATTTTGGCGGAATCAATCCGTCCTTGCGCTCGACCGCGTGCTTGAACGCAAGGAACGCGTTGGCCTCGACCGGCGCGAGCGCCACGAAGCCTGGGATGGATTTCAGATCGTCAGGGCTTTGATAATCGCTCATGGCTCATCTCGTCAGGTATTCGCGCATCAGAGCGCGGGCGCGATGCAGGCGTGCTTTCACGGTCTGCCGGGTCGCACCGAGTGCGACGGCGATTTCGTCGATGGTCATTTCCTTGACGTCGCGCATCAGCGCGACGTCGCGGTAGTGCGGCGGCAGCGCCTCGAAGGCCGCCGCGACGTCGAGCCGCAAATCGGCCTCAGGACGCGACAACAGCAGCGCCTCCGCCTCTGCGTCGTCGATCGCCGGCGCAAGGCCCGCCTTGCGGGCGAGCCGCAGGCATTCGCGGCGGACCACACTGAACAGCCAGGCCGAAAATGCCAGCCACGAGCGGATGGTGCCGACATGGCGAAACAGGATCCACAGCGCCTCCTGCATCGCATCCTCGGCATCCGCCGAGCTGCGACAGGTGGCGCGGGCGTAGCGGCGGATGTTCGGCTGCGCCATCTCGAGCAGAGACGCGATCGCCTGGGGATCGCCAAGGCGTGCGGCCTCGAACAGGTCCGGCGAGATCACAGCGGCGCTCACGACACGCCTCCCCTTCCGATACCGGCCATCGCGCACATCGGACAATAGCCGACGAGGCCGGTCAGTGCGAAGCCGGCGCCGCCGAGCGCAACCAGCCACGCCGCGGCGCCGGTAAGATACACGAATGCCGCGACGGCCACCGCGACGCCCAAGGCGATCCGCACGGCCTGATGCAGGCCCCCGATGTTCTTCCTGTAAAATGCCATCACATCCTCCGACATAAGCCGAAGCAAAATGCCTCGACCGTCAAGAGAGGGCGCGACGACCGGAAAGGATTCGCGGCAACATGCAGTTTTTTTCGCGATCAGCCTCCGACGGCCTGATAGGCCAGACGCTTGAATTCGAAGAAAAACGGATTCCAGAAGCCCATGTAGCGCTGCGCCATCAGCACGCCGGCGGTATTGGCCTGCGGGCAGATCCACCAATGGGTGCCGGCAAGGCCGCCCCACTGGAATTCGCCGGTCGAATTCGGGGGATCGAACGGCGTCGGCGCGAAGGTGACGGCGCCGCCGAGGCCAAAGCCCTTGCCGGGGATCGGGCCGAGATTGGCGAAGCGGATGTTCTCGCCGGCGGGCAACTGGTTCGTCATCATCAACCGCAGCGTCTCCGGCTTCAGCAGAGCATCCGAGCCGGGGAGCAGCGCCCGTACCAAAGCAAGCATGTCGGGCAAGGTCGAGACCAGTCCGCCGCCACCCGACAGCCGCGGGAATTGCCGCCGATAGGCCTGCGGATAAGGCAGGTCGTCGGCCCGCGTGAGCCCGGGCTTCATGGGATCGAGCACATCCGTGCCGTTGTAGAGCGCGACCAGCCTGCCCTGCTGCGCGTCCGGCACTTGGAAGCCGGTGTCGGTCATGCCGAGCGGCTCGAAGATGCGCGTCTTGAGGACGGCGTCGAGCGGCTTGCCGGAGACGACCTCCACGACACGCCCAAGCACGTCGGTCGCAACCGAATATTCCCAGGCCGTGCCGGGATGAAAGGACAGCGGCAGACCGGCGAGCTGGTCGATCATGCCGGTCAGCGGCGTCAACGGATTGAGAACGCGCGCCTCGTTATAGGCTTTGAACAGCACCGTACCGGGATCGAAGACGCCGTAGCTGAGGCCGGAGGTGTGAGTCAGAAGCTGCCGGATCGTGATCGGGCTCTTCGCCGGTTCGACGTCGGCAAGGCTCAAAGCGCCCGGCTTCAGAACCTTGCGATTGCCGAGTTGCGGCAGGAATTTCTCGACAACGTCATCGAGCCCGATGCGGCCTTCCTCGACCAGCAGCATGATCGCGCAGGTGACGAAGATCTTGGTATTGGAGAACGCACGAAAAATGTGATCGGGCCGCAGCGCGGTGCTCGCCTCGCGATCGGCGAAACCGACGCATTGCTGATCGACGACCTCGCGGCCCCGCAGCACCGCCCAGGATGCACCCGGAATGATCTCCTGATCGACGTAACGCTGCATTGCCGTCCGCGTGGCGGAAAAATCAGGTGTTCTGGCGTCCATGTGCTTCCCCCAATGATGGTTGGGATCGATATAGCGTGAATTCGCCGGATATGAAGCCTGACCGGACGGCGCGGCTCATTCCTGCTTCATGAACGCAGTGACGTGCAGGCGGCGCCGAATCCACATCCCCTGCCGCTGGTACAGCGCGATGGCCGATGAGTTGCTCGAGAACACGTGCAGGAACGGAATTTCGCCGCGCGCCTCGATCTGGCGCGCGACCGCCGCCAGCAGCGCCTGCGCGTAGCCCCGGCCGCGATGGTCGGGGTGGACGCAGACTGCCGTCATCTCGACGAAATTGCCCGGCTTCATGCGCTCGCCGGCCATTGCGACCAATTCGCCGCCGGCGCGGATGCCGAGAAACGTCCCGAGTTCGTGCGTGCGCCGCGCGAATGGACCGGGCTTCGTCAACTCCGTCAGCGCCAACATGGCGGGAACGTCGGCGGCACCCAGCCGGACAATCTCGGCATCGCGAAGCGGACTGTCGGCCGGAGAGCCGATCATCTGCTCGCCGGTCTCGGCAAGGACGACCTTGAAGCCGGCGGGAACGTCGACGGCCTCCGGCGTGAACAGCGCGGCGACCTGCGAGCCCGACAGGAGATCACGAAGCGCGGCAAAGCTCGCCTCGGACATGTCGACCATGTCGGCAAAGGGCGTCATGTCCACCGGATAGCGCAACGCTCGCGGGCCACCCTCGGCCAGATGTTTGTGGCTGGTCGTCAGCGCGCTCCAGATCGGGCGATCCAGCAGCGTCAGGTCACCGGCGGACACCGTCTCACTCCTTCTCGAAGCTGACGATGACGGCGGCATTGGCGATGAGGATAGGATCGTTGCCCTGTTCGGGGGCCGAGGGAATCTCTAGCCCGCCCTTCACCGCGTTGACGGTGACAGTGCCGTAAGGCAGCTCCTTCGCGACCGCGTCCTTGTCGACGGCTTCGGGATTCGGCACCGCAATCGTGACGTCCACGAACATGTCGTTCGCAGTCTTGTCGATCATCCGGAAGAAGCCGAGGCTCGAATGCCTGATGGCATCAGACACGGCACGCTTCGCCGCCTTGGTGGCGTCCCTGCCGTGGACGTCGACGCCCATGCCCATCTCGGTGATACAGCGAACGCGAGCCATGTTCTTATTCCTGTGGTTGATTGGATGATATGGACGCGACTTGTTATCGTATTCAGGCCGGCCCGCATACTCCGTCATTGCGAGGAGCAAAGCGACCAAACAATCCAGGCCGCCCCCGCGGAGACAACCTGGATTGCTTCGCTTCGCTCGCAATGACGCGGGGGCAGCAGCATCGCACAAACTCACGCCTTCGACTTCTCCCTCGCCCGCAGCTCCTCAACGAGCACCCGCACATTCTCCGAATAATCGATCGGGATCACGACCAGATGCACGCCGCCCTCCTTGAAGGCGGCATCCAAGGTCGGGCCAAAGCTGTCGATGCTCTCGATGCGATGTCCTTTCGCTCCATAAACCCTCGCGTACAGGACGAAATCGGGATTGCCAAAGGTCATGCCGAAATCGGCGAAGTGATCGACGGCCTGCTTCCAGCGGATCATGCCGTAGGCGTTGTCCTCGAGCACCAGCACGACGAGATTGAGCTTGAGGCGGACGGCGGTCTCCATCTCCTGGCTGTTCATCATGAAGCCGCCGTCGCCGGCGACCGCGAGCACGCGGCGCTCCGGATAGAGCATCGCGGCCATCATCGCCGACGGCAGCCCGGCGCCCATCGTCGCCAGCGCATTGTCGAGCAGCAGCGTGTTGGCGACGCGGGTGCGGTAGTTGCGCGCGAACCAGATCTTGTACATGCCGTTGTCGAGCGCGACGATGCCGTTCTCCGGAATGACCTGCCGAATGTCGTGCACGATGCGTTGCGGCGTCGGCGGCCAGCGCGCTTCTGTGGCGCGGTCGGCGATCTGCGTAAGGATCTTTTCGCGCAGTGGCAGCAGCGCGGCGGCTTGCGGCAGCTTACCTTCGAGCCGGTCGGCGAGCAGCTCCAGGCTGGGGCCGACGTCGCCGACGACTTCCGCATCGGGAAAATAGACCAGCTCGACGCTGGCCGGTGTGTAGCTGACGTGAATCACCTTGGGGCCCGATGGTCCCATGATAAAGGGCGGCTTCTCGATCGGGTCGTGACCGATCGCGACGATCAGATCGGCGGAGTCGATCGCGTCATGAACGTAGTCGCGCTCGGACAGCGCGGCGGTGCCCATGTAGAGATTGGTGCCGCCGGGCACCGTGCCCTTGCCCATCTGCGTGGTGAAGAAGGGAATGCCGGTCCGCCGCACGAAGCTGGCGATGCCGTGTGTCGCGCGCGGCCGGCTGGTCGCAGCGCCCATCATCACCAGCGGATGCTTCGCGGCCAAAATCATCTCGGCGGCGCGGTCGAGCGCGGCGCGATGGGCGACCGGAATCTCGATCGGATGAACCGGGATCACCGGGACCTCAGGCACTTCATCGCCTGCGATATCTTCGGGCAGTTCGAGATGCACGGGCCCCGGCCGCTCCTCCATCGCCACGCGAAACGCATCGCGGACCACGGTTGGGATGCTGGAGGCGCTGATGATCTGCCGCGACAATTTCGTCAACGGCTTCATGGTGGCGACCACATCGACGATCTGGAAACGCGCCTGCCGGCTGCTCATGATCGGCTTCTGGCCGGTGATCAAGATCATCGGCATCGCACCAAGATGCGCATATGCCGCGCCCGTCGACAGATTGAGCGCGCCCGGGCCGAGCGTCGAAAGACAAACTCCGGGCTTGCCGGTCAGCCGCCCATGCGTCGCGGCCATGAAGGCGGCTGCCTGCTCGTGACGGGTCAGGATCAGTTCGATTTTGGAGGTGCGCAACGATTCCACCAGATCGAGATTCTCCTCGCCGGGCACGCCGAAGATGCGGTCGACGCCTTCGTTCTCCAGCGCCGCGACGAACAGGTCGGATCCTTTTGCTTTGCGTTCCTGCCCACTCATGTCGCCTCCCGGTCACAATGTCGGCTCCCGTGTTCCACGGCAGCCGGCACATGGTAACGGTCCGCGGCGCGGGCACAACTCACAAAGAGGCGCGCAACCGCACCATCCTCGTGGCGACAACGCTCGTCCCTCTCGTGTCCTTGCCGCGTGCGCTGTGCTATCGCTCGGGCGATGACTCCCAATACCTTCGAAACCCGCTGCCTGCGCCTGCCCGCCGTCACCAAGGTGGTGCAGTGGGAGGGCACCTCCGTGTTCAAGGTCGGCGGCAAGATGTTCGCACTCGGCGGCGGCTTTGCCGCGTGCTCCGGCGGCTACATGTTCAAGGTCTCGAACATGGCCTATGCCATGCTGATTGAGCACGGCCTTGCGCGGCCGGCGCCCTATCTGGCGCGCGCCAAGTGGGTGCAGCTCGTCGGCAACAACGCGCTATCAGACGCCGAGCTCACGAGCTATCTGGCGCAGGCGCACGCGCTGGTCGCGGCGAAACTCACGCGGAAGTCCCGCAAGGCGCTGGGCCTCGAGTGAAGTGCAGCCGGTGCCGAAGCGAAAGCCTGCGCTGATTGACATCGATGATATGCCTGACTAAAGTCAGATATATCATGCTCGACCCTGTTTCCCGCGTCCGCCGCTTCAACCGTGCCGTCACGTCCGCTGTCGGTGCGCTCGACACGTCATTCCTGGGGCGCGGGCGGCCATTGGGGGCGGCGCGCGTGCTCAACGCGATCGGGCATGGACGTTCGGACGTGGCCGAGATCCGCGACTATCTCGGCCTCGATTCCGGCCTGATGAGCCGCCTGCTCCGCAGCCTCGAGGACGAGGGGCTGGTCGAGACCATTGCGCATGAGGAAGATGCGCGCCGCCGCGTGGTATCGTTGACTCGTGCGGGCCGGCGCGAGTTCGCGGCCTATGAAGCGCTGTCGAACACGCAGGCCGAGGGCTTCCTTGCCCAGCATTCACAACGCGAGGCGCTGCTGGCGGCGATGGATTTGATTGCTTCCGCATTGACGCGCGAGCGCGTCACGCTGGACGAGATAGATCCGCGGAGCGAACAGGCCCGTTATTGCCTCGGCGAATATTATGGCGAGCTCGGCCGCCGCTTCAAGCAGGGCTTTGACGTCTCGCTGTCGCGCGATCCTGACGCCAAGGATATGCGCCGCCCGCGCGGCACGTTCATCGTCGCGATGTCGGACACGCTGCCGGTCGGCTGCGTCGGGCTGAAAGGCACGGATCACGGCTATGCCGAGATCAAGCGTCTGTGGGTCGCACCGGCGGCGCGCGGATTGCGGCTCGGCCGGCGCCTGATGGACGCGAGCGAGGATGTCGCGCGCGGGCTCGGCATCAAGCTGCTGCGGCTCGACACCAACAGCGCGCTGGCGGAGGCCGGCCAGCTCTACCGAAGAAGCGGCTGGAGCGAGATCCCCCGCTTCAATGACGATCCCTACCCGGACCTGTTCTTCGAAAAACGTCTGTGAGCGCGGGCGCCGATCGCCCCGTTGCCGCGTTATGGCCGGAGCCGCAGGAGCAACGCCATGACCAGGTCCGACCTCGCCGACATCTACCGCAATTACATCGCCTGCCTGAACCGGCAGGATTGGCCCGCGCTCGGACAATTCGTTCACGATGACGTCGTCCACAATGCGCGACCGTTCGGATTGTCCGGCTATCGTGCCATGCTGGAGCAGGATTTTCGCTCAATTCCCGATCTGCATTTCAACATCGAGCTGCTGGTCTGCGATCCGCCCCAAATCGCCTCCCGGCTGACGTTCGATTGCACGCCGGCTGGAACGTTTCTGGGGCTGGATGTGAACGGCAGGCGCGTGTCCTTCTGCGAAAACGTGTTCTATCAATTTCGCGACGGAAAAATACGGCACGTGTGGTCCATCGTCGACAAGCCCGCGATCGAGGCGCAGCTCTAGCGCTGCGCCTCGATGAACCTGCTTACGCCGCCGCCGGCGCCAACTCCGCTCGCGGCTTCGGGAACGGCTTGAAATTCATCGCCATCAGGAAGGCGCCGAGGCCCATCGCCCAGGAGGCGATATAGAGCCAGGCGTAGCTCGAGAACGCATCGTAGATCAGGCCGCCGGCGAGCGGGCCCGTGGCCATGCCGAGACTGCCGGCCATCGCGGTGCCGCCGATCACCGTGCCCATCATCTTGAGCGGGAAGTTCTCGCGGATCAGCACCGCGTAGAGCGGCATGGTGCCGGCATAGATGAAGCCGAAGACGGCCCCGACGGCGTAGAATGTCGTGAGCTGGTGCGCGAAGACATAACCCAGCGCGCCGAACGCCTGCAACAGCAGGCCCGAGACGAGCACGCGCTTGGCGCCGAAGCGGTCACCCATCAGGCCGAAAGCGATGCGCCCGCCGAGGCCGGCAAAGCCCTCGATGCTGTAGATCGTCACCGCCGCAACCAGCGGGATGCCGCAGCTCACGGCATAGGAGACGGTGTGAATGATCGGGCCGGAATGGGTGGCGCAGCAGAAGAAGTTAGTGGCGAGCAGGATCAGGAATTGCGGCGAGCGCAGCGCCTCCCCCATCGACATCTCGCCTTGCCCGGCGCCCTCGCCCGCAGGCGCGGCCACGGCGTGCGCGAGCGCCGGCGGGCGGCGCACCAGGAACGAGACCGGGATCATGATGGCGCCAACCACCAGCGCTACGATCTGCATCGCGGTGCGCCAGTCATGGTTGGAGACGAGCCAGGCCGCGAGCGGCGCCATCGTCATCGGCGCCATGCCCATGCCGGCCGACACCAGCGAGACCGCGAGGCTGCGATGGGTGTCGAACCAGCCGGTCACGGTCGCCATCATCGGCGCGAAGATCGCCGCACAGGACGCCCCGACCAGAAGGCCGAAGACGAACTGAAACGCCAGCAGCGAGGTGGCGTGGCTCGCCGCGAACAGGCTCACGGTCAGCACCGTCGATCCCGTCAGCACCACCGGCCGCGGCCCGAACCGGTCCGTCAACGTGCCCCAGGCCATGCTGGTGAAGGCCATCGCCAGAAAGCCGATCGTCATCGCGCTGGAGATGCCGGTCACCGACCAGCCGGTGTCCTTCGCGATCGGCTGCAGGAACACCGGCAGCGAAAACATGCCGCCGATGGCGACGCAGCCGAGCAAGCCGCCCGCGGCGACGATCACCCAGCGATAGGAGGAAGAGTTCATTTTTGGTCTCCCGTCAGGTCTGTCTGGGTGGAAGACGAATGGGAACATGGTGGACCGACAGGCCGACGCAAGTTTTTGCGGCAGGCTTTTGTGACCTGCCAAACAAAAACGGCGAAAACAACCCCATGCACAGTAGCCGGGCGCTTTGGTATCAAGGACTTACAGCGCAGCCCTTTGCCGTGCGAGGAACCGCCGTTTGACTCGTCGGGCAAAACACCTGCATCATGGCATCATCCCGCCGCTATCGATCTCGTCCCCTCGCGAACAGGCTTCAAGCAGCCACGCCGCGCCGCCACTCGCCGACCGTGAGCCAGACCGCAGAGACCAGGAAGTAGAGCGCACCGACGGCGGCATAGCCCGCGACATTCGCGATCGACGGAACCGCGGGCATCGTGGCCTGAAAGATGAAGAAACCGCCCGCAAGCGCCGACTGGCCACCACTGAGCACCATGGCCCATTGAGCGCCAAAACTCCGCCAGCGGCGGATGGCCGTCCCCAACTGCAGCAGTCCGGACAGAATTGCCCATGCCCCGAAGATACCGAGCACCCGGTTCATGCTCATCTGCAAGGTCACAAGCACCGCTACGGTGGTCGCCAGGCTGACGACAACGTTCAGAGCCTGCGTGCGGCTTTGAGCGAGCCTGCCGCTGCGAACCGCGTCCGCGAAATTGGCGGCGGCGTCCCATGCGGGATAGAGGACGAGCAAGGCGCCGGCGATCACTGGAGAAGAAGCCGCGGCGGCAAACGCAGCAGCGACCCAGGCAATCGAGAATGCCGCCCGCACGAAGTAGTATTGCTTCAGCCATCGCTCGCGGTCGGTATGAACCGGATCCAATTGATATCGCGCCATTGCAGTCTCTCCTATACCTACTAGTTGGTAGTTTTCTTACACATAGCGAAACCGACTTCGCTCCAGCCCGCTTGCGGCCTGTCGCCATTGCTTCGCTGATGTCTCTCAATGCTTGTTGGCCAGCCGGTCCAGCAGCGGGGTGGTGATCACACCGAATATTTTTGGATCGCCATAGGCACGCGCCGACAGCATCGCGCCGTGAATGGTCGCCATGAATCCTTCGGCCTCGATTCGGGCCGTGCCGGAGAGTTTGAGCTGCCCTTTCCGCTTGCCGCGCTCCATGACGGCCGTCAGCCAGGAAGCCAGGGAGCGGAAGTGCGCACGGACTTCGAGCGCAACCTCCTCCGGCAGGATCGGAAGCTCGCTGGCCAGCAGCGCGCACACGCAGAACGGCGCCGTCGCATCATTGATGCACGCCTTCCAGTACGCGACATAGTTTTCGAGCTGGCCGCACGGATCAGGGACATTGCGCTCGAGCGCGGACAGTCCCGCCTCGGCTTCGGCGCGGTAGCGCGACACGAGGGTGCGGACCAGATCGACCTTGCTGGCGAAATGGTGGTGGATGCTTGGCTTGCGGATGCCGACAACATCGGCCACGTCGGCATAGCTGAAACCGTTATAGCCGCCCGCGATGATCAAGCTGCGCGCGCAGGCCAGGATGTCGTCGGCAGTTGAGGAGACGTTGGTCATGGGCCTTAGCTACCTTCCAGTTGGTAGGGCGTCAAGAACGGGATGCTTCAACCATCCGTGAGTGCTAGGAGCCTGCATGACCATTCGCCCGATCGTCCGCTATCCCGACCGCCGCCTCGCGCTGCCGGCCCGCCCCGTCACCGCGTTCGACGCCGGTTTGCGTGAGCTCGCAACGGATTTGCTCGAGACCATGCGCGCCGCGCCCGGCATCGGCATCACGGCGCCGCATGTCGGCGTGCCCTTGCGCGTCGTCGTGCTCGAACTCGACCCGAAGGACGGACCGCGGACCTACGTCAATCCGGAGATCGAATGGGCCTCGCCCGAGATGATCATGCATCGCGAGGGCAGTGTCTCGATGCCCGGCGTCAACGACGACATCCAGCGCCACGCGCGCGTGCGGATCAGCTATCAGGATCTCGACGGCAACGTGCACAGCGAGGATTCGGAAGCCTTGCGCGCCGTCTGCCACCAGCACGAGATCGACCAGCTCGACGGCATGTTCTGGATCCAGCGCCTGTCGCGGCTGAAGCGCGAACGGCTGGTGAAGAGGTTTGAGAAGATGTCGCGCGAGTGAGCGGGCCGGCAAAGATCTTGTGTGAAATCGCGCCGGCTGCTCGATGTGGCGAAATCAAACCAGCCTGATATGATTGGAACGGTCGGCCCCGTCGGGAGGGAGACGAATGACATATTCAGGTCGTTGCGCCTGCGGCGCGGTTTGTTACACCATTGCGTCCGCGCCGATCCGCGGCTTCCAATGTCAGTGCAGCGACTGTCAGCGCGATACCGGCAGCGGCCACAGCTCCATCTTCGTGTTCGCGCGCAGCGCAGTCTCGGTGACAGGCGAGGTGCGCGAAATCGAGCGCACTGCCGACAGCGGCGCGGTCAAGCACAAGGGATTCTGTCCGAGCTGCGGCTCGCCGATCTACAACAAGCCGGACGAGAAGCCGGAGTTCATCGGCATCTATGTCGGCACACTGGACGATGCCAGCACGTTCAAGCCGTCCGTCGTGCTGTTCTGCTCGCGCGGATATGCCTGGGATCACCTCGATCCCGAGATTCCCAAACTGCCGGAATGGCACCCGGGATCGCGCTGATTTCTTGCAGATTGGGGGACAGCCAATGGCGATGAGCTTTGAGCTATCGATGCTGGCCGCCGCAATCGTCTGGGGCTTCGTACAGCTTGTCGCCGCCGCGCAAGCCGCGAACCTGCAGTACGGCCTCAGATGGGCTGCGAGCCCGCGCGACAACGAGATGCCGCCGCTCAAGCCCATCCCCGGCCGCCTCAACCGAAATTTCCGCAACTACATGGAGACGTTTCCGTTCTTTGCCGCAGCGATCCTCATCTCTCACGCCGCAGGCGTTCACAATGAGCTGACTTATTGGGGATCGATCGCCTATCTTGGCGGACGCATCGCCTACACCGCGCTTTACTTATCCGGCATACCGCTCGTCCGCTCACTGTTCTGGAATATCGCCAGCTTTGGCATGCTTGCCGTTTTGGCAGCGGCTTTCGTGCCTCACTGATGCGGCGCGATAGCGACTTTGCCTTTGCCGCGCCATCACGCCCGCTTGCCGCTCCGCTTGGTCATGGGCGCGTTACGACGCTCGCGTTTGCCGCGCGCAATTTCCGTCGCCAGCGCATCCAGCTTCGGCTCCCAGAAATTGCGGAACTGACCGACCCATGCATCCACCGCTTGGAGCCCCGCAGCATCGACCGAATAGAGCCGTCGTTGCGCCTCCGCGCGAACCGTGGCGAAGCCGCTCTCGCGCAGCACCTTGAGGTGCTGCGACACGGCGGCCTGCGTGATCCCGAACTCCGCCCCGATCACTTCGACGACCTTGCCGGAGGCCATCTCGCCGGGCGCAAGCAGCTCGAGGATGCGACGGCGGACGGGGTCGGCGAGGACCTCGAAGATTTGCATCACCTTCCTGTGCCCGGATGCACCACGTCGGGCGGCGTCTCGCCGCGATAGAAGGCGATGGTGCGGTCGGAGCGCTGCTTCGCGGAGGCAGGATCCACGCCGCTTGCGACATGTGCTGCGCGCCAATACTCGCCGCTGCTCGTCATGAATTCCTTGCCCGCGGAAGAGCCCATCCATGCCTCGGCCGTCTCATGGTCGACCGATGCCCCGGTCGCAACATATCGCTCCAGCCCCGCAATGGCGAGATCCCAGCCGATCCCGACTGCCCCTGGACCGAACTGATTCCAATGATCCTCGATCATCGCCGTGTGCTCAAGCGTCAGCCGCGCCTGGCTTCGTTCTGCCGACAGCTTGACATCGATCCAGCTCATCGCGCCGCCGAATTCCCAAGTCGCCGCAAAATGGGTCGGCGGCGTACACGCCGTGATGGTCCCGCCGGCATTCCCCTTGAGCTGGTACTTTCCGCCGAGCCGGAGATCTCCCTCGACCGGCAAGAACCAGCGCGGAATGCGTTGTTCGCTGGTCACTGCGTCCCAGAGATCGTCGACGCTGGTTTCGTAAAGCCGCGTCAGTGTCACCGCACTGGCCGCTTTCCCGTCCTTCTCGAAATTCCTCACCGAACGCGTAACCAGCCCCAATACCCTGACGACGTCGATCTCCATGGCGCTCCTCCTCGTCGTTTCGTGCCAGGATGAATATCGGTTGAAGCTAATATAAGTCAACTCTTATATTCAGGGAAAATGCCGCTCAGATATTTCCCCGGCGGTTTTCCGAGCGCCTTCTTGAACATGGTGATGAAGGCCGCGACGGAGTCGTAGCCGAGATCGGCGGACACCTGCTGGACGCTCGCGCCGGACGTCAGCTCCCGCAAGGCGACGATCAGATGCAATTGCTGGCGCCAGCGCCCGAAGCTCAAGCCCGTCTCCCGGACGACGAGACGCGCGAGGCTGCTCTCGCTCAGCGCGACGCGATCGGCCCATTCGGCCAGCGTCCTGCGATCGGAAGGGTTTTTCGCCAGCGCTGCGGCAATCTTCTTCAACCGCGGCTCGGGCGAGAGCGGCAGATGAAGCTGCTGAACGGGCATGCGGGGAAGCTCGCGCAGAAGGACGCTTGCCAGAAGGTCCACCCTCGCCTCGTCATCCGCGATCTGATCGGACAATTCGACGATCACTTCACGCAGCAGCGGGGAGATCGAGAGCGTGCAGCAACGATCCGGCAGGTCCACGCGGTCAGGCTCGATATAGACGAAGAACAGCCGGGCATTTTCTGTCGCGAGGTTGCTGTGCTGCATGCCCCCGGGCACCCACACTGCGCAATGCGGCGGCACCATCCACAGACCGGTGGGAATGCGGCATGTCACGGCGCCTCCCAGCGCAAAGACAAGTTGCCCCTTCCGGTGCCTGTGATCGGGCACCTCGCCCTTAGTCCCGATCACGTCGACGCGCACGGCGATAACGGGCGCGGAGACATCATCCACGTCGAGATCAGGCCATGGAAAACGGAGCGGCTGCCGCATGCTTGCCGGTTTTTAGCAATCGATTGGCAGAATATCTAAATCGAGCGAACAAGAAAGTCGATAGGATCTCGGCGTGGCAGCGGTTTCGCTGTGGCCATCCTTCGAGACGCCCGCATCGGCGGGCTCCTCAGGATGAGGTCTTGTTTCGCGGCGCAATCGCAAATCCTCATGGTGAGGAGCCCGCTCTCAGGCGGGCGTCTCGAACCATGAAGGACACGCTCTGTGTGCGATTGCCCTGGAGATGTCACCATGCATGGTTCCACAAGTGTGACAGCAGCCAAGCTGCAACGCGTGGTCCGCACGCAAGCAGGCACCCTGCGTGCCGGTCCGCGCGATGCAAGCGGCGTGATCGCGTTCAAAGGCATTCCCTACGCAGCACCGCCGGTCGGGCCTCTGCGTTGGTGCGCACCGCAGTCGCCGACGCCCTGGGATGGCGTGCGCGATGCGCTCGTGTTCGGCGCGGGGTGTCTGTCGGCGCTCGAAAACGACCAGCGGCCGGGGCCGCGTGACGAGGATTGCCTTTATCTCAACGTCTGGACCGCGGCGAAGCACGCGGACGAGAAGCGGCCCGTGATGGTGTGGATTCACGGCGGCGGCTTTCAGTTCGGCTCCTCGGCCAATCCTGCAACCGATGGCAACGCGCTAGCAGTGAAAGGTGTCGTCGTCGTCAGCTTCAACTACCGCCTCGGCATCTTCGGCTTCCTCGCCCATCCCGATCTCGACATGGAGGCGCCGTCAGGCAATTACGGCCTGCAGGATCAACTGATGGCGCTGCGCTGGGTCAAGGCCAACATCGCCGGCTTTGGCGGCGACTCCGATAACGTCACCCTGTTCGGCGAATCCGCCGGCGCCATGGCCGTCGGCATCTTGATGGCCTCGCCGCTCGCGCACGGACTGTTTCACAAGGCCATTGGACAGAGCGGCGCGTTCTGGGATGGCAAGCACGGCCCACTCCAGGGCTTTGAAGAAGCCCGCGCGCGTGGTCTGGCTTTTGCCCGGCAACGGGGCAACGGGTCGATCGCAGTTTTGCGCAGCATGCCGGCCGATCGATTGAATGCAGCCGCGCCATGGAGTTTCAGGACCAGCCCGGTCGTGACGGCCTTCTCGCCGAGTATCGATGGTCATGTTGTGCCTGATGTGCCCGCACGGCGATTCCTTCGCGGCGAACAGATGCACATCCCGCTGCTGGCGGGCTGGAACGCTGCCGAGGAATTTCCTTTCCGTTCGCAGTCACTCCCCGATCAATCGGCACAAGACTTTCTCGCCGCGGCCCGGGCGACGTTCGGCAAGGAGCGCATGGCCGATTTCCTGAAGGTCTATCCCGCCGCGACCGACGCGGAGGCCAGGACTTCCGCGGCGGCGCTTAACGGCGACATCGTGGTCGGCGAGCAATGCTGGCAGTGGCTGCGTCTGCATCGGCGCGGGGGACAAGCGCCGGTCTACGGCTATCACTTCAGCTATACCTCGCATTACACGCCGATCGCCTCGCACGTCACTGAGATCCCGTTCGTGTTCGGCACACTCACACCGCAACAGGTGATCGGCAGCTCGGCACCGCCGGCCGAAGAGGACCGCGCGCTGGCGCGGACCATGATGGCCTATTGGGTCAATTTCGCCGCGCATGGCGATCCCAACGGATCGGACCTGCCACCCTGGCCCGCCTATGACGAGAACGACGTCGTGCAGATCCTGGGCAAACCGATCGAATCCCGCCCCAATCCGCAAGCCGCCCGCTTCCGCTTCCTCGATAGCTTCAGGCAGGACGGCATTTTGCCGATGCGCTGGCGGGAGCTGCCGTGAGGCGGCCTCACCCGCCCGCCATCAGCTGCTTCGCCAGCGCCATGTAGGCCGGCAGCGTCACGGGGTCGTTGGCGGCGTTGCCCGCTACGGGGTGCGAGGCGTAGCGCGCGATCACCATCTCGGCCTTGGGATCGATATAGATGCCCTGGCCGTGAACGCCGCGCGCCATATAGGCGCCGTGGGCGTTGTGCGTGACCCACCATTGATTGCGATAGGACGCACCTGTTAGCGTGGTGTAGCCGGCCGGCTTGAATTTTTCGGGATCGCCGCCGCGCGCGATGTCCTCGACGACAGACGAAGGCACGATCTGCCGGCCGTTGAAGCGGCCGTGATTGCGCATGGTCTCGCCGAAGCGGGCGAGGTCGCGCAAGGTGGTGGAGAGGCCGCCGCCGCCGCTTTCGGTGCCGATGCGATCAACGTGGTAATGCGCGTCTTCCTCCGCGCCCATCGGCTGCCAGATGCGCTCGGAGAGAAAATCGGACAACGTCATGCCGCTGACGCGCCGGATGATCCAGGCCAGCACGTCGGTGTTGACGGTCTTGTAGGCAAAGGCCTTGCCGTGCTCGCCCTGCTTCTTCTGCGCGACCAGGAAATCGAAGATGGTGGTCGCACCGTCATAGCCGGGTGGAATCGGCGCCATGCCGTTGGCGCGCCGCAGTCCCCACACATGCGAGTTCTTGTCGGTGTAGACTTCGGTGTATTCGAGCCCGGTGGTCATATCCATGACCTCGTGCACGCGCGCATCGCCGAAGGCGTTGGCCTTCAGCTCAGGCACATACTCCGCGACAGGCGCCTGCGGATCGATCTTGCCCTCGGCGACCAGGATGCCGGCGAGCACGCCCGTGAACGACTTCGTCACCGACATCGCGATATGCGGCTTGTGCGGCTTCAACGCGCCGAAATAGCGCTCATAGATCAGCTTGCCCCGGTGCAGCACGGCGATGCCGTCGGTGTAAGTCTCGTCGAGCATCTTCGCGAACGTGATGGGACGCCCGTCCATCGTGACGCAGGCGACCGCGCCGATGTCGTGGTCCTCGCGCGGCAGCGCCGACGCAGGCCCCGCCCCGCGCCAGACGTTCACGGTCGGCACCAGCTGGCGGATGTTGCTCCATGCCCAGCGCAGCTCGGGGAAGCTGCGGAACGAACCATCCTGGAAGCTGATGATGCGGTCCGGAGACGGCGGGAAGCCTTTCATCCAGCCGAGTGTTTCGGGATCGGTTTCGGCGGCGGTCGCGGGCGACTGACTCGCGGCGGTGGCGGCGGACATGAACGGCGGGCTCCGGAAGCGAACGAGATAGATTTCGTATCATGGCGATGAGTGGCGAACATCCCGTGTTTGCGCCGAGGTGACCGTCGTCGTGCGCTTGGCGGGTTCGTCGTCACGTCAGGCGGACCGACATGCCGCCATCAACCGTCATGGGGCTTCCCGTCATGAACGATGCCCGGTCGCTCAGGAGAAAAACCGCCGCCTGCGCGATCTCCTTGGGACTGGCCATCCGCTTCATCGGGTGGAGCCCGGCGATGAAATTCAGGGCGTCGGGATTTCCTTCGCCCGCCGCCGGGGTGATGGTCCCGCCAGGCAGTAGCGCGTTGACGCGAATGCCTTCGGCCGCATGCTCGGCGCCCAGCGATTGAGCCAGGCCGATCAGTCCTGCCTTGGTGGCTGCGTACGCCGCCATTCCCGGCATGCCGCCGTTGCTGAACCCAACGAAGGACGAGGTGAAAACGATCGAACCGCCGCCCTGCTTGCGCAGCGCCGGGATCTGCGCCTTTGCGCTGAGGAACGCCGAGGTGAGATTCACCGCGAGCACATCGGTCCAGTTTTCGACGCTCATCTCGGGGACCGGCGTCATCTCGCCGACGATGCCGGCATTGTCGAAAGCGCCGTCAAGCTTTCCGAACGTCGTGACGGCGTGCGCGACAAGGCGGGCTGCGTAGCCGGTGTCCCGAACATCGCCCGCGAGAAAAGTCGCGCGGCCTCCGGCGCTCTTGATGCTTGCAACAACGGCCTGCAGCTCGGGGGCGCGGCGCGCCCCGAGCACCACATCGGCGCCTTCGGACGCGAACAGCGACGCCGCGGCAGCACCGATACCGCTGCTGGCGCCGGTTATAATGATCGTCTTGTTTGCCAGTTCCACCGCGACCTCTCCTGATGTCAAGTACAAGCCAACAAGACATCGGGCATCTGCCGGCCGCCACCCGTTTCCCGGGTCAGGCGCCGCCAGGGGTTATTTCAGCGGCAGAAAAACGTCCGCGACCGTCTCGTGCTCCGGCACCTCCGGGAAGAAGCTCAGCCGCTGGCAATAGATCGGGAAGTCGCGGGCTTCCTCGCCGCTGGCCGGAAGCCAGTCGCGATAAAGAAAGAGCGCGGCCGGCTCGAGATTGTCGGTGTAGCCGACGACGCGCAGCACCGCGCAGCGTCCGCCGGGGATCGTGCCGGCTTTGATCTTTTCGCCGTTCGCCGCGATCGGCTGGTCGGTCCCGACGCAGAGGTCCGTGCTGTACTCGGCCGGCGAGGCAGGACGCCGCTCGGAACGCCAAACAGTGAAGGTAGGATTTGTCCTGGGGTGAAGGCCGGCGGCCTTGCGCCACGCGATGAACCGCCGGATCGTGTCACCAAGTGTCTCGGGGCTTCCCCGATGCTCCATGATTGCCACCTTGGTGGGTTGCACATCGCGGATCGTCACGTCGTCGATGGTAAAGGTCTTCTGCATGAGCTTGCTCCTCGCATTGTCGAGAGGCCCTAAGGCCGCAAGCCACGGCTCCCAGTCGGGAGACTTCCGGAAGGACGACGGCGATTGCCCGAACCGTTGCCGAAAGGCGCGAGCGAAGGCATCCGGTGCATCGTAACCGGCATCCATCGCAATCTCCGTCACATCAAGGGCGTCCATATAGGCTAGTTGATGCGAAGCGCGCTTCATGCGGGCCAGCTGGACATAGCGATGCACTGATAATCCGAAGGTTGCCGAGAACTGCCGGTGGAAATGATACTTTGAGAAAGCCGCAACAGCACTCACCGTGTCCAGATCCAGATCACCGTCGAGATGCCGATCGATATGATCCAGCACCCGTCGCATCCGGTCCTGATAGTTTTGCAGCGCCGCCTTCATCGTCCCTCCTCCGTGGCGGCTCCATCTAGTCGCTGACGGCAATGATTTGCTCGACCGATCTTGCGGTTCGGCATGGATCCCGTCGACCCCATTTGTGGGCGTGATGAGCGCCTGCGCAAGGATCAAGACGGCGGCAACTTTCGCCGGGATCGCGCAAAGGGAGTGTGTTGACACCGCCGAAAGTGTGTAATAGTGATGGTTACACACAAACGAGATCGTCATGCCGACCAGCACCCGCTTCGCCGTTGCCGTTCATATCCTCACAGGACTTGCCGTGAGCGACGGAAAGCCGCTGCGGTCGGAGGATCTGGCCCGGTCGGCCAACACCGGCGCGGTCGTCATCCGCGGGCTGTTGTCCCGCCTGAGCGATGCCGGACTGACGCGTTCGCAGCTCGGAGCGGGTGGCGGCTCCTTGCTGGCGAAACCGGCGAAGAAGATACGGCTGCTCGACGTCTATGCGGCGGTCGAGGACACCGAGCTGTTTTCGCTGCACCGGACCCCGCCTTGCGAGAGTTGCGCGGTGGGCGGCAACATCATTGCGGCGATACAACCCGCCCTAGACCGAGCGCGCAAAGCGCTCGAGGCTGAACTCGCAAAAACGACAGTGGCGGATGTTGCAGCCGAGGTGGCGCGGCTGGGCAAGTTCTCCATTCCGCTCGCCTGGTGATTTGTTTTGCTCTTAAATGTAATCGTGTCATCGACACATAATATCTTCAATGCCGAACGGCATCGATCAGTAACGACCGACCAGCCTTCGGGGCGCTGGCGGTCCTTCTTTCAAGCCCCTCACCTCACAGGAGTCCATCATGAGTATTGGTATCATCGGTTCTGGCGCCCTCGGCTCGAACCTCGCACGCGCTCTCGCCAGGAAAGGCATCTCGGCCACTATCTCCAACAGCCGCGGACCGGAATCGCTGGCGTCGCTGATTCAGGAGTTCGGCCCTTCAATCAAGGCCGGCACCGTGCAAGAGGCAGCCGGCGCCGATATCGTCATCGCCGCCATCCGCTGGACTGATGTGGAGAAGGTGTTCAGCCGCTTGCCGGCCTGGAACGGTCGCATCGTCATCGACGCCACCAATCCGGTGGAATTCCTCGATCCCAACTCGGCGGATGCGAAGGACCCGAGCAATCCACTGGCGGCCTACGGCATCAAGGCCGTCGATCTCGGCGACAAGCATTCGAGCGAGATCTTCAGCCAATTCGTTCCGGGCGCCCGCGTGGTCAAGGCGTTCAACCATAACGACGTTGCGGCGCTGTCGGAGCCGGAAGCGGCGGGTGGCCGGCGCGTGCTGTTCTATTCGGGTAATGACGCTGCCGCAAAGGCAGAGGTCCGCAAGCTCATCGAAGACACCGGCTTCTTCCCGGTCGATTTGGGATCGCTCGACGTCGGCGGACGATTGGCAACCCTGCCCTTCGGCGCGCTGGCCGCGCACAATTTCATCAAGATATAGCAGGCGCCGGAACGAAAATGGGGAGCCCACATGTTGCGGGCTCCCCTCTCGTATGTTCCGACGTCATACCGCTGTTACGGACCGGCAGGCTCCAACGCCTTCTGCACCATCGCGGTGTCGACATATTGCGTCATGCTGGCGATCTTGCCGTCCTTCAGCAGATAGAGATGCGCGAAATTGGCGCGCATGGATTTGCCCGTCGCCTTGTAGGTGCCGGAGTAGATGCCGAAGGCGGCGACGCGGTCGCCGTCTTCGAGATAGGTGTGAACATCGGCACGGTAGCCGGTCCATTCGGTGGCGAGACGCCGGAACACGCCTGATATGATCGCGTCGGGTCCGACATAGGTGCCCGCGTACGGAAACCCTTCCGCTTCGGTCCACGCGGCATCGGGAGCGAGAGCGGCCAGCAAATTGCGGCCGTTCTCTTCCGACGACGATCCCTCATAGGTGGCGCGGATCAGATCGAGGTTCGCCCCCATCTCAGCCCCACTTCATCTCGCCGGTGGCGACCTTGGCGCCGATATCGAGCGCGACGCCCATGCCGAGGCCGGGGAAACGCGCCTCCATCGCTGCCTTGAGCGCGGCGGAATCCTTGGCCTTGGCCAGCTCTTCGTCAAACGCCTTGAGATAGGCGATTGTGTGCTCGACACCGGACAGGTCGGTTTTTGCATCCACCGACAAATGGCCGGGCACGACGATCGCCGGCTTGCGCGCCGCGATCTTTTCGAGATTGGCGATCCAGGCGGCGCGCTGCTCCTTGGTCGGCGTGTCGGCGGTCCAGACATGGACGCCGGAGAAGATCAGCACGCCGCCGAACACCGCGTTGAGCGAGGGAACGAACAGATAGCGCCGGTTGACCAGGCCGTCTGCGCTGACGATCTCGATGGTCTCGCCGTCCACGCTGAGCGTCTTGCCCTCGAACGCTTCGGGAATGACCACATCGGCGAGCACCTGCGGGCCGTTCGCCTTGAGCTGCGGCCCCCAGACGGCAAGCTTCTTTTCGACGCTGGCGTTAATGGCCGCCAATGTCGCCGGCGCCGCGAGCACGCGGGCGTCGGGGAAGGCTGCCTTGATCGCGCCGAGGCTGAAGTAATAATCCGGGTCCGACTGGGTGATGTAGATGGTGGTGAGCTTCTTGCCGGTGGCCTTGATGGCGTCTGCGACAGCCTTGCCATCTGAAAGCGTGAAGCCGCCATCGATCAGCACGGCCTCGCTCGGCCCGGACACCAGAACGGGAGCCCGGAAGAAACCGTTCTGTCCGGCTGGAAAATGCTTCCAGGCTAACCCGCCGGCGGCATGGCCGAGCCCTGCGGGTGCGAAGAGTGCGGCGGCGCCCGCGGCGAGAGTGGTTTTCATGATGGTTCTCCTTGTCGGCATGTTGGTCTCCTGGTGCTGGTCTGGGATCGCGAAATGAAAGCTGGATGGTCCGGTCTGTGTTGATCGCTGCGCTCAGGCCGCCTTCAGTCCATCGACGAGGACGTCGAGGCTGCCGAACAGCGCGCTTGCTTGCACGAGGCGGCGATCATGGCCCGTCCCTACGATGAGGGCCGGGACACCGTTGACGCCGAACCGGCGCATCTCGGCACGCGTGGCCTCGAGGCGCGCGCGGTAAGCGGTGATCAGTGCGACGTCGGGGCTCGCCAGACGCGCGGCAACCTCAGGCAAATTCATCGTGCGCAGCACGTCCGACAGAACGGAGATATCCGTGCTGTCGCGGCCCTCGACATAGCGGACGAGCTGGAAGGCCTTCAGCGCCGCGAACTCCCGATCCGGGGCCATGAGCGCGACTGCCGTGAGCGCCAGTGTCGTCGGGCCGGAATCGAACAGGCGCGTGCGGTCGCCCAGCACATCGCGGCGATAGGTTTCGCTGAAGGGCCGACCGCTCAAGCGCGAAATCCGCTGGTCGTTGCTCCAGGCGTAGGCTGCAAAACCATCGTCCATCGGACGCGCGCCCTCGCCGGCGAATAGGCCTGTCGGCGCAAGTTCGACAGCGAAATCCGGCCGGGCGACGACCTGTTCGAGCAGCGTGGAGGCGCCGTAGCACCAGCCGCAGAGCGGATCGAACAGGTAGGTGATGGGAATGGGCGCGGACATGGCGATCTCCTTGAACCGCAATGTGGCACGCGCTAATTGGTAGATAAATATCAACAAAATAGACAGAATGTATGTTATAAACTAACAATCCCATCTGACCGGACGAGCCATGAACCTGAACCGCCTGGCCTATTTCGCAGCCGTCGTGAACACCGGATCCTTCACGCGGGCAGCCGAACGGCTCGGCATCACCAAGGCCGTGGTGAGCCAGCAGGTGGCGCAGCTGGAGCGCGATCTCGGCACCAGCCTGCTCGTGCGCACGACGCGCCGGGTCCATCCGACCGAGGCGGGCCGCATGTTTCATGCGCGCTGCGCCATGATCTTGCGCGAGGCGGAGGATGCCTTCGACGAACTCGCCCAGGCCGCTGCCGCGCCGACCGGCACATTGCGGATCACGGCGCCCAACGACTACGGCACAGCCGTCGTCGTTGCCGTCGTCACCGCCTACGCGGCGCGCTATCCCAACTGCCGCGTGGAGTTGACGCTCGAAGATCAGACGGTCGATCTCGCCTCAGGCCAGATCGACATGGCGATCCGTGTCGGCTGGCTGGTCGATTCCAGCCTGCAGGCGCGCAAGATCGGATCGTTCCGGCAATGTCTGGTCGGCGCTCCCGCGTTCACGGATCGGATCGCCGCCGCGCGCGATCCCGACGACATCGTCACGCTGCCGTTCATCGCCAACATGGCGCTGCGCGAGCCGCTGCTGTGGCAGTTTTCGCGCGGCGATCTCGATCGACTTGCTGTGCGGCTGCAAGCGAGCATCGCGATCGACACGACGCCGGGGGTACTCGCGGCCGTGCTCGCCGGCGGCGGCCTTTCGGTGCTGCCAGACTTCCTGGTGGCCGACGATCTCGCGGCGGGCCGCCTCATTCACATCCTGCCGCAATGGCAACTGCCATCCGGCGGCATTCACACGGTCTACCCCGCGGCCCGCTTCCGGCCGCCCAAGGTGACGGCGTTCGTGGAGATGCTGATCGCGGCTCAGCGACAGGCGGGTTCGGTTGGGGCGGAGTAGCGGTGGGCAGCCAATTAGAGGCCACGCCCTCCCTATGCCTGCGCGATGATCAGGACGGCGGCAGCTCGTCGAAGGGATCATGCACGGGTACGCCGAGCGGCAGCAAATGCCTCGCGTTGCGTGACAAGACCGTCAACGAGTGCTGACGCGCAGTTGCGGCAATCATGATATCGGCAAATCCCGGAGAATGCCCCTGCCCTCGCGCGCGGTCCGACAATTGTCCGGCGATCCGCGCAGTGGGGGTATCGAACGCCAGGATTCGATCCTCATACAGGTGCAGCACGGCTTCCAGCCATTGAGCCAAATCTCTACTCCTGCGCGTGGCTTTCTCGCGTCGCAATTTGGCTATTCCGTCCTCAACCTCCGCAATCGTCACGACGGACAAGAACAAGGAGGCGGATTGCGCATCCATCCACGCGACGAGTGCCGCAGGCGTCGGCCGGTTCGGCGAGACGGCAGATATGACATTGGTATCGACGAGGTACACGTCTCAGAAATCGGTCTTGCGCAGCTTGGCGCGATTACGCGTCGGCACGTCGCCGGCCCGCACGGGGGCCGCCATCAGCAGGCGCCCGAAGCTCGGCACCTGCGACAGACGCCGCCACTCCTCATAGCTCAAGACCACCGCCTGCTTTTTACCGTGACGCGTGATGATCGCGGGCTTGCCATCGACCGCTTCATCGACGACCGCGGAGAGGTTAGCCTTTGCGTCACGAAGCTGAATCTCTCGCATGAGTCCTCCAATATGACTACAGTAGTCATATAGGAGGGCGGCTTGTATTTCAAGGCATTCCCGGCCGACCACCGGACGGCATCCGAATGGACCGACGTGTCCCACGTCAGTCGCGCGATACGGACAGCCCCGCGAGAAGCGGCGCGTACGCGGCGAGCCTGCGGGATACGAACTCGGTGAAGAGCCGCACGCGCTTGGTCTTGCGTGTCTCGCCCTGTGTGAGGAGCCAAACCGTTCCGTACATGTGTAGCTCGGTGCCCGGCACCCTCACCAGCAGGGGGTCGGCATCGCCGACGAAGCACGGCAGCGTCGTGATCCCGAGCCCTTGCCGGACCGCAGCGATCTGCGTCCCGGCGTCCGAGGTCCTGAATGGAACGCCCGTGGTGCGGACCTCGCCCGCGCTGGCCCAGTCCGGGATGCCGTGCATGCTGATGACGATCCAGCGGAAGGGATCAGGCGCGCCCGCACGCCAGGCGGCCAGCCGATCCCTGGACATGTAGACGGCGCCGAACAGCTCCGGTCCCTTCATGCCGTGAAGATTTTGCGGGAGGGTTTTGCGGTCATAGACGACGCGGATCGCGACGTCGGCCTCCCGGTTGGTCAGATTAGCCAGCTCGCCGGCCGACAAGATATCCATCTCGATATCAGGATGCAGGCGCGCAAAATCGGCGAAATCGGGCATCAGCAGGTGCGTCGCAAGCGGCGGCGCCAGCGTCACCCGCAGACGCCCACGCACGCTCTGGTCGCGCCCGAACACACGCGTCTCCAGCAGGTGTGAGGAGGCTTCCATCTGGTCCGCGAATTCGAGGACCTCCTCGCCCGCAGCCGTCAGGCGGTAGCCCGAAGGCAGCTTTTCGAACATCTGGACCCCGAGGCGTTCCTCGAGCTGGGCGATGCGTCGCAGCACGGTCGCGTGGTTCACACCGAGGTGCTCGGCGGCCGCCCGCACCGAGCCTCCACGCGCGACGGCTAGAAAATAGCGAACGTCATCCCAGTCGATCATGGTGCAATCCCGCACCGCGCGGTGCGCCTTTCAAGCCGTATCTGGATGCCTCGTACAGCAGTACGGGCGGTCATCATAGCCGGTTCCGGCCAGCAGGACCCATTCCGAACGGCGGACACCGCTCGCCGCGGCTGGCGCCCGTCGTCCGGCCGGATCGATTTTGCACCACCGATGTGCGCGCTTCCGCACTCAACGCCTGACGCCGGCGGACCTATGTCGGGGACGTCGGGGGCAGATGCTGTCCCGGCACCACGACAGGAGAAATTATGGGAAAGCTCGACGGCAAGGTTGCAGTCATCACGGGTGGCGCGACCGGCATCGGCCGCGCCGCGGCAAAGCGCTTCATCGAGGACGGTGCCTTCGTCTTCATTTTCGGCCGCCGGCAGCAAGCGCTCGACGCAGCTGTCGCCGCCCTCGGCCCCAATGCCCGCGCGGTGAAGGGCTCGGTCTCGGATGAGGCCGAACTCGACCGGCTCTACGCGGCGGTGAAGGCCGAGCGCGGAACCCTCGACATCGTCTTCGCTAATGCCGGCGCGGGAAGCCAGCTTGCGCTCGGCAAGATCACCTCCGCGCACATCGACGAAACCTTCGACACCAATGTGAAGGGTACGATCTTCACGGTGCAGAAGGCGCTGCCGCTGATGCGCCGGGGTGGTTCGATCATCCTGACCGGATCGAGCGCGGGCACCACGGGCGCCCCGGCCATGAGCGCCTACAGCGCGAGCAAGGCGGCCGTGCGCAACCTCGCGCGGACCTGGGCCGAGGATCTGAAGGGCAGCGGCATCCGCGTCAACGTGCTGTCGCCCGGGGCGACCGCCACCGAACTCGCGAAGGAAGCGTTGGGCGAGGAAGGCCAGAAGGTGTTCGCCGCGATGACCCCGCTGCAGCGCATGGCCGATCCCGCGGAGATCGGAGCCGTGGCCGCCTTTCTCGCCTCATCGGACAGCAGCTTCATGACCGCCAGCGAAGTCGCCGTCGACGGCGGCCTGGCGCAACTCTGATCCCGGCGCAGTCCCGCACCTGGCCCACACACACAACGAAGGAAGAAAGATCATGAAAAAACTAGAAGGCAAGATCGCAATCATCACCGGCGGCAGCAGCGGGATCGGGTTGGCCACAGCCAAGCGCTTCGTGGACGAAGGTGCGCATGTCGTGATCACCGGGCGACGCGAGAAAGAACTGAAGGAGGCCACGGCCTTCATCAAGACAAACGTTACGACGGTCATCGGCGACGTGTCGCGCCTGGACGATCTCGACCGGCTCTATGCCGTCGTGAAAGAGAAACATGGTCACATCGACATTCTCTTCGCGAATGCGGGCGCGGGGACGATCGCACCGCTCGCGGCAGCGACCGAGGCCCATTTCGACCAGACCTTCGACGTGAACGTGAAGGGGCTGTTCTTTACAGTGCAAAAGGCCCTTCCCCTCTTTAGGGATGGCGGTTCGATCATCCTGAACTCTTCGGTGTCGAACGTGAAGGGGCTGCCAGGGTTCAGCGTCTACGCCGCGAGCAAGGCGGCGGTGCGCAGCTTCTCGCGAGCTTGGACGCTGGAGCTGAAGGACCGCAGAATCCGCGTCAACACGATGAGCCCCGGACCAACCGAAACCCCTGCCCTGGAAACAACGACGGGCTTGACCGCCGAGCAAGCCAAGCAAGCGGCCGCCGGATTTGCTTCACAGGTCCCGATGGGGCGCAGGGGCAAGCCGGAGGAAATCGCGGCTGCCGTCACTTTCCTCGCCTCCGATGAAAGTTCTTACATCACCGGCGTGGATCTCGCCGTCGATGGCGGCATGGCGCAGGTCTGACCGCGCCATCGACACAAGATCGGAGAAACACCATGAGCTACGCGATTATCGGCTTCGGCCATATCGGCCAGGCCCTGGCCAGGGCGTTTGCCCGCAATGGCGTCGAAGTATCCGTTGCAACCACGCGCGACCCGGAAAGCTTTGCATCCGCCGCGGCCGCGATCGGACCTTCGATCATTCCTAAAAAGCTGGTGGACGCGGTCAAGGCGGACATCGTCTTTTTGGCGGTCCGTTTCGAGTCGCACCAGGATGTCGCGAAGGCGCTGCCCACTTGGCAGGGCAAGACCATCATCGATGTGACCAACGCCTACGGCGTGCCGCCTGAGAAACTGGGAGGACAACCTTCGTCCAAGGCCCTCGCGCAAGCCTTCACCGGCGGTCGACTGGTCAAGGGCTTCAACCATTTGGGTGCTGCCGTGCTTGGTCAGGATCCGGCCGTCCATGGCGGCAGGAGAGTCGTGTTCCTGGCCAGCGACGATGACGCCGCCGCAGCGGAGATCGGCGCGCTTGCGGAAAAGCTCGGCTTCGCGCCGATCAAGCTTGGCGGGCTTTCGGAAGGCGGACTGCTTGTGCAGGCGCGCGGAAACAGCTGGGGCCACCTGATCTTCAAGGATCTGGTCAAGTTCGGCTGATGAACACGGGGACACGAAGCATGCGATCGGATCGCACGCGATCCGATCCGAGCGAAATGGAGAAATCCCATGAGCACCGAGAAAAACATCCAGACCGTGAAGGACTTCTTCGCCGCGATCGGCCGCGGCGACAGGGAGGCTCTGCTGGCGCTGATCAGTGCGGACATCGAGTGGATCATTCCGGGCGAGGACTGGCCGCTGGCCGGAACGCATCGCGGGCACGACGGGGTGACGGATCTGCTGGAGACGGCATCCAGGTCGATCGAAACGTCCACGGAACCCCGAGAGTTCGTGGCGCAAGGAGACCGGGTCCTGGTCGTCGGCTTCGCGAAGGGAAAGATCAAAGCCACGAATAAGACGTTTAGGGACGACTGGGTCTTCGCCATCACCGTTCGCAAAGGCAAACTGACGAACATCCGGGAGTACGTCGACACGCAAGCACTGGCGCGAGCCGCGCGCGCGTCGAATGCCCAAGCCTAAGGAGATCCCGATGTACGACCAATCCAAGCTAGCCGAGTTGATCCGGTTCGCACGCGTAAACGCGGGCTCCACCGTCATCGACGTTTACCCCGGCGATGGCGACTGGACCCGTCTCTTCTCCGAGATCGTGGGAGGCGAAGGACGGGTTGACAGCTTCGTGCCGGCCGAAGTGGCCCACTTCAAGAACGATCCGCTCGGTCGCATCCAGGCGCTTGCAAGGGAGCCGGGTCGAGACAACGTCGAAGCCGTCTCGGCGGACCTCGTGGCGATGCCGGAGGTCACGCGACCGGCGGATGTGCTGTGGCTGCACCTGTTTTACCACGATCTCCACACCGCGCTGATCCAGGCCAGGGGCGCGACGGCGGCCCAATTCAATCGAGCCGTCTACGAGCGGCTGAAGCCCGGCGGGTGCTACGTCATCGTCGACCACGCTGCCGCGCTCGGGGCGGGCACGAGCGAGGCCCAGTCGCTGCATCGGATCGAGCCCGCATCCGTTCGCAAGGAGGTGGAGGCGGCCGGCTTCGTGCTGGACGCGCAAAGCACCCTGCTCGCGAACAAGGACGATCCGCACACGATCAAGGTGTTCGATCCCTCGATCAAGGGCAAAACCGATCGCTTCGCCTATCGGTTCGTGAAGCCGTGACAGAGATCGTAGGGCGGATTAGCGAAGTGTAATTCGCCATCTTGCGCGCGACTCGGCGAGAGAGGGCGGATTACGCCTTGCGGCCAATCCGCCCTACGCATCCGCTGCAGGTCAATTTCGGTTCTTGAGCTTTCGGTGCAGCCGGATCACTTTTTGGCCCTGCCGTCAGATGACTGCTCTGCCGACCCGCCGATTTTCTTCGCGACCACATAGACGTCGACGCCGCTCATCGAGCATTCCTCGCTTGATGCCTGGCTTTTCGTGATGACCTCGATTGTCTTGCCATCCTTGGTGTGAAACGTGATGTCGTAAACCTCCTGGTGGAGGTCCTTGCCGATCTTTTCGGATGCGAGACGAACGGCCTTGGTCTGCGCCTCGATCACGGATGGAATATCGATCAGGCCGGCGTTCTTGAGGTGCACGAGGGCCATGTTCGTGGGCCAACTCGCGCAGTCCGGAGACTTCGCCAGAGCCACCGCAGCCGGCATCACAAATATTGCGGCCGGTACCACTTTCAACGCGGCGCGCATCAATGCACCACCTTGATCGAGTGGTCGCCACTTTCGCAGATCTGCTTGCGCCTATTGATGGGCAGGACGGTAACGTACATGCCGTCGCGGTCGCCGCGCTTGTAGAGCTTCTTGCCAGGCTTAAGCTTCGGAAGTCCCGTATCGGTCAACAAGGTACTCTCCGTTCGGTTCGCCGCCAGATACTATCATGGTACTGCTTCATTATTCTCAAATACGTTGTTATCTTTTGTCAAAAGAAACTCGACTGCCCGGTCAACCGAGGCCCTGCGAATGAAACGCTTGAACAATCTGGAGTGCGTGACCCTCTTCGTTGACGACCTTGCGCGCGCGAGGGCATTCTACGAGGCCGTGTTCGACGCCAAGCCGATTTATTCCGACGCCGTATGCAGCGTGATCGGGCTCGGTGGCGTCATGGTCAATTTGCTACAGGAGACGGAGGCACTGCAGCTCGTGCAGCCGGTGGTGCCGGCTGCTTCGAGCGCCGGACCTCGCATGCTCATGACCATTCGAGTCGGCGATGTCGATGAGGCCTGTGAGAGGCTCCGGCAAAGCGGCGTAGACTTGGTGAACGGCCCTATCGATCGTCCCTGGGGTCGCCGCACCGCCGCCTTTTCCGACCCCTCCGGTCATATGTGGGAGATCGCACAGGAGATACCCTCCTAACATCCGTCATCCGCGCCGGGACGTCTGCACCAAAGCGGTTCTCATTGGCGAGTGGCAGAGCATTGCTCCGATGGCATCAACAGGGCCAATCGGGCGATAGCGCCGCTCTCCCCACTCTCTCGTTCGAGACCATGCTAACGCGCTGATTTCAATGCAAACTATTTGGCGCGTGTCGCAAGACGAGTCCCGATCCGTCAGAAATTTCGCTTTTGATTCCAAACAGGAATTCGACGATCTGCGATTTGCTCGGTTTCAGCGAGGATCGGCATCAATCGGGCGGTTTTTCAGGAACGCACGCCGACCTTTCGCCGCTCAGTTGCCGGGCTAACCGTATTCTTCCATTATTCCGAGAGATGGCAGCGTGAAGTTCGTTTCCGAAAGGCCATGGACGGTGGGCATGGAAGTAGCCGGTTATAGGTCTAAAAGGTATGCGGTGGACGGTGTTTTCCTGTCATCTGCCGGGCGCCGCTGGCGCGGAATGTCTGCCGAGCTCCGATGTCACTTTCCCGGGGAAATACCACCGTATGTGCCTCCCTTCACTGAGATTGCCGTGCTCTTGCGAGGAGCGTCAGTCGTGACAAGACGGGCGGGAGGCATGAAACAGCGCATTGTCGGTGCTCCGGGTACGATCGGGTTGTGCCCCGTGGGATTGCGCGAAGAGTTCACCCATGTATCAAAATATATCGATGAGATGCTGCACATCTATCTCTCCCCCAGCCCGTTTGCGGCCCTTGCCAAGCACACGCCCCAGGATTTCAGCGCAACCTCCGTGAGATACGATGCGGGATTCAGAGATCCCCTCATCGAACATATCGCAGCGGAGGTGCTTGGCGAATTAGAGTTCGAGACGTCTTGCGGCGACCTTCTGGTCGAAACGCTGGCCGACACACTCGCGGTGCGGCTGCTCAATAATTATTCCAGTCAAAGCGCCAATCCTCTTCAGGTTTCGCACCGGTCAAAAGGGCTCGACTCGCGGCGCCTTCAGCGCGCGATCGAGTATATCAATGCAAATCTGACGAAGGAGATCACTGTTGACGAACTGGCCTCGGTCGCTTCGTTAAGCCGTTTTCATTTCTCGCGCATGTTCAAAGCAACCACAGGACAATCGCCCAGCCGCTTCATCGGGCACCTACGCTTAGAGCTGGCCAAATCGCTTCTGATTGCAGGCAGATCGATTGCCGACGTGACCCACGATTGCGGGTTTTCCTCAGAGTCGAATTTTGTCCGATCCTTTCGACGGGCGACAGGCCTCACACCGGGCCAACACCGCAACCGGGCTCGCAAATAGCGGCTATCGCGGAGCTGTAGCCGATGCGTGCGCGATCCGGCGCGGTTCGCGTTGTCTCGCCCGCTGCCCCGCCCATCCCCGGGCAACCAGCACGCCGGGATCAACTCGGCACACCAAGAATGAAACGCAGCACGCAGCGAGCATGCGTAACTTGGTGCGCCAATCTACCATTGGTTCAGCTTCGCGTCCGCGAAGCAACGTTCGCGACCTGGCTAGCAATGTACGGGCGCACGACGAAGGATTACTGACATGGCAATCGGTACGGTCGTTCTCGTCCACGGTGCGTTTGCAGATGGATCTTGCTGGGCGAAGGTAATTCCGTTTTTGACGGCCAAGGGGCTGACAACCATCGCCGTTCAAAACCCGCTTAGCTCGCTCAGCGACGATGTGAAGGCCGTTCACCGGGTCATCGAGATGCAAGAAGGCCCGGTCCTGCTGGTGGGCCATTCGTGGGGTGGTGCCGTCATCACGGAAGCAGGTAACCATGACCAGGTGACGGGTCTCGTCTATGTCGCGGCGGGTGCACCAGACACCGGCCAGTCCTTTGACGACTGGTGGAAGAATTATAAGCCGGTGGCCGGCGGCGCGATCGCTCCCTATGGGGAGGGTTACGTTGCCCTGACGCGGGAAGGCACACGAAAGCACTTCGTGCAGGACCTGTCGGACGCTGAAGCCGATATCGTCTACGCTACGCAGGGTCCGCTCGCTGTCGTATGCTTTAGCGACAAGATCAGCCATGCCGCTTGGCGTTCCAAGCCTTCATGGTACATCATCGCGGAAGACGACAAGACTATTCCACCCGACGTCGAGCGCGATTCTGCCGCTCGGATGGGTGCAAAGACGCTGGCGCTTGAAAGCTCGCACGTGGCCATGCTTTCGAAGCCCAATGCAGTCGCGGACTTTATCGCAAGTGCGGCCGCCTCTCTGTAGTTTCGGCTTCGTATTTTGCTTCGCCTTCAAGTGAAGCGGTCGCGCATCTTCAATCTTCATCACGGGAGAAGTTCCATGATGGCGCTTCGAAATCTGATCCTATTGGGTACCGGCTTGCTTGCGATCGCAATCGCGCCAGTGAGGACTGCGGCAGCGGAGCTCAAAGCAAAAACCGCAATTCTCGTGCATGGCGCGTTCGCGGACGGCTCGTCATGGCAAAAAGTCATTCCGCTTTTGGAAAAAGCAGGATTGAGCGTCGTCGCCGTACAAAATCCCCTCGATGCATTGGAAAATGACGTGGCCTCCACCAAACGCGCCATCGCCAATGCGGAGGGGCCAATCGTGCTTGTCGGCCATTCCTGGGGCGGCGTCGTCATTACGGAAGCGGGCAACGACCCGAAGGTCAAATCGCTGGTCTACGTGGCCGCCTTTGCGCCCGACAACGGTCAATCGGCCGAGGATATCGCGAAGAAATATCCCGAACAGCCGGTTCAGAGCTCGTTCGTCAAGGACAAGGACGGTTATCTCAAGATTAATGATAGCGGAGTTGCGAAATATTTCGCGGCCGGTCTACCGCCGGAAGAGCAGAAGCTGATCGCAGCAGTACAAGGACCGTTCCACGTTCGAACGCTCACTTCGCCCGTCAGTCATGCTGCGTGGCGCGACAAGCCGTCGTTCATGGTGGTTGCGACAAAAGACGCCGTCATCTCGCCGCTTCTTGAGGCGGATCAGGTCAAGTTGGCCAAAGCGACGTCCATTAAGGTGCCATCAGGCCACATCGCAATGCTTTCCTATCCAAAGGAAGTCGCCGAGCTCATCATCAAGGCCGCCGAGTAGGAGGCGCTTGACCGGCGGCGTTGCTTTCGCCTCGCTGATTCCGGCCGAGCGGAGCGTAACCCGCCCTCGCCGGTTGGCTCGATGCGCCCCGCGAGTTCGCCCCCTGCGCGTATCACCATTCAATCAAGGAAAAACCGTGACCCAGCATGTCCTGTTCATCGTCACCAACGCAGCCGTGCTCGGGCCGCACAATCGCCGGACCGGCTTCTTTTTCGGTGAGGTCGCTCTCCTTTCGACGCGCTCGACAAGGCGGGAATCGCGGTAGAGTTCGCGTCCCCTGCCGGCGGATGGACGCCCTACGACGCGTACGACGAGAAAGACCCGGCCCAGAGGGAGTTTTTCGAGAGCAAGGCCTTCCGCCGACTCAATCACAGCCGCAAGTTATCCGAGGTGGACGCCGCGGACTACGACGCGATCCTGGTGCCCGGCGGCCTCGGGCCGATGGTCGACATCCAACGCAATGCGGACGTCCAGAGGGCCATCGTGCGCGCCTGGACCACGGGAAAGCTCGTGGCTGCTGTTTGTCACGGTCCGTGCGCGCTGCTCGGCGTCGACCTCGGCGATGGCACGCCCTTCGTGCGCGGCAGGAAGCTCACGTCGTTCTCGAACAAGGAAGAGTACGACTACGCCCGCGAGGACGTACCCTACGAACTCGAGGACGCGCTGAGAGCGGAGGGGGCCGAGTACTCCTCTGCATCCAACTGGCAACCTCACGTCGTCGTTGATGGCCGCCTTATCACCGGCCAGAATCCGGCCTCGGCGGGACCGCTGGGTAAAGAGCTGGTCGCCGCCCTCAAACGACCGCGAGCGCATCTCGGAGCTGCCGACAGATGATGCTTCAATGCGGTGGATTGCGCCTGCGGCCAATCCACCCCACGAGTTTCTTCACGGACCTAGCCTACTCCCACTCTATCATTTCGAACGCGGCTTCGTCGTTGATTAGTAAGCAAAATTCTCCACGTGTGACGGACAAATCCCGACGACATACCCGCTGCGATTTTTCGGTCTTGAATTCACAGAAAAATTCGAGCCGCTCGTAACGCTGGTGGCTCCGGTACCTATCGGGGTCAATCGACTGATCGGCGCTCCCTGGGTAGCGAAGATGGCTGTGCGCGCACTGGTGCGGTGTAAATTCAAATACCGTCAGAGATCGGAAAGGCGCTCGCTCGGTCCGCACAGACAAAGGCGTTCTTGAAGAAAAGATGAATATTCTCTTGATGCCGCTGCTGTCGACCTCGCCGACCCACAAACAGACGTCTATCGGGGTGGCCAGCCGGATCTATTTTCCGCGGAACACCGCCGGGCGACGCTCCACGAAAGACTGGATGCCTTCTTTCATGTCTTTGCTGCTGAAAACGCGGTCCTTGATCTTCTGGCCCGCTTTTCTGGCCAGAAGCGGCCTTCTCCGCCAGCTCGCGTTTTGTCCGACCGAAAGTCGGATCTGCGTCCGGCGCCGCCATCGGGCGACCAGTTCGTGCGGACTACCTTCAAGTCTCCGTTCGATCGCGAACCTAGGTTGCAATCGGACCTCTAGAATATTCGCCGAGCGCCCGAATTTGTCGAGAACTGAAGATCTTGGCTCTCGTTAGGAGGGGCGCCCTTGTCGGCGGAAGGGGTGTCTTGTCAACCTTGCTGAAATCGCTCGTTTTTTTCGTTCCCGTCGCGGGCAATCTACGGTCCTAGCCACGATCAGTTTCGCAGCCTCT
>NZ_JBEPQF010000015.1:0-202782 GCF_040547695.1 Bradyrhizobium sp. JR4.3 | reverse complement strand
CATGCACTACGATCTCGGTTACTTCGATCTGGAGCAGAAAACCTTGCAGCCGCTCGACAACCCGTTCGGCCCGAAGCCCGTCACCGATGTCTCAGCTGCCACCGCAGCGCCCTGAGCGCGACGCGCTCTCGTGCATTCTTGGCATGGCAGGCCCTTTGCTTGGCTCCGCTGTCGCGGTCAACCCCCGAAGCCCACAGGGGCGCGGCACGCGCGGGGTTGATGGCGACAGCGCGAGCCAAGCAACAATGGCCAGGCCATAGATGCGTCTCGCCGGAACACAGCAGATCGCTGACCAGCGGCCTCAAACTGGATCGACTTTTGGAGTAAACGACTTTGAAACCCCTCGACAACCCGTTCGGCACGAGGTTGTCACCCATGTCTTAGGTACGACCTGTTACCTATGTCTCCGGTCTGGACAATAATGAAAGTGGTTGCGGGGATAGGATTTGAACCTATGACCTTCAGGTTATGAGCCTGATAGAGTCTTTAAATGGCCTTGACGCCCTCCGATATCTACATAGATCATCTCTAGTTGGGAATATCTGACCCCACCTATCTGGTCCGCTCGTCGCCTCGTGTTTTGTCGCGCCGCTCTGCATGAACGTCCTGCTTTACGTCTCGCCGCCGGCTACTGGCCAGTTCCGAAAGCTCGTTCTTCAGCTCATGCCGGCGAGTTTCAACAGCGGGCATGTCGTTGACAAATTGCCCGATCTGTCGCGCTAGCACCTGATCTGCCGCCGCTCCCGAGCGCTGAAGCTCGGCAGCATAGTCCAGATATCGCCGCCGGATCGCATCCTGACGTGACCTAATCTTTTCATCCCAAGGATGTTTGGCAGTCCTGCCGCCCCTCACCTCCGAAAGCACCTCCTCTCGAGCGAGCCTATCGACCTCCGGCGTGATCTTTCGCTTGCGCAGAGCGAGCACCGCCCCACGATGTGCCTTCCGAACCTGGCCACGGGTTCGCCGGGGCGTCGCCTCCGCTGCAATCCCGCGAAGCCGGAGTTCGCCTGCAAACCGCTCCCGCCATGCCTGCAGATCCGCCTTCCGAGGGTTGAGTCGCCTACCGTCTTGGCCCAGGGACCGGACGGTCAAGTGCACGTGCGGATGCTTGTCATCGAGGTGCTGAACGAAGACGTAGTCGTGGTTGTAGCCAAACGTCTCGATGGCAAAAGCCCGGGCTGAATCCTTAACAGCGACCGCATCGGTACCAGCCGGCATCGACAGAATGATGTTGATCGAAAGCGATCCATCCCGGCGACGCTTGTTGTCGAGACCGGCATCATCCTCCCAGCGTTGCTGCAGATCCTTTAATCCGGAACGACCCGTCAGAGCCGCACCTTGCTCCGTTTCCGCATCGAGTTCGCCGTTTCGCATGATGTATGCCAGGTGCGACTTGAGATGCGCCACGCCCTTGGTGCGACCGGTGATCTTGACCATCACCTCTGGTGCCCGGCGAACGATGCGTTCGAGCTTTGCGCGCATCGCCGGCGTAAGGCGTCCGGGAGCGGCCGGATCGGGGATATCCCATTCGGCCCGCCGCGGGCGCCGATTGGGCGTTTCCCAGACATACGAGATCGGCGGAAGTTCGGAGGCCAGGTCGGTCGGACGCGGCGAGTGGCGCCGGCTCATCGCCGCCCATCCCAATAATTCGCGTTACCACGCAGCGCATTACGTAGTTGCGAGAGTTCTGTTTCAATGACCAATTTGGCCTCTCGAATTACTGACAGATCGGGCTCAACCGCCCTGCCCTGCAGCACACTCGTGTTTGCGGCACGCGCGATCTGGTTGACGTTGCCACCGATCCGGTTGAGCTCGCGAACGATCGCGCGAAGCGCCGCATGCTCATCTGGGGAATGCTGCACTGGCGACCCCAATCGTGAGCGCACCAGGGCAACGATCCAGCCGGTTCGGGTCATGCCACGCTGATGTGACACTTCAGCGAGCTGCCGCATCTCACTCTCGCGAAACCGCACAGTCACCTTCTCCGGCCGCCCGACCGGCAACGCCAAGATGTGCGGCGCTGGTGCAGCTAGGGCATCAGCAATGAGACGCCGCAGCAGCGCGGACTTGCCGCCTTGCGTAGCTGCAAAAGCGGAGAACTGCGCCGCGACTTCGTCGGGGACGCGAAGCGAGATCAGAGCCATGCACTCCGATCCCAATCGCGATGTAATACATCGCTGGCGCGAAGCCTATCCTGCACTAGAAAACGCGAATTTCTCCACCCCCTCCATGTTGGTTCAAGCCAACGAGTTCGGCTTTCAAAGATCGGAAGTTGCGGCAGGTGAGATCCAACCCAGCCGACGATCGATACGGAGAATGCCTCTTGGAATGACGCAGCCGCCGCCGCTGCTCCTTGCTTTCCACGAACGCCGTGCGCGCAGATCGGCAATATTTGCACCGAATATGTGGACCGCGGCTTTCCAGCAGCCTCCGGCCTCTCTACAGCGCTGTGGGGGGCGCGTTCGGCCTCCGGCTGCTGCGCTGGCGCGCCATCCTTCGGATGGGAAATCCGCTCCGCCGGCGCACCAACTGTAGCAGCGATTCTGAGGAAGCTCTCTAACACAAGCTTCATGCGAACAGGATCTCTTCGATTGTGATGGTCGATGCTGGAACCTCTTCCGCCTCTGCTGCGCCATCAACCAACAGTACTGCGTGCCGAGAGCCTTGAGACGCGAGTCGATCGACCAGAAGGCAGCCAGTGCGATCTTGGTGACGCACTCTGATCGTCAGTGACGTGCTCATTCGCTCGTTTCGATCGACCGAAGAGCTGGGGGGCTTCTCCACGGTCGCTGTTAGACGATCTCTCTCTATGGGTCGCAATGCCGCTTGCGGTGCGACTGGGCTTGCCGGTGGTTGATCTCCAGGGGACCCCTCGCCATCAGCAGGGGAACCGCGAACTTCCGTCCGAACTTTGCGAGCCAATTGACGGGCGTGGGCGTCGGTGAAGCTCTCCTGCGCTGCGCATAAAGTCTCGATGGCGTTGGGCTGCTCACGCCAGGCCTGGTAGAGTTCATACACAGCACGGATCGACGAGCCGGCAAGCTTCGATCGGAGGAACTCCGGCATGCTCTGGACCGACGCGTAGCGAGACACCCAGTCCCTGGGCTTGCCGAGCTTGCGTGAGATGTCAGCTTGGGTATCACCCTGCTCCAAGCGGCCCGCGATGAACGCCGCAATTTCGGGGGTATTGAGGTCGTCGCGCTGGATATTCTCGATCATCTGAACATAACGATCCGCAGAACCAACGGCATGAATGAACGCGGGGATGTCACGTAGCCCGGCGCGCTTGGCAGCACGATACCGCCTCGCGCCCATGATGATCACGTACTGGCCTTCATCGGCCGCTTGCCGCAGCACGATCGGTTGCAGCACGCCATGCTGACGGACTGATTGCGCAAGCTCCTCGAGCTTCTGTTCGTCGAAACTGCGGCGCGGCTGGTCTGGATCTTCGTCAATACGGTCGATGGCGATGCAAGCCGCTTGTCCGGTTGTGGCGGCACCATCTTCGGCGGCGTCGATGAGCTGCTTAAAGCTGAGATCAAGCGCCATGGGCCGGCTCGTCCATCTGCGCGACGATCTTGGCGAGAACATCGCGGATTTCCCGACCAGCCTCCTGCGCAGAGCGGCGCTTCAGCTTCCAGACCGGCACGCGCTCGGCGACGGCCTCAGCGTAGCCGTCCCTTGCAACAATCTGGCCCGGAAACACATATTTGCCCGCCTCGCGCAACACTTGCTCAAGATGGCTCCTTTGACGGGGCGATTTCGTGTTGAAGTTCGAAGGCAGCAACCCGAGGAACTTCGTATTCTGGCGGCCGTAGCGCCTCTGCACGCCGATCACGGTCTGCATCAGACCTTTGACGCCCTTGATCGAATAGTCCTCCAGATAAATAGGGGCCAGCACATGCGACGCCGCCACCAAACAGCCGACACTGCGCAGTCCAAGTGATGGCGGCGTATCGATGACGCAGGCATCGAACTGATCCGACGCGATAGCGAGGTTCTCTTGCAGAGTCGTTATGGCGGCCGCACTGCTGCGATCGAGATCGGTCAGCGAGCTATCGGCCGGCGCGAGCGTTAGGCCTTCATCTTCCCGAGGTACGACCCGAGTTCCCGGCTTGAACAGATCCGCGGCTAACGTTGAACCGGCGTAGTGCCTCAACGTATCCGACGCATTGCTTTGCGCATCAACGTCCATCACGAGAACGCGGCGATTCGCTTCCGCCAGGAACCAGCCCAAATGCACCGCGAGCGTCGTCTTGCCGACCCCGCCCTTTTGATTGTTGATGACAATGGTCTTCATCTTAAGCTCCGAAATGGATCTAACGGTGCGGGGGCCATGTCCTTGTCCATCATGTCCTGTGGGATGTTGGTTTGAACCAACAGACGATTGCGAATCCGATCACCGGAACGATCCCGGAATTCGTCCGGCGAATCCCCTGCCACAAGAGTCAGGTCAGCCCATAGCCATCGAGGAAAATTCTGACGAAGTGAGCCGGCAATCGTGCTCGTTGCTGGTCGCTCCGCGATAGGTCGCGAGAGGATCGTCACGCGAAGGCGCGGAGACCGCTTGTGGGCTCCGGGAGCGTCGCCGCGGCGGCGCGAGTAGAGCCGGCCCCGAAGGGGCTCGCCCAAGCAGACAAGGCTGTAAGAGCCGCAGAAAGCTTTGAATTAAGAGCCGATCTCTTGCGGGCGGCTGTTTTGATCGGGGCTGGTGCAATGGCAAGCTAGGCATTGCGACGCGCGCGCCCCGATGGCCAAGTCTCCATCGAGAAGAGATTTCATCCGGCAATAGGAGACGGGCCGCGGCATTTCCGGCGCAACGGACCTATTTGTAAAATGAATCGATCTGCCCGGCCGATTCATAAAACTCATTGGACGCGGCTTCCCTCGGAAGCGAGAATCTGTCCGTGCCGAAACGCGAACCAGAACCGCTTCATCTGCGCCGCATCGTTGCCGCGCGAAATATGCGGCGGTTTTATGCGCTGTCCACGCAGCCCACTTTGTTCGGAGAAACGTCGTTGGTCCGCAATTGGGGCCGGATCAGCACGAGTGGCAAGACCATGGTGCAAACCTTTCGATGGTCGTGCGGACGCGATCGAAGCGTTCGTACGCCTGGAGCGTGCCAAGCGGAGGCGCGGTCACGCTGTCACGGACGAAAAACCGTCTTAGTCTGATAATTGTCCGAGGATTGCCGCTCTGCCCGTGATGCCGGCTCTATCTGTTCCACGGTCTTGGTGTCGGACGAGCAAAATCCAGACAGACGGAGTTCGCCCATGACGACCGCCAATGAGATCACCGAAAAGATCGCAGCCGAGAACGACCTGACAAAGACTCAGGCGAAAGCCATCGTCGATAGCGTTTTCAAGGCGATCGCTGATGCGGCCGTGAGCGGAGCCGAGACGAGCCTTCCCGGGTTCGGCAAGTTCAAGAAGGATCGCCCCGCCGTGACGGCCGCAATCCATCGACCGGTGCAACGATTGCGATCGTAGCTTCCAGGAAGCTGACTTTCACACCTGCGAAAGCCATCAAGGTCGGTCTTAACGAGGAGGAGCGGACGGTAACGACGGAGCATCGCAAGATGCAAGACGAGCGGGCTTAAGCCCCCTCCTCGGCTGCAAGCGCTTCGTCGCGTTGGCGGACGAGTTCGGCCAGTTCGACTTCGAGCGCCTTGCGCTCCGCCGGCGTGAACACGCAGTCGCGCAGCTCGGCGCGCAATTCTTCAATGGTGTCGACAGTCATGATCGCATCTCGATAGAAGGGAAGCGGGCCCCGCCTTGCGGCGGAGCCGACTTCCTGGAGCTTCAGTCCCGGTTCGGCCGGGACCAGATCAGTTGGAGACCTTCCGCACCTTCGACCTCAATCAGGGTGGCGTAGATCGGAGCCGGGAAGCTCGGATCGTCCAGCTTGACGGAGAGGTAGTCGCGCTCGGTGTCCTTGGCGGTCTTCTGCCAGGCGGCGCCCAACTCGACGTTGCCGGAGTAGATGCGGAAGTGCGGTCCCTTGTCGGAAGGGGTGTCGAGGCGGATCAGCTTGGCCTTGACGTTGAGGTTGAGCGTCTTGATCGCGCCAGAGAAGCCATTGCGCGTGGAGGTGAAGGTGCCGATGGTAGCCATTCTCTCATTCCCTTGGTTTTCTCGGGCCGCGCCTATCGCGACCTCGATGGCGGTCGTGAGACCGAAGGCGATCGACCTGCACCCAAAGGGCCGAAATGAAATGGAGGGCGGCCGGCCGCGACTTTCTTGGACCGCGAGGAATGGTGCGCAGCGCCAGGGGAAGAAAGTCGAGGACGGACGTTGCAGGGACAAGATCGAGAGCCCGCAGAGCGGGATCGGCCTTCGGTCAGACCAGCCTTTATCGAGGACGCTGATGGGTGCGCCCGTCGCGAAAACACATGGAATGAAAGACAGGCGGCCTTAATCCGTTCGGCCATTCGGCAACGGGCGTGGCAGCAAAATGCGGCTCAGCTTAAGTTAGGTCACCTGGACGGCGCGTCATCACCCGCAATGGAGATCGTCGCTGTCAGCAACGGTCGAACTCGCGATCGCAAGATCGATAACGAGGCTGGCAACGTACTCGCCATGTGGATGCAACCCGCCCACCGCATCCATGCGACCGAGCGCCCCGCGAGGCGTAAAACAGACGCTACCGTCGCTGGGCATGCCGGCCTCCCAGTCCGGGACGATTCCGCCGGCACGCGCGATGGAACGAAGCTGGTCGTTCGGGGTTGCCACGCCACATCGTCGGAGAGGGTTGTGAGCATAAGCGGCCTCTTCAGCAATCCGGCTGCCGGGCTCGATTTCAACTCGAACGTTATTTGGCCGGCGGTCGCAGCGGGCTTTCCGCCCACTTCCGGGCGGCGGGATCGCGCAGCGGATCGTCCTCGCAGACCACGCAGACGTAGGGCGGCCGGCCGGGCGCGACGTCGTCGGGCACGGCCGTCATCGGCTTACCGCACTTCGGGCACAGCTTCCGGCTGAGGTAGAGCGGAGTCATGATTTTTGCCTGCCGGGACCAGCTTAGTTCCCCCTGCGTCGCGAGCACAAGTAGATCGGCGAAAATCGTCCGCATGCACCAGACCCCTTGACGCGGAGCGCGTCTCACACTGAAATCCGATTTTCAGTGATGTTGCGGGGGTTGCGTCGTGGAAGAATTTTATAGGGGCTTCGCGCAGCGGGCGCGCGATCTGGCGGAGAACGCGGACCCATTCACCAAGCGGCGGCTACTCGACCTGGCCCAGCGATACGATCTCAAGAGCAGACCGGGAGCCCCGGGCGGTCGGACTCTCCCGCCACCGCGCGCGACGCCACCGACGGTGCTGTTTTCCGGCTCCGGCGAAGCTTAAAACTAGTCGGAGCGCGGGCCGGTCGTCGGGTTTCTATGTCTTCATGACCGGAGGTGTCGGCCGCCCGCGGTCGCGGTGCTCGCGTTAGTACAAGCTGGGCCCTATTGCACTGAATCGCGCTGACCGCGGCGCGAGGAGTCATCGCCTGCGCCGCGCGATCTCGTCAGCGACCATGCCCTCCGCCCGCACCAGCCGCTCATGCAGGGTCTCGAACAGATCGAGGATGTCATCATTGGTTTCATTCTTGCCCTGCTCGATGGCTTCGGCGACGAGCTCATCAAGGGGCGTCTCCTTCAATTGGCCTTTCTCCAGAAGCTCTTCAAAAAGACTGTCGCTGCTCGGCCGCGGTTGGATGCGACCGTCGGAGTTGCACCAAGCGGTGAATGTCTGTTGTCCCAGAACGGCGTGCTCGACCATCTCCGCATCCAACGGAATCAGCGTCCCCCAAGCCTCGCCCGCCTCGTCCGCGAACCCCGCTACGTACATCCGTTGCTCCGCGACGCCCTCATCGCGAGGCTGGAAAAACGGGGCGAGGATGATTGAAGGGTGTTTTGTCATTGACGATTTCTCCGAACGGCTTTGCGTCGACACAGCGCAGAAGCCGGGTCAGTGCGGGTGTTTCGATCACACGAAAAGGCAAGGTCTGGAAACGGCGCCTCATCGCCTCACGCCCGCTGCTTGTCCCGCCGACGGGAATTGATCTGCGCCATCAGGATCGGGCCAAGCGAAAATTCGCCGACCTCGGCTTTTCGCGTCAGGCCGCGCAGATAACCGCCGGCGGAGTTGATCGCCGTCCCGCGCTGCAGGATACACGCGACCACGATGGCTGCGGGCACCTCGCCCATAACTTTTTGCGCCTCCTCCCAAGCGCTCGGGCTGATGCCCAGCATCGATCGCACAACAGCCGCGGTCGCGAGGAAATCGCGCCAGTTCGAAACTCCGCCCTTCGCATAATCGACGATGTCCGGGCAGGCACTGAGGACCATTCCTAACGGATACGCCCCCTCCCCGACTCGCGACGGTTGAGGTTTGGGCTCAGCTCCCGCCGCCCTGCCTTCTCGGAAGACAGGTTCAAGATCAACGAGGGTATCTGGATTTGAATTCTGTATGTGGCGCTCAGAATGGGACTCATTGGCGCCCGGATTCCTTGATTTAATATGTGTTTCCAGAAGATTGAGCACGTCGTCGGCGAGCTGAGACAACTCGTCGGCGATCGGCTCGAGCTCCTGGCGCGTTGCCGTGCGCGGAATCTGATCGACGATCGCGCGGAAGGCAGCGTGCACGACCTGCCAATCGGCAGGCCCCTGCCCTCCCCTTCGCGTCGGGACGGCTTCCTCGATGCCAGTTGCAATCATCTTCGCGATGTCGCGCCGGCACAGCGTTATCCGCTCACGTACGAGCTTGAGTGCGCGGGCCTCGGCTTCGATATCGGCCGCCAGGCTCTCGAACTCTTCCGAGCGCACGACGAGCGGTGACAGATCGAAGCCGAACGCGAGCTCGATTTCGCCAGCATCGTCCTTCCGCGCATATCGCTTGCCATTTGGACTGTCGCGCCGAACGATTAGCCCCGCGTCTACCAGCACAGCGAGGTGGCGTCGCAGCGTCGATGCCGGCATGCCGTGCGCTCGCCGAGCGAGCTGATGGTTCGAGGGGAAGACGATCAGGTCATCCTCTCCTGTCAGCGCGGTCTCGGGATGGAAGGTTAGGAGCGCGTTTAGCACCGAGAGCGCGCGCTCCGACACCCCAAGGCGCGGCCGTGCCGTGCAGATGGCGTGGAAGATCTTCCATTTGTGCACGAGCTTTTCGGGTGGACGTTCCGTTGCGACCATCTGGCTTGCCACATGGGCAAGCGTCAACGATCGCCGCCCAAAGGGCGTCGTTGGAGAGTGTGACTGCATGTCTTTGCCTCAGTTGGGCAAAGAAAATCCGCTCGCCGAAACGACGATAAAATCGCGTAGAAACTCTTGACTGCGATTCGCGAAAGTGATTCTCTGTCAGTCGCCAAACTTGAAGAGAAGGGCTTCCGGAACTCCGTTTCGGGGGCCTTTTTCTTTTGCCTTGTCTGCTCCTGGTTCGTGTTTACGGGACGAGACCGTCAGGTCTCGGTACTTTCCTGGCCACTGCTCGTCTTGGAAAAGGCGTCGAACAGGGCCGGGAGTTGGTCCACAAGAAATGCCGCGAATGTCGTCGAGACATTCTTGTCGATGGTAAGCTTCAATTCGCGCTCGGCGTGACGCACGTGCGCAATCTTATCCCCGGACACGGAAAAGACCGGCTTCTCGTCCGGCTCTTTCCGAGGCTCCCCGCGAGATGAACGGGTTGCTGCGGAGAATGCTGCAAGAAATCGTGCGTCGGTTTCGCGCTCTGCAAATTTAGATTCGGCGATCGCCGCTCTGACACGTTTGAGCGCCGCGGAATCCTTGATCAATTCAGCGAATGACTGCCAGCGGCCGCGGCCAACTTTCGGAGCTTTCCCGATTGCTTGAATGACCTCGGGAGGAACCGATCGAACCACGGCAAGAAGTTTCGAGGCCTCCGCCCGATCGACCGACAACGCATCTTGCACGACTGAGCGGCTATGCCCGGCATCCTCGATATGCATCGCGAAGCTGGCGCGCTCGATGAAACTCAAATCTTCGCGCGGTGCGTTCTCAAGTCCTTGCGCCACGACAAGCGCTTCATCTGTCAACGGTCGCAGAATCGCTTTGACGAAAATACCTAATTCGCGCGTGGCGCGGACGCGGCGATGACCATAGGCGCTTTGATAGCGCCCTTTCGCTTCAGGATGCTCCCGAACGAGAATGGGCACCTCTTGGCCACGCTGTGCGATCGACTGTTTGAGCGCTTCGAACGAGCTATCATCCTGTTCGCGAAAACGGTCGGCCAGCGGCGACGGATCGACGAGTGAGGGGTCGATTTCAAGTATCACAGCCCCGGATGCAATTCTTTCGCGAAGCTCCTCGTTCTCTTTCTCGACCTCAGAGAAAGAGTCTTTCAACGAGCGAACCGAGCCCGACGAGACCCGCGGCAAGGCAGCGGGCATGTTGTCAGCTGACAACGCACTTGATTGCGGGGCCGTGAAAAGGCTCTTGATAGTGTCAGTACGTTTGCTCATCGACCCCACACCTTCTTAAGAAGTTGCGCGATTTCGGCATTGACCGCGTCGACCGATTCTAATGCCCGGTCGTAGGCGCCCCGCCCTACGGCGCCGCGCTCCAGCTCATAAAGTGATTGCTTGGTGAGACCAGCATTGGCGATGGCGGTCGATTTCCACACAGTGGCCTGGAGCACATCCGAACCAAAGAGGGTACGGAGGAGAGCCACGATTTGAGCTTCGGGCACGTCATTGGGATCGTGACGCGTGATGACATACCGGATGAAATCGTGATCGAGTCGCCCGCCAGCTTCTTCGATAACGGACATGAGGTCCGACGTCATGAGGAGAAATTGGCTCATGGATGCGACATCGACCATCTGCGGATGGATGGTCACGAGCATAGCGGTCGCGGCGTTTAGCGCGCCCATGGTCAGATAACCAAGTTGGGGTGGGCAGTCGATGACAACGACGTCGTATTCGTCTGCAACCTGGTCGATGGCACTGGCGACGCGGCGAAAGAACAGGTCGTGTCCGCGTTCACGCCGCTCGACCATTGCTCGAGGCGTGGTGTGCTCGAACTCCATAAGCTCGAGATTGCCTGGAACGAGCCCTATCCCGTCAAAATAAGTCGGCCGGACAATCTCTCGCAGTGGCCGGCGGTGTTCGTCATATCGGATGGCACCGTACAGCGTTTCGTTCGCCCCAATGTCAAACTCGGGTTGATATCCAAACATTGCTGAAAGCGAAGCTTGCGGATCGAGGTCAATCGCGAGGACCCGAAAGCCGGCAAGGGCGAGGTATTGTGAAAGATACAATGCCGTCGTCGTCTTGGCGGAGCCGCCTTTGAAGTTCGCGACGGTGATGATTTGGAGCTTGTCGCCTGGGCGCCGGCGCGGAAGGAATTCCATTGCTTCGCGCGGCCGCGCAGTGGCTAAATACTCGCGCAACTCATGAATCTGACCCAGAGTGTAAGACCGTCGCCCCCCGGTTCCTGTCGCTGGGGTCGGTCCAAGTCCGTCAAGAGAGAGCTGCCGAAGGTACCCATCGGACACGCCCGCAATTCGCGCAACCTCTCCAGAGGTGAACGACCGGAGCGACTTGCTCGCTGAAGGCGGGAAAAGAGTTGTCGCGAGCGAGCGAAGCTGGCCGGAAAGAATGCCCGCGTGCCGAGTGATCCGCGCAGACGCAGTCTCCCTCATGGTAGCCGAATCTTCCGCTAAGATCGTCATTTGCCTTCTCAAGACGGTTTCTGCTCGTCAGACGCCTAATCTCCGTCTTGAGAGATGGCCACGATTCTGTGATTTGAGCAAGAATTAAAGGGTTAACGAGTTATTAACGCGCGATGACTTGCCAAACGGCGCGCAGGGCCCTTTTTTGGTGCACCGCCCTGCTGTTGTCAGCTGACAACAACGGCTTCAGCGCGAAGGGGATGAACCTCTACTATGGCGTGAGTCGGCTCGCCTTCACGACTCCCCAGAGCTTCATTTTGTGGCTCGCCAACCGCTGCGCTGAACGGTCCTGCCACGGCTGGAGCCGGGCAACGGGACACCCCCGGCGCGTAGCCTCCGTTGAGTGCTCTGATCTCAGGCCATGTACTGCAAATTCTAGAGAATCGCGCCGTCTCGTAGCGTCGCCTCCCGCCTGCCATTCGCCCGACGCCCGGCGCCGCAGTCCCGCGAGTAAGCCCCCTCCCCGCCTCGTTCACGACAATGGCCTCAGACGCCCAAGCTGGAATGGCGAGACAGCGTAAAGCGACGATGTCGTCTCGCTTGGATCGGCGGCGCGCCGCACCTTCCCGGTGTCGATCACGGGGGGCTGGCGCGTCACTTCGCTGCGCCGCCGCTCGCCCCAAAAAAGGGCAAGCAGAAGAACCGCACCGTCGCACGGACGAACAGGTCGCAACCGACCAGACACATCCCAGGTCATCCACGCTGGCCCTTCTCTTGCACCGCCGTGTGGCTACACCGACGGATCGCGACATCGACCTCAGGGGCGCGGCGCTGGCAACGGTATCTTCTTGCCCTTTCCAGCGATGCAGGAGTGCCGCAGCTCGTCATCGCTTCATCCGGGCGCGTGCGATCCGGCGAGGGAACGGCAACGGGCCGTCACCTCGAGCATGCCGTGGTGCGGATCAATCTTGAGCCGGGAGGCTCGACGCCGGGCCTTCAGATCCATTCGCGGCAACGCTCGCCGAGATCGCCCAGGCTTCCAGATAGGGACTGTTTTCCTCGAAAGCCGCATCGCATCGCCAGGCGGGAACCTCCTGTTGACTCGAATCGACCAGGGCAACAATGGACCGACGTCAGGGGCCAAGCAGGCGAACGCAGTCAGGACCTTGGGCGAGGTCAGGCCGACCTCGCGGTTGAATGCCCGGTCTAGTGGAAGGTTGATCGGAAGGCGTCCAGCTTGGGGGGTGCTCCTTTGGCGAGCGGCAAGGCCGTCGAACGTATACGATCTCCCGATGGGTGCTGGCGTGGATATCGAGCTGCGTGGCTCTCGAACGAAGCCGATCTGACCGCGGACGCCTGGATAATGGTTGGCAGACAGCAGCGACCCGCCGGGCGATTGTTGTCAGCTGACAACAGGGGCCTACCAAGGATGGATGTTGTCAGCTGACAACAATTTGTGCCCTGCGGTCATCCCTCGCTTCAATTCGCCAAGGCGCGACGCACACCAGTCGGGTCAACGATCGGTATCGCATCAGTAGTCGACGTCGATCCGCGCCCGTGCAGAATTCAAAGCGAGGAATGAGCGGGCGAGGGCGGGATGGTCGTTATTAGCCCGAGGCCAGATGATCTGCCAGGACAGCCCTGAGGGAAGGAGCATCCGGGAGACGGAGAGGGCAGGCGTTCATAGACAACTAACCATAAAAGTTGCGCTCATACGCCACGAAGGCCGCGCGTCTTAGGGGCGCAAACGACGAGGCCAGCCCTTCCGTCAGTGTATCCGTGATGATATATAGGTATACACTACGCGGTCTAGAGGAGCGCGCCATGGCCTTCCACATCAAGAACCCGGAGACCGATGCGCTCGCTCGCAAGGTGGCCTCGCTAAAAAAACTCGGCCTCACCGAAGCAGTGCACGTGGCGCTCGCCCATGAACTCGAGCGCGAGCAGGGCAAGCCGTCTTTGGTCGACCTTGGCGTCCAGTTCTGCCGGGATCTACGCGCGAGGGGCAACTCCGCCAAGGGACAGCCCGCCGATAAGGCGTTCCGCGACAGTTTGTATGAGGACACCTGATGTTCATCGACGCGTCGGCTTTGACCGCGCTCCTGACCGACGAGGAGGAGGCACGCGAGCTTTTGGCTCGCCTGCAGCAGACCGGAACGCGTCTGACGTCACCGTTGGCGGTATGGGAGGCGGCGGTCGCGGTCGCGCGCGTGCTGGATCTTTCGGTCAGCGCCGCCGCCGAAGCGGTCGAACAGTATCTGGCTCTGATGGAGATCGCCGTAGTCGCGGTGCCGTTTGAAACGGCAAGGCTCGCGCTCGACGCCTTCGACCGTTACGGCCAGGGCCGGCATCCGGCGAGCCTCAATTTCGGGGACTGTTTTGCCTACGCTTGCGCCCGGCATCTGGGGCAGCCCTTGATGTTCAAGGGCGGTGACTTTCCGCAAACCGATATCGAAGCCGCCTAAGCGAGCCGGCTGGGGCGGCCGCGGCGCGGAAAGGAAGGGGCTTGTCCGGACCAGGGCAGGGGAGTTTACCGGGCTGCGGCTCTCGGATCGCTGATACGCTTTAACGGCCTGCAGTGGTTGTTGACGGCGAGCGCCACGGGGAACCAGCCTGTCGCTATGACGGAAACTATTCGCGTGATAGCTTCTGTTTGACCGATTCCTGTTAAGGTTATCAAGACCTTGCAAAACAGTTACCGAATCCCCGATCCACTGCCTTGGGCTCAGCTCGCCGAGCCGCTCGCCATCGCGGAGGACGCGCTTGCCCGGCTCGACGAACGCTTGGCCAAGAGCCCGATCCGCGACGGCTGGATTGCGCGCACACATTATACTGACGCGTGCGCCAGTCTGTGGCTGGAAGGCGAGCTGGTCCACCTCGAAGATCTGGTTCTCCACGACGCTGGCATGGACATCCGCGCACCGACCCACGAACTCACGCGCGCCCACGCCGTGCTACGGACCCGGCGCCGCATCGCGAACGCGAAGCCGGATTGGGCGCCGTCGCCAGCGGGGCTCGACAGCCTGCGCGGCCGCAGCGGGCAGGGCGAGTGGGAGGCGAGAGGCATCCGAAAGGAAGGGGAGCGAAACTTTGTCGGCGGCGATGATAGCGGCGACCAGGATGATGCTGATCTCGACACGCCGCTTGGCGGCACCGAGTCCGACCCGCACCTGGCCGCCGCCTTCGCCGCGATCGACGCCGCGAATGCCAAGGCGGAGCGGACACTCGCTGGCGGGAGCCGCACCGAGTCCGAGCGGGACCCGCTGCTCTACGACCCCGACTGGGACGAGGACGCGCGTCTCGACGACTGGCGCGCCGTGGTCGAGCAGACCCGCATACTGCCGCCGACGCTCGCGGCCGCGCTTGCGACTGAGGCTTGGGACGCCATCGCCCCGCTGCAGCATACGCCGTGGCTCGGCCGGCTGCTGTCAGCCAGCGTGTTGCGCGCGCGGGCCAAGACCCGCTGGCATCTGCCCTGCCTGCATGACGGGCTGAAGGCCATCCCCCGCGAACGCCGGCGGCCGCGCGACGCGGCGGCGCGACTCGCCGTGCAGCTCGAGGCCATCACTGCTGCCGCGGCGGCCGGTCTCAAGGACCACGACCGCTGGCTTAACCAGCGAACCCTGCTCGCCCGAAAACTCGCCGGCCGTCGCGCCACGTCAAAACTGCCGGCGCTGCTCGACTATATGCTGACCCGGCCGATCGCCTCGGCCGGTATGATCGCGAAGGAGCTTAAGATCACGCCGCGCGCCGCTCAGGACCTGGTCGGCGAGCTTGACCTGCGGGAGGTGACCGGCAGGGGACGATATCGGGCCTGGGGGATTCTGTAGGCGCCCTCAGTGCGGTGCCCCGCCCCGCAGCAGATCCCGGTAGCCATGCTCGGTGATCCAGCGGGCACGGGCGAGATGAGTTTCCCACGCCCGGCGCGCCCGATCCGGCTGGCGCGCGACGTCAATATGCAGCACGGTCCGCGCGACCTCCTTCCAGTCGATGCCATCGGCTGCGGCGTCGAGCAGACGGAGATAGGTAACCAGGTGCTGCTCGTCATAGCCGGTCAGAAGTGGCGCGGTCGGTGCGGCATCGGCGACATTAGGATTGAAAGGTGACTTCTGCATGGGGTGTATTCGCCGGCAAGGTTCCTTGTCAGCAGAGAGTAGGCGCGTTCGTGCAACGGTGAGTAGACCCGAATTGCGCACCACGTGGTGCCTGGCGGGTATCGCCGAGCACAGCGCAACCGCAGCTGACGAGTTCCTGGTCGATCTTGCGGTCTTCTTAGCTTAATCCGGGTTATCGTAGCCGGACTACGACTTAGACTTCTAATGCAAGCTTGCAGAAGTTTGATATTATTCTTATTATCGTAGCATGGCTACGACCCAAAGAAACAAGCTAAGCAGGCTCTACACCCGCTTGGCGCCGGGAGCGCCGCTGACCTCCGGTGACCTCGCCGCCCTCGGGATATCGGCTGACCTTGCCGTCCACTATGTCCGTGCCGGCTGGTTGCAACGGTTGGCACGCGGCGTCTATTGCCGGCCAAACGATCCGCCCACTTTGCACCCGAGCCTCGTCCTGCTGCAGCGGAGCTTCGAAGGATTGCATGTCGGCGGCAAGTCGGCCTTCGACTGGCACGGCATCCGCCAGTACGTCTCCCAGCGGCCCGTCCTCCATCTATACGGCTGGAAAGCCGGACGCCTTCCGGAGTGGTTCACCCAGCGCTTCCCGGCCGAGTACCACCGCAAGCGACTCTTCAAGGAAGAACCCGGCGCGCTGCTTCATGTCTGGCCCTTCGAGAGCCGCAAGGGCGGCCCGCTCGTCTCGGCGCCGGAACGCGCATTGCTGGAGGTGCTGAGCGAAGTCGGCGTCCGGCAGCCGCTGCAAGAAGCGCGCGAACTGGTCGAAAGCACTTACAGCCTGCGTGCCGATCTGCTGCGAGACCTGCTCAAGCGCTGCACCAGCGTCAAGACCGTGCGCCTGTGCCTGCAGCTTGGCCGCGAACTCTCTCAGCCCTGGGCCAGCAAGCTCGATCCGTCTCAACTGCCCAAGGGCAGCGACCGGGCCTGGGTGTCCCGCTCCGCTGATGGGCTCCTGGTGCTGAAGCCATGAACCAGGTCTACCTTGACAGCGCGCGGTTGCTGACGCGCGTGGCGCCGCTGGTGCTCGTCGACGATACGTTCGCACTCAAGGGCGGCACGGCGATCAACCTGTTCGTGCGCGACATGCCGCGGCTCTCGGTCGATCTCGATCTGGTGTTTCCCGACCACACACTGCCGCGCGAGCAGGCGCTGCGGCGCATCAACGAGGCCATCCGTCAGTCGGCCGCGCGCCTGCAGAAGCAGGGCTTTCTGACCCATGCGCCGGCCGCGACGGAGTCCGGCGAGACCAAGCTGATGGTGCGGCGAGGGGGCATTGAGGTCAAGATCGAGGTCAACTTCGTCATGCGCGGCACCGTCCATCCGGTGCACATGGCGTCGCTGACAGAGGCCGCGCGCGACACGCTGCAGGCGGATCTCGAAATCCCGGTGGTGTCGTTCGAAGACGTATATGGCGGCAAACTGGTTGCGGCGATGGACCGGCAGCATCCCCGCGATCTGTTCGATGTCACGCAGCTTTTTGTGCACGAGGGAATCACGGCGGGCATTCGCCGCGCTTTCGTCGTCTATCTTGCGAGCCATAACCGGCCGGTGCACGAGGTCCTGTTTCCATCGCTGCGGGATCTCCGCCAGGAGTTCGAACACAATTTCGCGGGCATGACCACCGAGCCCGTTGAACTCGACGCGCTCTTGGCAGCGCGCGCGCGAATGATGCGCGAACTGCAGCAAGGTCTGAACGCCGATGAGCGCCGCTTCCTGCTGTCGCTGGTCGCCGCAGAGCCTGACTGGTCGCTACTGGGCGTGCCGCACTTGGAGCAGCTTCCCGGCGTGCGATGGAAGCTGCAAAACCTGGAAAGGCTTCGGAAGACCAACGCCCGAAAATTCGCCGAGCAATCGAATGCGCTGGCCCGGCTATTTGGATGAGCGTAGGTGGGCCGTCGCCACGGCCCGCAGGTGATGCGGTGTGACTGCCGACGAGGCCCTTCCGGCCTAGTCCATCAGCTATGCATGAAGGGATCGGCGGCAGATGAGGCAGCGCATGCCGACCTTACGCGCGTTCAAAATCGTTTCTCCTTTCCGCCTACAGGTGAAGGCCCCGCCTCGCGGCGGGGCCACCTGCGCGGCGTTTCAGTCGCGACTCGGGCGAGACCAGATGAGCGAGTGGCCTTCCTCGCCTTCGATCTCGACCAGCGTCGCGTAGATCGGAGCCGGGAAGCTCGGGTCGTCCAGCTTGACCGAGTGGTATTCGCGGCCCGTGTCCTGGGACTTCTTCTTCCACATGGCGCCGAACTCGATGTTCGCGCCCGCGAAGATGCGGTAGTCCGGGGCCTTGTCTGAAGTGCGTTCGGCCGGAACGATCTTGGTCTTGACGGTGCCTAGAGCGAGGGTCTTGACGGTGCCGACGAAGCCGTTGCCGTTGACGGTGAAGTTGCCGATGGTAGCCATGTTCGTGTCCTCTTTCGTTCTCGGGCCGCGACCATCGCGACCTCGATGGCTGTCGTTGACCGGAGGCGATCGGACCGCACCCGAAGGGCCGCCACGCAGTAGAGGGCGGCCAGGGGGAGGCTTTCTTGTCTCGCGAGGAATGGGCGCGCAGCGGCCAGGGGAAGAAAGCTGAGAACGGCCGTTGCGGTCTTTTGATCGAGGCGGAGCGGAGCGACGACGGCCTTCGGTTAGACATGCCAAATCGAGGACGCATTGGGCGCGACAGGCCGAACGATGAGGATACGACTGAGCGACAGGCAAGCCACACCGCACGACGACGGGCGCATTGGTGGAATGGCACTCGCGCGCGCCGAGTACGCTTTCCGCCAGTCCAGCGGACGCAATAACAACCCCGAACTGTCGTATCGCGATGACACCAGCCTTCTGCGGCTTCGGAAAGACGCCGCCCAGACACAGACGGGCATCTCGGAAGCCCGAAGAACCCGCCCGGCGCATCTCGCCTACGCCGTCGGGATGGGAAGCGCCGCCTCTCCAGTCGCCGGCACAGGCATGACGACGCACAAAACAAAGGCCCCCGCCGTGAGACGAGGCCTTCGTCATTGTCCTAGAAAGGTGAACGATGAGGGCAAGCGGCCGAGGCACGGATCGTTGCGCCTCATGCCGCTTGGTCAATCTCGGCCGACTTGGGTTGAAGATCGTGCAGATAGGTGACTGCCCGCTGACCGTGGGCGGCCGCGCTGAAGATGAAACGCCTGTCGTTGGCCAGCACCTCCAACCACGATGAATGGCGGCATTTGGATCAGATCGAGCGCCGGCGCGAAGAATGCCTTGTCGCCGCCGTGCCGGATGTTCGCACCGGTGTTGGCGAAGAAGGCCTCGACATGCGCCAGACGCTGCGCCGGTGCGATGCTCGGAGCGGGGTGCCCGTAATAGTGATCCGGAAGGTCGTCGATCTGGTCGGCGCAAAACACGGTATAGCCGCGCACGAACGGAACGGGCCGTTCGCCGTCGTCGCCATGCTCATCGGTCTCGGTCTTGGTGATCTTGTTGGCATAGACCACCATCGTTCCGGTCTCACCTTTGCGAATGTGGCCGCCGAGTTCGAGAGCCTGCTTGAACGTCATCCAGATCGGTGATGTGAAGCCCCGCGCGACCGCTTCCGACCACAGCAGCACGACGTTGATGCCGTGATAGGGCATGCTGTTGTGACGCAGCGGGCGCATGATGCATCCAGCCGCGTTGGCCGCACTCCACGGCTTAACCCAAGGACGCACACCGCGCTCCAGATCCGCGACGATGCGATCGGTGATCCGCGCATAGATGTCGGCGCGGGGTTTGGTTTCCTTACCAGCCATGATTCTAACCTCCGTTGGAGGCCGCGCCTGTCGCGGCCCGTCACGGCGGTCCGCTGCGAGGCCTGCGGGGTCGCGCATCCGGTGACGCTGGTGGTCGGGGTGAGGGGAGAGACGCCGGACCGGAACGCAGTGGAGGACGGCAAAGCCGTTGCGCTGCCGCGCCGGCCGGAGCATCGACCGAAAGCCGGTACGGGCCGCGACGTGCGCTTGATCCCGGGTCATTTCTGTTTGCTCGTTTGCGCCGTCGCGATGTGCGACATGAAAACGGCCGGCCCGCAGGGGCCGGCCGACATCGGATCGTGAACGAGAAAAGGCGGGGCCGAAGCCCGCCGGCGGCATCACCCGAACGCTGCCATCTGAACTTCGGCCGCCTTGCGGCTGACGGTCTCGCGCGGGTGATCGGGCTGGCGTTCGAACGGCTTCCAGCTCTCGCCGATGACGTGCTCGTAGGCGGCGACAGCGCCTTCGGCCGCCATGCGCAGTGCGTGTGCCTGAACGGCGACCTCGGCGGCGAATTCGCGCTTGCGCTGGGCGGCGGATTCGAACCCGACCGGTCCATCGAGGTCCTCGTCGCGCGTGTCGTTGGCGAGCTTTGCCGTTGCCGCGCGTGCTTCGGTGACCGCGCGGCTGTAGAACTGCCCGGCGCCGTGGGCCGAGCCGACATAGGAGCCGACGATGCGCTGCAGGTGAATCTGCATGGCGCGTTCGTTGACGCCTTCGCCGAGCGCGTCGGCGGTCTCGCTGATGAGCCGCTGATGCAGGTCGCAGATGGCGTCGCTGTCGAGGACGGGGAGGCCGAAGCTCTCGGCGATACGGGCGGCCTGGGCTGCGTCCGGGCAAACGATCCGGACCATTTCGATGGTGGTGCCGCGCCGAAGCGGGACGACGCGGGCGTTGGTGCGGGGTGCGCGAGCGGTCTTCGTCATGGTGAAGTCCTTTTCTGGTTTCGCCGTCGGCTTCGGTCCGGCCCCTGCCGGCTCTCCCTTCGGGTGCGGTCGCCCAGCGCCGCCGGGATGAGGGCCGCTTCAAGGTCCGGGGACCGCCAGGCGAGCGAGGTTTGGTTGCGGACAAGCGGGGCCACGCTACTGGGCCCTGCGCCGGACGCGGCCGGGCCTTGCCGAGATCGGCGGTCTCCGGTCGCTTGCGACTTGGCCTTGAAGCGGACCGCCGGGGGCGCAGACCGCAGCAAACCCGAGGGGGAGGCGACAGGGTTGGGGCCGGGTTGACGATGCCGGAAAGTTCCTCCGCGACGTTCGCTCAAGCGCGCCGGGAATTCAGGCGGGGTCCCGCTATGCCGCCGCGCCATGCCGCTTCCCCGGACGACCGTCGGACCGGAGTGGGACATTCGTCCGTGCGATGCGCGCGCTCCTGGTCGTCAGGAGCGGGTCTTGGGCGCCCACTCAATAAGCGCCGCTTCTCGGTAAAGCAGACCAATGTAGGCGAGATCAGCATTTCGCCTTCTGACCCGGAACGGACGTCACCGGAGGCCTGGCCGCCTTGTGCTCAATATGGCCGGGCCTCGATGACGTTGATTCTTCCCGCTGGCACAACGCGCGTCAGCTCGAAGCCAGACTTGGCAAACAGGTCAGAGAACTCGTCACGAGTCCGTTCCCGCCCACCAGGCAAAGCCAACATGTGGAGGTCCATGAATTTTGTCGCCGGCACTTCGTTCGCAGGCGCGATAATTCGCTCGATGAGAACCAACTTCGCCGTCTCCCGCATCGCACGCCGGCACGTCTTCAAAATGGCGATCGCTTCGTCATCGTCCCAATCGTGAATCACCACTCGCATCACGTAGGCATCTCCGCCTTTAGGTACCGATTCGAAGAAACTTCCGCCCACCATTCGGCACCGGTCGACGACGCCGTGCGCCTCCAGAACCGCCTCGGCTCCGGCAATGACCCCTGGCTGATCGAACAACGTGCCTTGCATCCGGGGATGAGCAGTCAGAATGGCTGCCAGCATTAAACCGCGTCCGCCACCCACATCCACAACATGATGGAAAGCGGAGAAATCATAGGCGGCGATAACGGTTTCAGCGCCGCCGCGCGAAAACTCTGTCATAGCGCGATCGAAGACCGCGCTCTCCTCCGGATGTTCCGCGCGATAATTCCAAATGTCCTTACCGTTCAGAGTTTGAAAGGCATTCTCGCCGGTTCTAATGCTGTGCAGCAGATGGCCCCATGTGCTCCAAACGTAGGGACTCCCGACGCACTCCGCCCACGCGCCGATTGGTGTCGCGGAGTCAGTGCGCAGACAGTCTCCCATTGGTGTCAGCGCAAACCTTCGGCTTTCATCTTCCTCAAAAACGCCCACTGCGGCGAGCGCCCGCAGCAGTCGGTAGAGTGCGCCTGCATGGCTCTGCGTTAGGTGGGCCAGTTCCTCTGCCGAACGAGAGCCGCCTTTCAGATGGTCTGCGATACGAAGACTTGACGCGACATGAATTGCCTGTGTGACCTGAAAGCCGTTGATCAGTCCGAGGAGGGTGAGCCAAGGGTTGGATGTCACTGAAGAATCTCCCTAGGAGAGAAAGCCTAAGACGCCGATTACTATGCTGGGCGAATGCTCGTTGAACAAGTCTCCTTCTGGCCGGTCGCGGACCTCCCGACGGGCGCAGCTGATGTCGGCACCCAGGGCTCAACCGGACGTAAGCAGCCGGAATGCCGAAAGGCTGCTTGTGACCCATCTGCGACATTCGACAGTTCGAAAGTGATCATGAACTGTTCGATCGGGGGAATGGCGCGCACCCAAGCGACGATAAAGTCGAGATCCTGCTCAGTCATCTTGCTGAAGTAGCGTTGGCGGGCCATCGGCAGCTTGAGAGCGCGGCCATCACGGCTGATGCCCTCGGTCAGCGCGCGCTTGAGTTCGGCGTCCGTCCACGCGCCGACTCCCTTCTCCTTGTGGGAGGAGATGTTGGCGACGATGACGGAGCCGAAAGGGCCCTTCATCTCGTGACCGCCCTTGCCCCACCAGTTCTTAAAGTCTTGAGTACCATCGGGTTTACGCGAGTGGCATTCCATGCAATGCGGGAGGGTAGCGAGATAGAAGCCGCGCTTGACCGGATCTTGAGGGACCATTTCAACGATCGATGTTTCGGCACCCGGCAGTGGCACGGCATATGTCGCGGCCTTGTAGACCGGTGGCGGCATCTCGTTGTTCACCGGCTTAATGGTCTTCAAGTAGGCCACGATCGCATCGAGATCGCCGGCTGTCAGAATCCTGTAGAAAGAGTAGGGCATCTGTGGCGCAACTGTTACTCCGTTCGGCCGCACACTGCTCGTCAGCAGTCGCTTGATGTCCGCGTCGCTCCAAGCTCCAATGCCTGTGTCGCGGTCGGGCGTGATGTTTGACCCGTGGACAGTATAAGCCGGTCCGTCCCAGACGATGGAGCCGCCTGAAAACCGCCGCTCCATGTTGAGACCACTGGGCCCCCGCGGCGTATGGCAGCCGTCGCAAGCCATGACCGCATTGACTAGATAGCTGCCGCGCTCGATCGGAGTCTCGGCGGTGGCTCCCATTGCGGCAGCACACAAAACGGAGAGTACAGTGAAAAACCGAATCATCGCCCGGCCCCGCGGTTCTAAATGGGCGTAGCTTTCATACTACAGCTGGCCGGCCCCAACACATGTGAATTGGTTCACGTCCGGACAGCATGCGAGCTTATTCACGGAACGAGGACGGCGCCGCGTGGGTCGATAGCGCGATTTCTGGCGACGTAGTCGATCTCGCCACGCGTGATGCCGATGTCCTTCAACTCGCCCTCAGTCAGCCGACATAGCTGGGTTCGCAGCCTCTCACGTTTGCGCCACTCACGAATCGCATCCCAATATACTTCGAGGGGGCTGTAATACTGCCGTCTTGCGGTTACCGGTCCGAGCTCAGTGGTCCCGTGGATCGTGCTCATTTGCGCTGTGTCCAAGTTGGGCTGTGTCACCAGCGAAAGTTGCCAGCACATCCACTGGCGCGCTTAACAGCTGGTTTACATTTTCCTCACTGACGGCTTATTCTTTGCGCTCCTGAGCCTTCAGAGGTGCCCCCAAAAAGGATGACAGCTTGCGCTATCTTTTTGAGGATTATGCATTGGATACCGACCGGCGCGAACTGCACCGCGCAACAGACGTGATTGTTGTCACACCGCAGGTGTTCGATCTGCTTGATTACCTAATCCGAAACCGGGAGCGCGTCGTCAGCAAGGACGACCTCATCAACGCCGTTTGGAACGGACGTATCGTTTCTGACGCCGCACTGACGACCCGCGTGAATGCCGCTCGGAGCGCAATCGGCGACACGGGCGAGACGAAACGCCTAATAAAAACATTGCCGCGCAAAGGTTTCCGCTTCGTAGGTACAGTGCAGGAAGCACAGAGACTCACAGTTGAGCCGGTTAGCTCGGCGGCGCTCAACGGCGGCATGAAGCCGACCCCAAATTCAGCACCTCGCCTCTCCATCGTTGTACTGCCGTTCGCCAATCGCAGCGGAGATCCCGAGCGAGACTATTTCGTTGATGGCGTGACCGAGAGCTTGACCACGGATTTGTCGCGCATCTCCGGTTCATTCGTGGTCGGCCGACACACCGCCTTCTCGTACAAGGATAAAGCAATCGACCTCAGGAAGATCGGAGGCGAGTTGAACGTCCGTTACGCGCTCGAGGGTTCCGTGCAGCGCAGCGCGAACAGGCTTCGGGTGAATGTGCAGCTTGTCGATGCCGAAAGTGGCAATCACCTATGGGCCGAGCGTTTCGACAAGCCCATCGCCGATCTCTTCGATATGCAGGACGAAATCGTATCGAGGCTCGCCCGCGCGCTAGATGCTCAACTTATTGTAGCCGAGGCACGACGAGCGGAGCGTTCGTCGCATCCTGACGTGATGGATCTGTATTTCCAGGGCATGGCCTCTATATTTCAGGGCCCGAACCCCGAGTACCTTACTCAGGCGCGCGGTTTTTTCGAACGAGCCTTGGCCCTCGATCCACGAAATATTGAAACACTGGTCGGCATGGCATTTGTCGACGTGACGATTGCGGCCGACCTGCTAACAGACAACCGAGCCGCGCTGCTTTCGGCAGCCGAGACAAATGCGATCAAGGCGCTTTCATTGGCCCCGGATCATGCACAAGCCCACTTGGTCTTAGGTTATGTCTACATTTTTACAAACCATGCTGCCCGTGGAATCGCTGAATGCGAGCAGGCATTAGTGCTAAATGCCAATTTGGCCGGCGCTCATAGCGCTATTGGTTTGGCCAAAATGTACACGGGGCGCGCTGTTGAGACCGAAGGCCATATACTCGAGGCTTTCCGCCTCTCTCCGCGCGACATCGCTGCCTACTGGTGGATGTATTGTGTGGGTATGGCCAAGCTGCAGCTCGATGCGGATGCTGACGCCGCCGATTGGCTAAGACGAAGCATTGAGACCAACCGCAATTATCCTCTCGCTCATTTTGCCTTGGCCGCTGCCTTGGGCTTACTTGGCGCGCTGGAAGAAGGGCGAACCGCGGCAAAGGCGGGACTAGCGCTCAACCCGGGCTTTACCATCCATCGCTTGCGCGCCGCCAAATCAAGCGACAACCCGACTTACCTTGCTTGGCGCGAGCGGCTGTATGAGGGTCTGCGCCTCGTCGGGGTGCGTGAGGGGTGATGTCCGCGACGGGTCAAAATACGCGAAACTCAATCTGAGTAAATTTGGTCCGCTATGCCTATCGAGCGGACGAGGCGTGTCTCCTTTTTGCTGATGTGCGCGGCCGAAGAAGTCTCGCCTAAATCAGTTTGAACGACGATGATGTTGTCCGCATTTGGATTCAGCCGGATTGGCATGAGGATTACTGGCTAAGGCCACAGAAGGCCTCCCGTCCCATTAGGGGAAGATGGCGCCGTTCGAATCTCCTTCTACCCACGATCTTGTATTCAGCAATCGAATCAATGTTCGTCTACTTTGGTCGTTGAAGCTGAACCAGAACCCTCCGACGCCTACGAGGGAACGGAATAACGTCTCCGGGGCGGCGCATGAGTCCGGTTATGGCCCATTTGAGGCCTTGCGATGGTCACTTAAGATGTCCGCTCATCGGGGCTTACCGGAAATCATCACGGAAGCACCAACCGACGCGATTGACCCTCAGGTGCCGTTTCGCAATCGAGCGTGGACTGCTTTTGGACCCAAAGCCGAGCTTGCGGGGATTGATCGACTGCTATTTTGAAATGCAAACCTTCATCCGTGCTATTATGGAAGACGCGCCTTGCCCCGCTTGGCTATCCCTTCGCTCCAACTGTGATCAGGAGGGGCAAGTCCCATTGACGCGAAAGCACGATCGCTTTGTGCGACGTCAGTGGGGCTGATGGCTGGTGCTCCAGAACGGTGTTCCCTGCATTGCAACCCGATTGACGTGAGTGAGCTGCAGGCACGAACGGAAGTGACGACACCATTTTCGATCATCGAAATTTCATTGCAAGGAGGAAGACGATGAAACGTCGAGAATTCTTGGAAGCAGCTGTCGCAAGTATCGCCGGTGTTGCGACGGCTACGCCGGCCATTGCGCAGACTTCTGGAAGAACATTTTTGGTCTGTACAGGTGCGTGGTCTGCGGGATGGTCGTGGAAGAAGATGTACCCGCTAATGGCCGTGGGCGGACATCGCTTGGTCACTCCGACCTACACAGGTCTTGGCGAGCGGGAACACCTAGCCAGCCCGTCAAACGATCTCGAAACCCATATTCAGGATATTCTGGCGGTCATCAAATACGAAGACTTGCGCGACGTTGTGCTAGTCGGCCATAGCTACGGTGGCATGGTCGCGACGGCGGTCGCGGATCGGGCGCGAGACCGTATCACCCGATTGGTTTATCTGGACGCATTTGTACCAACGGATGGACAGTCTCTGATGGATGCGGGTCCCCCGATGGCACGGCAGCGCATGAAGGAGCTCGCAAAGGCGGGCGATGGCTGGCGGGTGCCATCGAATCCCATTCCGCCCGACACATCGGATGCCGACGTGAAGTGGATTTCTGAACGCCGGTTGCCCCAATCCATCAAATGCTTCGAGCAGCCGCTGAAGATGCACGGTGGGGAGCTGTCCTTACCGCGTAGCTACATCTATCTCACACGCGTAGCTCCTTCGGACCCTTTCCGACCATTCGCCGAGCGCGCGAAAAGCGATCGCAATTGGCATTACTACGAACTCGACGCCAGCCATTCGGCGCACATAACCGCTCCCGTACCTCTCACCCAGGTTCTTCAAACGATCGTGTCGCAGCCCACGTAAGGTCCGTCTTGCATGGCGGTCGTCGACAATCCCAAACCCAGCATTAGGCAATTGTCGAGCGGCAACTTAAATGAGCGCGAATGAGTCATAGGCCCTGACCCAACCTGAAGCCGTGCAATTCTGCTAGCGTTAGAGATCCGGGCGTGTGGCCCGTGCAGGAAGACAACCGTGACAAACTGGGAGGTCTCCAACGATCCATCTGGCGAGCCGCCATCCGATAATAGGCAACCGGGCAAAGCAGGCCCCGATGAGGAGCAACCGGGGAAGCCGCCATCCGTCCGCAGTTTAAGGATTAGCTTGCGGGCACGGTTGCAATTGATCGGCGGCGCGCTTGCCTCGATCGCGGCCGTGGGTGCATTCGCGGGCGGACTCGTCGGCTACTGGACTGTTTGGAAGACGCTCCGCACAGACGTGTTTCCGGAAAGCCAGAAAACGTAGAAAGAGGCTACGGCCCGGCCCGACATTGCTCCCCGTTTGTCTCTCGTTGTCCTGCCATTCGCCAACCTCAACAACGATGCAGAGCAGGACTATTTCGCCGATGGCATTACGACCGATCTGACGACCGACCTCGCGCAAATGCCCGATACATTCGTGATCGGGCGCGGGACGGCTTTCACCTATAGGAATAAGCAGGTCGATCTCAAGACGCTCGGCAAGGACCTTGGCATCCGGTGGGCGGTACAGGGCGCCGTGCAACGGGCTGGAGATCGAGTCCGGATGAACGTGTCTCTTGCTGACCTTTCGACCGGTCGTGACATCTGGTCGGATCGTTTTGACGGCGATCGGATGAATCTCGCTAGCTTGCAGGACCAGGTCACGGCGCGGCTTGCTCGCTCTCTTAACGTTGAACTCATCCAGGCCGAAAGTCGGCGCAGTCTGATGGACCAGCCCGCGAATCCAGATGCCGTGGATTTCACCATGCGCGGCTGGGCAAAAGTCTATGGACCTCAGAGTAAGGTAACGATCACCGAGGCAAAGGACCTGTTTGAGGCCGCGCTGCATCTCGATCCGGACCACATTGATGCAATGCTCGGTAAAGCGTGGTGCATAGCCAGCGGCATACTCAGCGGATGGTCAACGTCCGTGATCGAAGACAAAAAGATCGCCACCAGCTTGATTGATCAAGTTCTTTCAAAGCGGCCGACGAGCGCGAATGCGCACATAACCAAAGGAAACGTTTTACTCTATGGAGATCCCGAGGGAGCGTTACCTGAATTCGACGCCGCTTTGGAAGCCGACCCAAATTCGCCGCTTGCATACGCAACAAAGGGAATTGCACTTGTCGCGGCGGGACGCGCGCGAATCCTTCGAGCCGGTTCAGATTGCTTTACGCCTGAGCCCCAAAGATCCGGCGCGTAGCACCTGGCATTTCTTCCTGTGCCATTCTCACGTCCATGTGCAGCAGTACAACGAAGCCATTGAGGAATGCAGGCGCTCGATCAACCTGAATAAATTATACTGGATGTCATATGTGGATCTGATTTCAGCTTATGGAGCCACCGGCCAACTTGAAATGACCTCCCAAGTGACGACAGAACTGGATGCAATCCTGCCGGACTTCACGGTCCAATGGTTCCGTCAAAGAGGCTACGCACGTTCGAGTAATGCGCAGTTTCGTCGCGAGTACGACAACATCCTCGATGGACTTAGAAAGGCTGGCGTCCGCGAGCAATGAGAGCACTAGGAACCTCGTTGCTTACTCACCAGCAGAGTCTCCTCTGCTGCTAAGCCGAAAAGGGTTTGAGCCGGTAACGTCCGCTGTACCTGGTGGCTCAGACGCCGAGCTGCCTTAGGCCGTGTACTCATCTGTGGACGCCCCGCGAGATGCAAGCGATTTTTGAAGAAGATCGGCACATAGTCGGATGCTGCCATCTGTCCGGCCTCTGATGGTGCAGCGATGAAGCCGCGGGCCCGTATGGGAGTTCGCAGACCGGAACCAAATCATAAACGCGTACTCGGTGGCACGATGAGTACACCTGGTTCTTCCGGTCTCGTCTCGCCGACTGTTGCGCCATACTCTCCTTCGACCGACTACATCTCTGACGACCTCAGGTCGGCCAGGATCACGCCTTGGCTGCGACCGGAGCCCTGTAATTCTCCTTCTTGATAAGTAGCGCCCAGACGATCCGCGCCATCTTGTTCGCGAGCGCGACTGTTACCAGCGCGCGGTTTGCGAGCCAGCATCTGTTCGAGCCACGATCCCCTTGGCGCACCGCGTTTGCTCGCCTGTTGCACGACTGCGCTGCTGCCGATGATGAGAAGGCGCCTGAGCGTGCGTTCGCCCATCTTGGATGTCGCACCGAGCTTCTGCTTGCCGCCTGTCGATCTTTGAAGAGGCGCGAGACCGAGCCATGCCGCGAAGTCACGGCCTTTGGCAAAGGTCTCGGCCGGCGGTGCTAGAGCGGCGATCGCGGTGGCGGAGATTGGGCCGATGCCGGGAACGGTCATTAGCCGGCGCGATACCTCGTCCTCGCGAGCACGTCGCGAGATCTCCTGGTCGAGATCCGCGATCTTGCCATTGAGGTCGGTCAGCAGGTCCAACATCAATCGGAACATGGCGTGGGCCGCTTTGGGAAGCGAGCTGGCCATCTCTTCCTCCTCGATCAGATCGATAAGCATCGCCACGTGCGATGGCCCCTTAGGTGCGACCCATCCATATTCAGTGAGATGTCCCCGGATCGCGTTGATGAGCTGCGTTCGCTGCCGCACTAACAGGTCACGGGTCCGAAACACCAGACCCGCAGCCTGTTCCTGTTCGCTCTTCACGGCCACGAACCGCATGCTCGGCCGCTGCGCTGCTTCGCAGATCGCCTCGGCGTCGATCGTGTCGTTCTTTTGCCGCTTCACAAACGGCTTTACATAGGCGGGAGGGATCAGCCGAACTTCGTGGCCAAGCCGAGTGAGCTGACGGGCCCAGTGATGGGCTCCGCCACATGCCTCCAGCGCTACCGTGCAACTCGGCTGGGCTGCGAAGAAATCCAGCAGCTTTCCTCGGCTGATCCGTTTGCTGAATATAGCTCGCCCTTTCCCGTCTGCTCCATGAGCGCGGAAAACCTGCTTGGCGATGTCCAGACCGATTATGCTAACCTCCGACACGGACGCCTCCCTTAAGTGGTGCTAAACACCTCCACTTTGGCACATCGATGCCGTCGGCGGGGCGTCCACCCCATCATAAAGTAAACTATCGGCGATCTCCGCTTTGCTCCGATACCGACCGCCTTTGTGCAACCGGAGCAAATGTCGCGATGGGCCACATGCCGACATCGGCGGTAGCGGGGACCTCACGGGCGCCTAACGCCAGTTCACAATTAGAGCTAATCAGAGCGCTGTCCGCTTCCGGTACGCGTCATCATTCTTCGGCCGAAGCCCGCGTCGCGAGCAACAGCCACGGCTTGGGCGCGGCTGTTGGCTCCGAGCTTCCCCAAGACCGACGAGACATGATTGCGGACGGTCTTTGCCGAGATCTTCAGCCGGAGAGAGATGTCGGCATTGCTCATACCGTGCGCAAGAAGTTCGACGATATCACGCTCCCGCGCGGTCAACTCATCGAATGACTCGGACGCCCCTTCGTGCAAGGTGCAGGGAAGGAACTGGTCCAGCTCATACACGAACTGCTTCCAGGCCGGCTCGGTGCCCAACACAATGTGATTGCGGCTCTCGAGCGCCACGAACCGTGCGTCAGGAACTAACGCCGCGACCCTGCGGGCATCATCAAAAGGCAACACCGCGCTCTGGCGGGAATGAAAGACAAGTGTCGGACAACGCAGATTCGGCAGCAGGTCCTGCATATCACTCTCGACGAGGGTGCGCAGCAATGCGACGGCGTTTGCAGCAGAGGTTGTCAAGCGTAGCAGCTCGTTGAAAGAACGAGCCTGCTCCGCAGTCGCGTCCGGAATGTGCAGAGATGTCAGGAAGGTCCCGAATCCGGGACTGTCCTGCGGCCAACCCAACTCGAACGCCTTGAGCTGTACCTGCATATTCTCGACCCGCTCAGGGGATGCCTTTGCCGTCAATGGCCCCGCCGGCGATGTGCCGTACAGCACGAGGCGACTAACACGATCAGGATTCTGCACGGCAAAGGGGAGAACGACTCGCGCGCCACCTGACATGGCCAGGAGTGCGAAATCGCGGACTCCAGACGCGCTGACAACGGCTTCAAAATCCTCAACGAGCTTCTCGAAGGTGAACTCGACACCCGCACGATCGGATAGGCCGGTCCCGCGAAAATCGTAGCGGATCAGTGTGTGCCGCTTTGCCAGCGCCGATATCCAGGGACGCCAGACCGGGCTGTCCCAATCGAAATTTAGGTGGTGGACAAAATGCGCGACCCACACCAGCGGAGGTCCGTTGCCGCATGTCCCATACGCGATGCGGGTGCCATCCCGGCTGGCGCAAAAGCGGATCTGCTGCGTTGAAGGCAACACGGGTACCCACTGGGGTGTGCGGCTTTACCACGATTGTGGCATCAAGTTACCACATCCATCACTAGACCGTCGAGGGCCACACGCCGATGCTGCCGGGTCCGTACTCCCTTAGAAGCCTATCAATCGAAGGCCGTGTGCCCCCGCCCGTGGGTTCGAGATATTTGCCCAAGAGCCGTCCGCGCGCGACAAGTTCTCTGCCCGCTTGCTTTCGGCGTCGCTCGTAAGCGTCCAACGCGCCGCCAACGTCTCCTTTGGCGAGCTCGTCTGCAAGCGCCCAGGCGTCCTGTGCAGCCTTGGTGACGCTGGTGCCGACATGCGGTCGAGCCACGAAAGCCGCGTCGCCAACGAGAACGACACGACCGAACGTCATGCACGTGGTTTCGAGGTCAAAGATTGCGGAAAGAATCGGCTGTTGATTGCTGGCGACCAACTCCGCGAGCTGAGGAGGCAGCAACCTGCGAGCGGTCAGCTTGAGTTCGGCGACGACCTCTTCTCGAATGAGCGGGGGCGGTATCGAATCTCCGTGACAATATCCCGTCGGATCGGTGCACCACTCCCGCAGCGTGGAAGCGAAGTCGGCCGGACGAAACCAGACAAACATGCATCTGCGGCCGCCACCCACATCACGATCTGCGATAGGGATGGAGAACGCCAGTTCACCGTCCGGAAGGCAGAACACCATGTCCTTGTGTGTACTGCTGCGCCATTGCGGCGAGATGCTGTTTTCCTCGACGATGCCTCGCCATGCCACATAGCCCGCATAGCGCGGGGTGACCTCAGGCACGTACTGTCGGCGCACCGTCGAACGGATACCATCCGCCCCGATCAGCAGATCAGCTTCGACGCGCGCCCCCTTTTCGAACAGGGCAACGACACTGCGCTCGTTCTGTTCGCTGCGGATGAGCGTTATTCCCCCATGGTAGGATCCGGTCGAGAAAGTCTCCTTGAGAGATTGGTAAACCCGGTCCCATGCCGTGGTCACTTCTCGCACCGGGAGTTGGCAAATCGATTCACCACTCGGGGCCAGGCAGACGTGCGAGCGCACCTCCGTCCACATTGACCTGTCGATAGGGATTCCAATCTGTCGCAGGACCATAAACAAGTCGGCTTGCGCGCCAAGTCCGGCCCCCCGTCCCGCAAGATCTCCACGTGTGCGTTCGAAAATATCGGCATGCCAGCCAATGGAACGTAGCAGGTTCGCCGTGAGCAGTCCGCTCAGGGAGCCGCCGATGACCAAGGCGCGGGGTTTGCTCATCTCAAGGGCGCTGGCCGGAGTCATCAGTTGATCTTGAGACCAGTCGTGTCGATCAGCTCTCTCCAGCGGGCGCTTTCGGCCTTGATGAAGGCGGCGGCTTCATCCGGATTACTGCCCACCGGAACCGCGGCGAGATCGGCCAGGCGTCCGGCCACGTCAGGACGCGCCAGGACTTCCCTGATCGCCGCGGAAAGCCTCGCGACGATAGCATCCGGTGTTTTCGGTGGGGCGACGATCGCAAACCATTCCTCGTGAGCAAATCCCGGCACGGCTTCGGAAATCGTCGGAACGGCAGGCTCCTGTTGCAGGCGTTCTGGCGTTGTAACCGCGAGAAGCTTGAGCTTGCCCTCCTTGATGTTGCCTGCGACGTTGCCGTAGAGGTCGATCATCATGTCGATATGACCGCCGATCAGATCATTCATCGCCGGCGCCATCCCTTGATAAGGCACATGGACCAGGCGAATGCCGGCAGCCTTCATCAATTGCTCGGTGGCGAGATGCGGCGTGCTGCCCGTTCCTGGCGATCCGAATGTGAGTTTGCCGGGATTGGCCTTGGCATAGGCAAGCAAGTCCTGGAGATTTGAGGCCGGTACCTTGGGATTGATGACGAGCACCGTCGGAAGTTTGACCATCAGGCTCACCGGCACAAACGCGTCGGGATCAAAGTTCAACCCGCTCCGAACATGACCGCTGACAACGAGCGGCCCTGGGGGCGAGGCCAGGAGCGTGTATCCGTCGGGATCTGCCCTGGCCACGGCCTCGGCACCGAGGTTCTGAGCCGCCCCGGGCCGGTTCTCGATGATGACGGCTAGGCCCCATTTCGCTGACAGCTTCTCGGCCATGATCCGAGGTATGACGTCCAACAACGGTCCCGGCGGTGCGGGTACGACGATCTTGATCGTGCGGTGGGGAAAGTGCTCGGCCGCAGCCGACCCACTGACCGCGGCGGCAGTCGTCCAAACAGCTGTGATGAGCCAAATCGCAATTGAAGAACGGGCGAGATATTTCACTGATTGCCTCCTCCAAGCAGCCATCAGGCCGCAATCAATGGAGGGATAGTCATGTCAAATTCGAAAGTTGTCATGAGGCCGATGTCCCAGGAAACCTTCGAAGCACGAACCTTAGCGTCCCGAAAATCGGGACTGAAATCGACGGTGAGGTGGGCCATCAGCAGACGAATGGCCAATCGTGTATCAGTTTTTGCTGCAGGCAGAGCACCGAGTCGGGTTCCGTACTAGAACACGCAAGCCAGCCGGAGGTAGCGAATGTGGTGGTCCATTGTGGTCGTTTTGATAGGTTCGATGCCGCTCGCCGCCAATATGGCTCGCAAGCGTGAAAGATCACACAAGGTTTGGTTCTGTATGGCCTCCCTGGTAGGACCCTTGGCGCCATTGATTGAACCGCTGCAGCGATTGGCCGCTGCATCATTCGGTCTCGAGATGGCTACGTTGGAACTAGGCCGTGTACTCATCTGTGGACGCCCCGCGAGATGCAAGCGATTTTTGAAGAAGATCGGCACGTAGTCGGATGCTGCCATCTGTCCGGCCTCTGATGGTGCAGCGATGAAGCTGCGGGCCCGTATGGGAGTTCGCGGACCGAAACCAAATCATAAACGCGTGCTCTGGGCACGATGAGTACACCTGGTTCTTCCGGCCCCGTCTCGCCGACTGTTGCGCCATACCCTCCTTCGACCGACTACATCTCTGACGACCTCAGGCCCCCCAAGATCAAGTCTTGGCTGAGACCGGAGCCCTGTAGTTTTCGCGCTTTACAAGTAATGCCCAGACGATCCGGGCCATCTTGTTCGCAAGTGCGACCGTTATCAGCATGCGAGGTTTGCGGGTCAACATCTGTTCGAGCCAGGAACCCTTTGGCGCTCCGCGTTTGCTCGCCTGTTGCACAACGGCGCTGCTGCCGATGATGAGGAGGCGCCTGAGCGTTCGCTCCCCCATCTTGGACGTCGCGCCAAGCCTCTGTTTGCCACCCGTCGATTTTTGAAGAGGCGTGAGACCCAACCAGGCGGCAAAGTCGCGCCCCTTGGTGAAAGTCTCGATCGGCGGCGCTAGGGCGGCGATCGCGGTGGCGGAGATCGGGCCGACGCCAGGAATGGTCATCAGTCTGCGCGATACCTCGTCTTCGCGAGCGCGTCGCGTGATCTCCTTGTCGAGATCCGCGATCTTGCCATTCAACTCGGCGAGAAGGTCTAGCATCACTCGGAACATGGGACGGGCCGCATCGGGAAGGGAGCTGGCCATCGCTTCTTCCTCGATCAGGTCGGCAAGCGTCGCCACATGCGATGGCCCCTTGGGCGCTATCCAACCATATTCCGTGAGGTGTCCTCGGACCGCGTTGATGAGCTGGGTTCGCTGCCGCACCAACAGGTCCCGGGTTCGAAACACCAGACCCGCAGCCTGCTGCTCTTCACTCTTCACGGCAACGAACCGCATGTTCGGCCGCTGCGCAGCTTCGCAGATCGCCTCAGCATCGATTGCATCATTCTTTTGCCGCTTTACAAACGGCTTCACATAGGCGGGCGGGATCAGCCGAACCTGATGGCCAAGCTGCGTAAGCTGCCGGGCCCAGTGATGGGCTCCGCCACATGCCTCTAAAGCTACCGTGCAACTCGGCTGAGCTGCGAAGAAATCCAAGAGCTTTCCTCGGCTGATCCGTTTGCTGAATACAGCCTGTCCTTTCCCGTCCGCTCCATGTGCGTGGAAAACATGCTTGGCGATATCGAGACCGATTGTGCTAACCTGCATCACGGACGCCTCCCTAAAGTGGTGCTAAACACCTCCACTTTGGCACATCGATGCCGTCGGCGGGGCGTCCACCCCATCATAAAACCGGGCGCGTGATCGAACGAAAAGGAACCGCGTTGCCTCTATACGAACCGTGTTCGCGCAGCAGCGCAATGTGCCACTAAGGACCTTGGGACTGCACGGACCCTTAGCCTACAGGCTACTGAATTACTCGACGCGCGCGCCGCAAAACTTCGGGCGGTATCGTTAGCCCCAGGCGGCGCGCAGTACGTATGTTCACGACAAGGTCTGGGTCGCACAGGGTCTCGATCGGCAGGTCGGTTGCAGCATCGCCGTCAAGGAGCCGGCTGGCTTGCCACGCCATGCGGTGAGCAGCTTGCCCGAGCGAGGTTCCGTAGCTCAGAAGGCCGCCCGCTTCAGCCTGCTCCAGCGCCATTAGGGCGGGTAGATTCTGCGACAGAGCGCGCTCGGCAATCTGCGCGGCGTTCACGCCGATGATCGGGTTTTCCAGCGCAACAAGCGCCTGCGTACCATCTTCCTGCATCTCGGCGAAAGCCATCTGCAGATCGGGCTCAGGCCCGACGACACGCACGATGATCGCATGGAGACCGGCCTCCTGCGCGGCGAGCATGCTGGCGCTGCGAAGACAATCGGAGACGGCGGCATCGGCCAGATAGGCGATCCTCGTAAGATCCGGCTTGACCGAGCGCAGCAGCGCGATCTGAGCTGCCGCTTGGCCGTCGTCAAACGTCGTGACGCCGGTCATGTTCGGTAGGGGATCGCCCGAAAGACTCGCAAGGTCATCACCGGCCGGCTCGACGACCACCGAATAGACAATCGGAATCTCAGCCGAGGCCGCTCTCGCTGCGCGCGCGGTCACCGCACCGACCGCCGCAATCAGATCGACGCGGAGGCGAGCCATGTCCTGCGCAAATCCGGCGAGTCTTGTCGCATCACCATGAGCGATCCGTTCGTGGAACACGACGTTTTCGCCCTCGGCTAGGCCGTGCTCCCGCATGCCATCCTTAAATCGTGCGACAGGTGGAGCCCCACCCGCTGCCATGATACCCACAACATGCCCACGGTCGCGCATCACGCTAATCCTTCGGTTGATCGTGTCAGTTTGTCTTAATGCCTGCCTCGCGGACGACCTTGGACCATTTCAGGCTTTCGGCACGAAACAACGCCGCGGATTCCTCCGGCGTGGTACCGACCACCGTGAACCCGAGCGCTGCCGTTTTCTCCTTGATGTCGGGGAGAGCCATGGCTTGAATGATCTCTCGGTTCAGTAGCGCGATGATCTCCTTTGGCGTCCCGGCCGGAACGACAAACGCAAACCAACCCTCGCCTTGAATCTCCGGGTATCCGGCTTCGGCCGTGTCCGGCACCTCGGGTAGCGCCGGCGATCGCATCTTGCTGGTGACGGCGAGCGCACGCAGCTTTCCTTCACGGATTTGCGGTACTGCGGGCGGTAATGACGTGAACGCGATCGGAGTGTGACCCGCCAGCGTCGAGCCGACCGCCTGGCCCGCGCTGTTGAAGGGGACATGCACAAGGTCGAGCCCCAAGGACAGCCGAAATAGCTCGCCGATGAGATGTGGCGGCGTGCCCGTGCCGGGTGAAGCAAAGCTGTATTTTGTTCCGCCCGCCATGATAAGCACGACCAACTCGCTCAGAGTCCTGGCCGCGAGCGAAGGATGAATTGTCACCACCGTGGGCGCACTCACTGCCACCGTCACTGGCTCAAAATCCTTGTAGGGGTCGTACGGCACGTTGTCGTACATCGCCGGATTGATGACGATGTTCGGCGGCACGACGAGAACGGTGTAACCGTCGGCCACGGCTCTCGCGCCTTGACCCATTCCGATATTGCCGCCGGCGCCGCCGACATTCTCTACGTAAAACTGGACTCTGAGCTGCTCGGACAGCTTCTGAGCGGCAAGGCGGGCAAGGATGTCGGCTGGGCCAGCAGGCGCATACGGCACCAGCAGACGCACCGGCCGCAACGGATAGGTGCCCGCAAGCGCGAAGGACGACAACGCGGGTGCGATGATGGAGCCCGCCGCCAGTTGCAAAAATTTCCGGCGCAACAGCGTCATGACCATCTCCTCAGTCGGACAGAAGGCTGTCTATCGCTTGTGCGGCAGTTGAGGTATTATATGGATCTGGCACAAATCATATTGAAAAGGATATGGCAGTGGAGCTACGGCATCTCAGACACTTCGTCGCCGTCGCCGAAGAGGGGCATATTACCCGGGCAGCCGAGCGGCTGGGCATGCAGCAGCCGCCACTTAGCCAACGGATCAAGGCGATCGAAACCGAGCTCGACGTCCAGCTTTTTCGGCGCAAGGCGCGCGGGGTCGAATTGACGGAAGCAGGGCGGGTTTTCCTCGATCGGGCGCGTGCGACGCTTGCGCAATACGACGGCGCGTTCGAAGCCACCCGCAGTGCGGCGCGGGGCGAGCAGGGCCGCCTCTGCGTGGGGATCGTGCCGACCACCCCGTTTCATCCCTTCGTGCCGGTCGTCATTCGGGCGTTTCGCGCAGCTTTTCCGCAGGTCTCGCTGACGCTCGACGAGTGTCTCGGGAAGGAGGCGCTCGAACGCCTGCGGGACGAACAGATGGACGTTGCCTTTTTGCGCGCACCCGTCGAACCACAGAGCCTCGTCGTCAATCCATTGCTGGTAGAACCGATGGTGGTGGCGTTGCCGAGCGACCACGCGCTGGCGCGGAGCGACCGCGGTGGCGGGACTCTTTCATTGAAGGACCTCGCCAACGAAACATTCATCGTCTACGCGCGTCAGCTCGGGCCCGCGTTTTATGAGTCGACGATGGTGGCCTGCCTCAAGGCGGGGTTCAGCCCGCGGCTTGGCCAGGAAGCGGCCCGAATTGCGTCGGCCCTAAGTTTGGTTGCCGTCGGGCTCGGGATTTCGCTGGTTCCTGCATGCATGCAGCGTATGACGATGGATGGCATCGCGTACCGGCGTCTCAAAGGTAACGCTCAACCGAAAGCCGTCCTGAACCTCGCATCGCGCCGCGGCGAACCGTCGCCGGTGGTCCGCAACTTCGTGAGCCTGGTGCGTCGAGCCGCACGAAACTATCACAGCGAGGCTGAGAAGATCGGCACAACCTAGAGGTCCGGGTTGGGTCATTTTCGACGGCTGCACCGGCAGCTTGGCCGCGATCTCCGCCTCGGTGAGGTCGTCGAGAAGCTTCAGGATGGTGCCGCGCTGGCCCGTGTAGACGAGCACGGTGCGGCGAGCGCGCATGGTCGTGGGCCAGCGCTCGCTGGCATAGCCGCGATAGTCCTCATGCGTGCTCGACCACATGTGCTCGAGCCGCTCGTCGCGCGTCATGGCGCGGACCGCCGCGATTCGCGCTCGATGATCGCCGCCTTCATCCGCTCCGGCGACCCCCGGTCTCGAACCACTCACCGGCGAAGAGATGCTGGCCTACATCTTCGGCCATAGCGGGGTCACCACGATGGCGGTTGAATAAGCGGTGCATTCGTGGCGCGCGCAACGCCTTCGAAAACTTTGCGGATGTTGGGGGAGGTGTGCATGGGCGGCTCCTCTTGGCCTGATCGGACTGACAGCGCGAGCGATCCGCCTGATCCCTCCGTCACTTCAGTCCTTCATCACACCTGCTCGCCGTCCGCATCGAAGGCCCGGTGGGTCAAGGGCCGCGGAACGCGGGCGAAGCTTCACCCTTGACGCGCCGGGCGCGCATGCGGTAGCGCCTCATTCCCATTTCATTTTTCCTCCCCCATCGTTCGATCTCCTTTTCCTTCGCTCACGACCGAGGGATCTGAGATCTATTCATGCGGAGGCCTTGGCGCGGCGCCACCACTCAGCTTGCGCGTCGCCCTCGCGAGCTATCAGAGGCCGTCAGGCCCTTAAATCCTCATTCCAGTCACCGGCGCACGGCCGCAATCGGGCATAGCGCGCACTTGTATCCGCGGCGATTGCACGAACGCGGTCGGCGTAGATGTCGCCTTGCCGATTGTTGTCGGTTGCTGCTACGAGCCAAGCGTTGGCGCGCTTTGCCAAGCCGCGGATGGCTTTATCAGTCGCGGGAGACCAGCCGCCTCCGGTGCTGACATAAAGGGTGTCGGTGCGCAGGACCTCGATCGCGGCGAGGCTCATCGCGTCGATGGCCGCCTCGGTGACGCAGATCCGCTCGGACTCCTCGGACCCGAAGCGAAAAAGCTCCTTGGCGCTTTCCGTAGCGAAGCCCCGCCATGTCGGTCCACGTTCCTCCCAGCCTGTGAGTGCTCCAGCAGAATCACTATGCGCCGCCCACATGCTGCCTTGGGGACCCTCTCGCAACCGGTCGCGCGCGACTGCGTGCTTCACGATGTCCGCCGGAAGCCCGCGTTCGCCAGTGAGATAGCGCCAGGCAGGCGAGCCGGGGCGCGGACGAAAGCGATGTCTCCACCGCTCTACAACGGACGCAAGGGCCTTGAGCCTTGCCGGCCGCTGCCACGTAGGTGCGCTCGGAACGAAGCCAACCACATCTGCAACACGGTCACATGCCTCGACGAAACCGTGGGCGCCGAGGTGTTCGGCAAGCGAAAACACGTCCCCTTTTGCCGGCGACAGGGGATCGAACCAGCCGCGGCCCTGGTGGATGACAATGATGATGTTGGTGTCGCGGCGATACTTGATCGCACGGCGGGTACTTTCCTTGAGATCGACCTTCCAGCCGTCTTTCTCCAGCAGGGCTGCGCAGCCAACGTTTTCGCGCAGCTCTTCGATTTCTCTCTTGTCCATTGTTTGCACCGGCGTCGCGCACACGGCGTCCGGCCCCTTCTTCTGTTGGTCTCACTTGTTCCCGGCCTTGCGGCACATCCCCGACCGGCCGCGAAGCCTGCCGAATGCAAGGGCGCGCGTACAAGCTGACGAATTTGTCAGATAGCTGGGCGCGGCGTAGCTTCCCTTGCAGCCGGCATGGCGTCAGCGGCAGCCGGTCACCCGGCTCAATGAGCCGGGCACCAGGGGTCGTATTCATGGACCATGGCGTCCTGGTCGCCCTCGTATTCGCTGGAGACCATCACACTGAATTCGCTCTCAGTCTTGAAAAGGATGACCGGCACCATCAGCGTGCGGGCCAGATCGAAGGCGTGGTTCTGAGCGAGGGTGAGATTGTGCGACATCAAGGGCTTCCGTCTTGCGGCGGGGACCATCCCCGCTCGACAGGCGCCGACGTGTTCGGGGGCGGCTGCGGTCACCTCGTAGGCGAAGCCGGAGAGGTCGCACGCTTGCGTAGCGAACCCCTTGTGGGTCGATCGTGGAAGGCCGTGCCAGAACCAAGGAAAGCCCATTAGCGAGCGGGGTTGGTCCATCACCGAAAAGCATGGCGAGCCAGGGCGCACATCTTTCGTCCAGTGGATGAAGTCTTGGTCTGATTGACAGCGAGAACAGCCGCTGTCCTTTCCGGAGGCAAAGTGATTTGCCCACCGGGAGGTTGCTCCGCGAAAGGTCCGACGCGAATATGCGGGAGCTTTCGATGACTCAGCAGCTGTCTTGTTCGGGACTCGGGCCGTTTCGCGTCAGGGATGGCAGCCCGTAAGGGGGAAGACCGCTCGGGGGGCTTCAGCGCAGCCTCCAGCCCGGCCCGCAGGGCGACGCCCACTTTGTTCGCAGTCAGAGGCGCACAACACCCTATAGTTTCGGACACCGTTCGTTGAGCACCCTCAATGGCTTTCGTCACCGGTATTAACATTCTGAATCGATAGGCCTGATCGATTCGATAACTTAATTGGACGACGGTTTCGACAGGTGCGATTCTTGCGCATGTCCAAACTCACGGTGCCATACCTCGTGCTCCAACGTTGCGATCCGGCCCGCAATATGGCCAGGTTCTATGTCCTCACGATCGAACCGACTCTGTTCGGTGATACGGCATTGGTGCGCGAATGGGGACGTCTGGGCCAACGCGGCCGCCGGCGGATGGATCTGTTTGCCGGGAGGGTCCAGGCCGTCGAAGCACTCGAGGCTTGGCTCGTCCGCAAAGCACGCCGTGGTTATGTACCAAAGAATCCCGCGCCCTGAGTGCAGCGGCCCAGTATTCCCACCTGATTGAACCGTCGATCTTCGGAACTTCTTGCAAGCCGGACGGCTATTCTGCGCATTACGGGAGCAATCCCTGCCGAAGCGCGAGAGCCACAGCGTGCGGGAGGGTTAATGCAGCAAGATTCCGCCGGGCATTATCCAAATGAAATTTTACACCCCGCGGGCGAACACCGAGGAGCTGCGCAATATCCTGCATCGTCTTGCCCTCGGAGATCCACCCCAAGCATTGCCTTTCACGCTGGGTCAAGGTGCAGACCTGCTGAGCATACCGAGGCGTCTGTCCAATTCCGGCAGCGCTCACATGAGCATGGTAGGTGAGCCCCACCATTTGCAACATATCTTGCGAGCTCTCGACGAAGCGATCGAGTCCAAGGCTGCGCTCATCCACCGCCAGCGTGAACGCCGCGAACCGATTTTGGCTTGAGGGAATGCGAATGGTCAGGCCGGTCCTGATTTTGAAGCTGAGCGCATCATCGAACAGGCGGCGCTCTTTCGCCGACTTTGCGCTTCGCGCCTCACGTCCATCCCACAGGAACACACGGCTCGTGTTTCGTGGCTCCTGAAGAACGGGATCGATGTTGTGATAGCCTTCCCTAAAATAGTGGCTGGTCCAGCTCTTCGGATAGGATGAGATCAGAATGGGGCCATTGGCGCGCTGACCAAAATAGGCAAACCACCGGAATCCCAGGGCATGCGCAGCTCGTTCCGCAACACGCCGAAAATCATCTTCCGTATGGGCAGCGTGCAGACAATCGACAAATTCATCGCATGCTCTTTTGACGTCTTTCATTGCGCCACTTCAGTCTTTTCTTAGTTCCCACAACGCGAAACTTCTGATGATTCGCGCTCCACGTGCAGACATTTATTGCGACGTTGCGGCAGCTTTGCGGCACGAACAATTCGATATCGCCCCTTTCAAACCTACAGCAGCAACGCGCACATACGACGGAGGAGAACAACCTCTGACTGCAGCCACTTAAAACAAAATATTCTCTCCACGTGGTGGAGGCTAAGGAATTTCATTCCCTGCGCTGTCAGACCTGCGCATCACGGAACTTATACAGTTTCCAAAGTGCGCGCGCGGATAGCCGTGCCTTGCGAATACGGTCGTGACCCAGCAGATCCATAACGCCCTGTCAGAACTGACAGCGCAACGTCGTGACCGTGGCTGCTTTCCTGATCTCGAAGCTGTGATTCGTAAGTTTGAGGTTAAGAATGAAGGTCATTGTGCGTAGCCGTGCGGCACTCCTGCGCGACTCCGAACTAACGCTAGGAATGCACCGCCTGCGTGGGCGTGTGTTCAAGGAACGGCTCGACTGGGACGTCTCTGTCTGCAACGGATTGGAGATCGATCAGTACGACACCTTCAAGCCAACTTATCTCCTCGCACTCGAGCAGAACGACGTTGTTGGTTGTGTTCGTCTGCTGCCCACCACAGGGCGCAACATGCTCGCGGATACGTTTCCGGTGTTGCTGGATGGCAACCCGGCGCCGAAGGCGACCACGATTTGGGAGAGCTCGCGCTTTTGCGTTGATACAAAGACCGTCGCGGCAACAGCAGAGAATGGTCTGCGCAAAGCGACGTTCCTGTTGTTTGCGGCCATGATCGAATGGGGTCAGCAGCACAATCTTCAGGCCATCGCAACCGTCACTGACCTGCGCATGGAACGCATCCTGCGTCGGGCCGGATGGCATCTCGATCGCCTCGGCACGCCTCGTCAAATCGGGGCGACCAAAGCCGTCGCCGGATTGTTGCCGATTACCGAGGAGGCTCTCGGCGCGATCCGAGCGGCCGGGCAGATCTCAAGCTGCGCAATTGACGCGCCATCAAGCCTGGCGATCGCCGCCTAGCATCGAACATCTCAGCTGCTGACAGAAAGGCTCTCAACCATGGATCCAGCTGCATTCGCGGCTCTGGTCGAACGATGCGCCCCCACGGCAATGGCTCGGCCGCTGACGGAACTCGTCCGGCAGGCGAGCTCCTTCGAGCCGCTGCTCATCACGATTCAGGGGCGCAAGCCGATTCCGATTCAGGCAACCGACCGGGACGAAGCCATCCAGCTCGCAACCGAGGCCATCGCGACCGGTCAGCAGGTCCGAACGGGTCTCGGTCAACTTGATGCGGAGGAAACACGAAAGGCCGGGCTGACCGCTAGTACCACCTTCGATGCGTGTCAGCACATTGCCGGGCTTGGCAGATTATTCGACGCGCGACTGCAAGCGGCGAGCGTAAAACGCGCAGACCGCGACCAGGCAATTGCCGAAGTCATCGCGAGCTTCGCGCCCAAGGCTTCCGGTCAGCTCTCGGAGCCTCGTGTCGAGCCGATGGCGACCACCGGTCGTGATCGCCCCACCGGCGATACGATAGTCAATCCACCCGCAGGGTCTGCCAGCGAGCGCCGGCCCTGGGACGTCTATCGCTCGGGAATAGGCACGTCAGCCTTTGTTTACGAACGATGAGGATCGCCGTTTTTTCTCAACTCACTGCCGCGGTCCGGGCTGCTGGGGTCCGGCTGCAGTGCCAATCGGAGCCGTGCCATGACTTCTCCTGTTAAACACTCCGCTGCCCTCCTTTGCTTGGGCGCCGTTCTCAGCGTCGCCTTGGTTGAGCCGGCGTTCGCGCAGACGGCGAACATCGAAGGCGTGCTGCAAAACATCGTCAACATGCTGACCGGCAACGTCGCCCGCCTGCTGGCGACGCTAGCGGTCATTATCGTGGGCATCGCCTGGATGTTCGGGTATCTCGATCTGCGCAAGGCGGCCTATGTCGTGCTCGGCGTCGCCATCACGTTCGGCGCCTCCGAGGTGGTCTCGACCTTGACCGGGGGCCACTGATGATCGAGGTCGCGCGCCTCACGGAGGATACCTTGTTCCTGGCCTGCACGCGTCCGGCCATGATTGCCGGCGTCACCATGGAAGCCATGGCGTTCAACGTAATGTTTTCCTGCATCCTGTTTCTGGTGGCTGGCAGCATTCTCTACGGCTTGGTCGCGATTCCGATCCATGGTCTTTGCCGCATCATCTGCCGGCACGACCCAAACATGTTCCGGATTCTGCTGGCCTGGATCGAAACGCGAGGGCGCACGCGCAACGCGGCATTTTGGGGCGGATCGTCCTGCACGCCGCTCAAGCTCGTTCGGCGTTATCGAACAAGAGATCTTGGCTATGCGTAACGCAGCACTTAAGACCCGAGAGATCGGGCCTGACGCCTACCTGCCGTTCGGCCGCCATGTCACCGATATGGTGATCAGTCTCACGACCCGAGCGCTAATCACGGTGATCAGGCTTGACGGCACTTCGTTCGAAACCGCCGAGACGGCGGATCTGAACGACCTTCACGCCAAGCTGAACCTCACGCTGCGCAACGTGGCGGATCCACGGCTGGCGCTATGCACCCATCTGGTGCGCCGTCGAACGTCGGACTACCCGGCCGGTACGTTCCGCTCGACATTTGCAGCCACGCTCGACGCGCAATATCGCAACCGGCTCCGCAACGAAGCGCTCTTTCGCAACGATCTCTATCTGACGCTGGTTTGGCATCCCGGCCGCGCCACCACGGACGTGGCCGCGGTGTTCTTCAAGCAGCTTGGCCGACGCGCTGCGCAATCCGCCGAAGTCGACAGCGATGCCTTGAAGCGGCTTGAGGATGCGAGGCGCGACTTGGTCGCGGCCCTCGAACGTTACGGTGCCCATACCCTTGGATTGGTTGAGCGCAACGGCGTCCTCTTTTCAGAACCGATGGAACTGCTCCACGCCATCACAAGCGGGGAGTGGCTGCCGGTCCCGTTGCCACAAGGGCCGATCGGGCCGGCCCTCTACTCTAATCGTGTCATCTTCGGCCGCGAAGCCATCGAAATCCGGGGTGCCGGCGGATCGCGCTTCGCTGGCATGTTCGGGATCAAGGAATATCCGGCGTCCACCCGGCCTGGGCTGCTGAATGCACTGCTTTCCGCGCCCTTCGAGATCATCCTCACGCAATCTTTTGCGTTTCTCTCAAAAGCCGACGCCAAGACCGTCCTGACGCGCAAGCAGAACCAGCTGGTGTCGGCGCAAGATCCGGCGGCCTCGCAGATCGACGAACTCGCTGACGCGCTCGACGATCTCGAATCCAATAGATTCGCGCTCGGCGATCACCACCTCTCGCTGCTGATCTATGCGGAGACGCCTTCCCAGCTACAGGAATATATGAGCGTGGCGCGGCGCGCACTGGCCGATGCCGGTAGCGTGGTCGCGCGCGAAGATCTTGGACTTGAAGCGGCTTATTGGGCGCAGCTGCCCGGCATGTTCAAGTATCGGGCACGAACTGGGGCGATCAGCTCCCGCAATTTTGCGGCCTTTTCCCCGTTCCACACCTACCCCACCGGGAGGGCTGCGGGCAACCATTGGGGTCCGGCGGTTGCGATGCTCAAAACAGCCTCCGGCTCGCCGTTCTACTTCTCGTTCCATCACGGCGACCTCGGCAACACCTTCATCTGCGGCCCGTCCGGGTCCGGCAAGACCGTCGTGCAGAACTTCCTTCTGTCGCAGGCCGAGCGGCTTGGCGCCACTTACGTCTTCTTCGACAAGGACCGTGGCGCGGAACTTTTCGTCCGCGCTGCCGGCGGGACCTATCTGACGCTCCACAACGGCCTTGCGACCGGCTGCGCACCGCTCAAGGCGCTGGAGCTGACGCCAGCGAACCTGTCTTTCCTCGGCGCACTTGTCCGGAAACTCGTCACACCGGAAAACCGGCCGCTGACGGTGACCGAGGAGGAACGGATCGATTCCGGGTTAAGAGCTCTTGGTCAATTGCGGCAGGTAGAACGCTCGTTCGGGGCGCTGCGGGCCTTTCTCGGCCAGCAAGATCGGGAAGGGATCGGCGCACGGTTGGAGCGATGGTGCCGGGGTGCTCCCTACGGCTGGGTGCTCGATGGTGACCAGGATGCCGTCGCCTTAGAGGCCCGGTTCATGGGCTTCGACATGACCGACCTCCTGGATCATCCGACCGTTCGCACGCCCTTGATGATGTATCTGTTCCACCGGGTCGAGCGGTTGATCGACGGCCGGCGCCTCATCATCGACATCGACGAGTTCTGGAAGGCGCTCGGCGATGAGGCATTTCGGGATCTCGCCAACAACAAACTGAAAACTATCCGCAAGCAGAACGGCGTCATGGTGTTCGGCACGCAGTCGCCACGCGACGCGCTGGCCTCGCCGATCGCGCACACGATTGTGGAGCAATGCCCGACGCAGATATTCCTGCCGAACGCGCGTGGGACGCGCTCGGACTACATCGACGGCTTCCATCTGACGGACACTGAATTCCGCCTGATCAAGGAGGAGCTCGCGCCCGAAAGCCGGCGGTTCCTGGTCAAGCAGGGCCACAACTCGGTCGTGGCGGAACTTGATCTCGGCGGTTTCGACGACGCCCTTGCCGTGCTGTCAGGGCGCACGGAAACGGTCGAACTGCTCGATCGCATTCGCAGCGAGGTCGGCAACGATCCGGCCCAATGGCTGCCGGTATTTCACGCGGAGCGGAGGAAAGTTCGATGATGGTTCAGCGCATGTCGGGGATGTTTGCCTCCGCGTCAGTCGCAGCCCTCCTGATCGCGTCTCCGGCAGCAGCCGAGATTGTGTTCGACCCCAACGTCTTCGCGCGGCAATTCGAGCAACTGACGGAGCTGAAGAAGCAGGTCGATACCCTGACGTCGCAGCTCAAGGTGGCGCAGGATCAATTGAACCAGGCCAAGCAGCTCTATGACAGCTTCAACAAGCTGACCAACGCCAACGAGATCGGGGCGCTCTTGAACACACCGCAGTTCCGGAAAACGCTGCCCCAACAGTTCTCAGAGATCGAACGTCTCGTCGTGGGGCAGGGCGGCGGCAACTTCGCCGACGCGATCGACCACTACCTGACGCAGAACCGCGCATATGCCGGCAATAGCGGCAATTCGTATTACCAGAGCGAGCTCGACCGGATCGCGCGGCAGACCGGCGCCAAGCACTCCATGGGCCAGGCAATCTACGACACTGCCTCGCAGCGTATCGATGCGCTCGAGGAACTCAGAACTCGCATCAGCACTGCGACCGACGTCAAGGAGACACTGGACTTGTCTGCCCGGCTGCAGGCTGAACAGGCGCTGCTGCAGAACGATGTGCTCCGAATGCAGGGCCTCGCGATGATCCAGCAGGCCCGCACGGACATGGACGGGCAGCGGGAGCGGGAGAGACGGCGACAACTCATCGATGAAATGAAGGCGGCCCTGCAATGAGGATGAGGCTTGCCATTGTTCTCCTCAACGTCGCCGCGGCAGCTCTTACGGGCTGCAACGACGCCAATGAGGGTGAGCATGTCAAAACTGTCGGTTGGTTTCTGGATCATCGGGATGAACTTGCGATGGCCCTCAAGGCGTGCCGCGACAATCCGGGCGAGCGCGGGAAGACTCCCGACTGCATCAACGCCAATGAAGCCCGCAAGAAGGCCTTCGTCAAAGAGATGAAGGACGCCATCAAGTAAGGACCGCCACGATGCACGTAAACGTCTTCGACAGTTTCCTGAAGGAGTTCGAGCAACCGATAACGGCATTCGTGTCGACGTCGGTTTCGAATCTCGCGTCGTACATCGATGGCCCGCTGCGCGTGGCCGTGATGCTCTATGTTGTCCTCTACGGTTTTGCTGTGATGCGCGGCGCCATTTCCGAGCCGATCATGGAATTCGCCTGGCGGGCGATGCGGATCGTGGTTGTCGTTCTGCTCGCGACCAACTCAAGCGCGTTCCAGCAATACGTCACCGGCCTGTTCTTCGACTCCTTGCCCAAGGAAATCGGCAATGCATTAGCGGGCTCAGGACTAAACACCAGTTCCGGAGCTCCTTTCGACCAGCTTCTCTCGAAAGGGATCGATGTTGCCAACAAGATCTACGATCAAGCAGGAATAACCGACGTAGCGCCGGCGCTCATTGCGGGCATTCTGCTTGTGTTCGTGGCGGTTGGTTCTTTCTTGCAATTTGCCATCCTGCTTTACGCGAAAGTTGGTCTTGGCGTCGTCATAGCGCTCGGACCGATCTTCATTGCGCTGGGGCTATTTGAGGCGACGCGGCCGTTTACGGAAGCCTGGCTCCGGCAGGTCGCGAATTTCGTAATCCTGCTGGTGCTGGTGGTCGCGCTGGTCGGACTGATGTTAAGCACGGTCAGCGGCTTCATCGACAGGTTCGCAGCCAATGCGGGCACAGCCGGCGAGATGGTGGTGGCCGCGGTCGCGATCAGCGCAGTGCTCGGTCTGTCCGGATACATCTCGCTGCAACTGCCGATCATCGCGGGCGGCCTTGCCGGGGGCGGGGCATCGCTCGCAAGCCGGCTGGTCACAAGTCCCTTGATTGCCAATGCCACGGCGGCTGCGGGCGGCGCTTATGCCGGCGCACGCTGGTCGGCAAGCCGGGGTCTTGCTGCAGTCAGAGCCAGCCGGCAGGGCGGCAGTATGCGGCGGATCCGACCCCAGGACACTACGACAGCGTAAGCAAGGATCGCCGGCATCAGGCGACAAGAAAGACAGGGGCATCAGAACGATGTGGCGTCGACTATTCATCATTTGCGTTATCGCATGGCAGCTTGGGGCCTGCGCGAACTGGTCAAAGGGGCCGCCGTCCTGTGACGGTCTGACGCGCCGCCCACTCAATCGTTCACTTTGGGATTGGGAGAACGGCACGCCGCTTGCGGCGCCCGAGGCGCCAATTCCGCCGTCCGGGCCAGCACCCATCATCCGCAAAGGCAACGCCAACCCGTCCGCGCCATCCAGCCATACCGCCAATTCGAGCTCTCGGTTGGACATTGCAGCCTCTTACCGCGCCTGCGGCAAGGAGGCGTGAGATGGTCCGGCAGGATGATCTGAAGACCTATTTCGACAACGCGCGCCGGTGGGAACAGGATCTGTTGCTGTCGGCCCATCGTTCGCGCCGAACGGCGTGGGTGATTGCCGCGGGTGCCTGCGTATTGGCGGCTGCCTCGGTCGGTGCGGTGGCAGCCCTTGCGCCACTCAAAACAGTCGAGCCGTTCGTCGTCCGGGTCGATAATGCCACCGGCATCGTTGATACGGTCTCCGCGCTCAAATCGACGCCGGCGCGCTACGACGAGGCCGTCACCAAGTATTTTCTCGGCCGCTACGTGCGTGCACGCGAGGGCTACAGTTATCCGGAGGCTGAAACCAACTTTCGAACCATTTCCTTGCTGTCCGGCGCAGGCGAGCAAGCTCGTTTCGCGGCATGGTACCGCGGGTCCAATCCCGAAAGCCCGCAGGTCGTTCAAGGCCGCTTCGGCGTCGCCACCGTACGCATCAAGGCGATTTCGCTCCTGGCCGATAATGTCGCCTCTGTGCGGTTCATGAAGGAGAGCCGCAAAGGCGAGGAAACCCGCATCACCCATTGGGTCTCGACCCTGACGTTCTCCTATGCCAGTGCGCCCATGTCCTCCGCCGACCGTCTCATCAATCCCCTCGGCTTCCTGGTCTCGGAATATCGCGCCGATCCGGAGGTCGTGCCATGAAACGTTTCCTCCTTTTGATCTCCTTTGCGCTGGGATTCGCGGGGCCGGTGCTGGCACTGCAGCAGCCCGCGCCTGGTCAACGCGACGCTCGCGTGCGCACGGTCACTTACGATCCGGCCAACGTTGTGCGGGTCAATGGTGTCATCCGGGCTTCAACCCAGATTTTGTTTGCCGATGACGAGGAGGTCGCGCATGTCGCGATCGGCGACTCGGTCGCATGGGAAGTCGCACCGGCGGGTTCGATCCTATTCCTCAAGCCGCGCGAAAAGCATCCGCCGACCAATCTGCAGGTCGTGACCACCCGTCCTGACGGCCGCAAGCGCTCGTACCAGTTCGAACTGTCGATCGCCGAGACCACGCTGGCGGACAGTTATTTCGTTGTGCGCTTCGCCTATCCCGGTGACGAGATCGAGCGCCGGCGCATGGAAGCTGCCGCGCGCGGCGCGGAGCGGGAAGGGGCACTGATCGAGCAGACCTTTGATCTGCATCATGCCTATGGGGCGCGCAACTGGCGGTTTTCGGCCCAGGGCTCGATCGACCTCGAGCCGGAAGCCGTGTTCGACGACGGCAAGGAGACCACGTTCCGCTTCGCCGGCAACCGCGAAGTTCCAGCGATCTACCTGATCAACTCAGACGGCTCGGAAAGCCTGGTGCCCAAGGATGTCCGCGGCGAGCTCGTGGTCGTTCATGCCACGGCGCGGGAGTTTCGGCTGCGCAAGGGCGAGAACGTGCTCTGCATTTTCAACGAGGCGTTCGACGCGGTGGGAATCAACCCGGGTACCAATACCACCAGCCCCTCGATTGAGCGGCGGGCGAAGAAATCACCTCCAACCCTGAAGTCACGATAGGCGGGCGCGACATGACCGAGCATGATGACGAGACGATTGCCGGCGACCGCGGCATTACCCCCGTGGGAGGAGGGGACAATGGTCGAACGGCGATGCTCAAGCGCGGCTTCGGCGCGCTGGCGCTGACCGCCTTTGCCTTTCTGATTATCTGGAGCACCTGGAAGAGCGATAAGCCGGTGAGCGACTCCGCTCGCAAGCTGATGATCCGGCCGGCGGCGGCCTTCGAACCCGCCCCGGAACAGCCGTCGGCGCCGATCACCACAGCCTCGATAGCGATACCGGTCGCAGCCGCCCCAGCGGCACCGGCACCTCCGTCCGACCAGCTCCTAGAGAGCGCGCGGCGGGCGCCGGTACTCGCTTATAATCGGCCGATTTCTTCCGGGCGCCCCGCCCGCGATAGCGCCACCGGAAGCGTCCTGACCGAGCCCTATGAGTTTGGACGGAGCGAGCCGCGCAACGATCTTGCCGACAGGCTGAAGCCCACTCCGATCGAGGGCGTGCGCGCCGCGCGGCTTCCCAACCGCAATCTGCTCGTCACCCAGGGCACTTCAATTCCGTGCGTACTAGAAACTGCGATGTCGTCAGACGTGGCCGGCTTCGTCTCCTGCGTCGTCATACGGGACGTGATGTCGGATTCCGGCAACGTGGTGCTCATGGAGAAAGGCACGCAGGTGGTTGGCGAGTATCGCGGCAATGTGCGGCGCGGTTCAAAACGCCTGTTCGTGCTATGGACGCGCGCCAAGACGCCGACCGGCGTGATTGTAGCACTGGCCTCGCCGGCCACCGATGCGCTGGGCCGCGCCGGCTTCGACGGTGACATTGACACCCACTTCTTTGAGCGGTTTGGCTCGGCGCTCCTGCTCTCGATCGTCAGCGATGCCTCATCGATCGGCCGTCAGCAGATGCAGGACGGCTCCATCCAAATCAACAACACCGCGGGGGCCACCAATACGGCCTCCGCTATCGCTGTCGAGCAGTCGATCAACATCCCGCCGACGCTGAACAAGAACCAGGGCGAACTCGTCAATATCTTTGTCGCACGCGACGTCGATTTCTCCTCGGTCTATCAACTTCGGCGAATTGAGACCCGGACCCAGATTCTCGACCGCACCATCCCTGGTGGCATCGTGGCCCCGGCTCTGGTGACGAAATGAGCCACGTGGCATCGCTTGAACGCGATGGTGGCCGCCTTGTCCTGGAGCGCTATCTCGAGCCGCTGGCGCCATACCTGGCGGACAAGAGCCTGACCGAAATCGTCGTCAACCGCCCTGGCGAGATCCTCGTCGAAGGGCCCGGCGGTTGGACCCGGCATGACGCGCCGGCGTTGACGCACGCTTATCTGTCGCATCTGGCGACTGCCGCCGCCGGTCACACCCGCCAGGACATCGGTCCGGAGCATCCAGTGGTGTCGACGACCCTGATCGGCGAGGAGCGCTGTCAGATCGTGGTCCCGCCGGCTGTGCCGGCCGGGACGATAAGTCTGACGATCCGCAAGCCCTCGACCCTGACCATGACGCTTGACGCCTTCGAGCAGGCAAAGCTGTTCGACGAGATCCGTGTGACCGGTCATGAGCTCAGCCCTGACGAGCATCGCTTACTTGCCCTAAAGGAAGCCGGCGCATGGCGCGAGTTCCTCGAGCTGGCCGTGAGAGCTCGCCGCAACATTCTCATTTCTGGCGCAACCGGTTCCGGCAAGACCACCCTGTCGAAGGCGCTGATCGCGGCGATCCCGCCGCACGAGCGGCTCATCACGATTGAGGATACCGCCGAGCTGGTCATCCCTCATCAGAATTACGTGCGGCTGCTCTATGCCAAGGACGGGCAGGGCGTCGCCAAGATTGGACCGCGCGAACTGCTCGAGTCGTGCTTGCGGATGCGGCCAGATCGGATCCTGCTGCAGGAGCTTCGGGATGGGACGGCGTTCTTCTATTTGAGGAACGTGAACTCCGGACATCCAGGGTCCATCACAACGGTCCACGCCGACAGCGCCCCGCTCGCCTTCGAGCAACTGACCCTGTTGGTGAAGGAAAGCGCGGAAGGCCGCGACCTTCATCGCGACGATATCCGCTCGCTGCTGCTGCTTCTGGTCGACGTCGTCGTCCAGATGCAGAAGCGCGACGGCCGCTATCGCATCTCGGAAATCTATTATGACCCCGTTCGCAAACGCGACCACGCCCACTAGGTTCGCGCTCGGTACTGCGCTTGCGGTCGGCGCCATCGGGCTGTTTCTGCTGGTCGCCTCAAATATTCTGCTGCTCGGGCTCAGGCATCACGACGGAGGCATCCATTGGTCCGAAATCGCCACCGGCTGGCCCCGGTACGGTACTGACCCACGCTTTGACCGCTGGCTGACGCTCTCAACTCTAGCCGGGGTGATCGTCGTCTTTGGCCTGCTCGGCGCTATCCTCCGGCAGCGATCTCTGCCGCTTCATGGCAGCGCCCGTTTCGCCTCGGAGCGCGAGATCAAGGCCGCCGGCCTGCGATCCAAGGAGGGCGTGCTGCTCGGCCGCAAGGACGCCAAACTGCTCTGCTTTGGCGGATCGGAGCATGTCCTGGTCTACGCCCCAACTCGGGCGGGCAAGGGCGTCGGCTATGTCATTCCGAACCTGCTCAATTGGCCGGATTCAGTTGTCGTGCTGGATGTGAAAAAGGAGAACTGGGATCGCTCGGCGGGATTTCGCGCAGCCCACGGGCAAGAGGTCCATCTGTTTGACCCGCTTGACGAGAACGGTCGGACCGCACGCTACAACCCGCTGGGCTATGTCCGCAGCGATCCCGCCGATCTCTATGACGATCTGCAGCGCATCGCGGTGATGCTGTTTCCGGCAGAAAGCCGGGGCGACCCATTCTGGTTCGAGGCGGCACGTTCGGCCTTTGTGGCGATTGGCGGTTATGTCGCGGAAACGCCTGGCCTGCCCTTGACGATTGGCGAGATCCTGCACCAGCTCTCGGCAGCAAGCGACCTCAAGTCTCATTTCGAGAAAATCATCTCCGCTCGCAAGTCAGGCCCTTCGCAACTGTCGCGGCATTGCATAACGGCATTAAACGACTTCCTCGCCGCTTCCGAAAACACCATGAACTCGGTGCGCAAGACCGTGACGGCGCGGCTTGGTCTCTGGCTCAACCCTCGCATCGATGCCGCGACCTCGACCAACGATTTCGATTTGCGGGAGCTGCGGCGACGGCCGATGTCGATCTATCTCGGGGTCACGCCAGACAATCTCGACCGTATGGCGCCGCTTCTCAATCTGTTTTTCCAGCAGGTGGTCGATCTTAACACCCGCGAACTGCCGGAGCAGAATCCCAAACTCGATCGCAAGGTGCTGCTGTTACTCGATGAGTTTCCGGCGCTCGGCAATGTCAATGTGCTTGCGAAATCGGTCGCCTTCATTGCCGGATACGGCATCCGCCTTCTCACGGTGGTCCAAAGTCCGGCTCAGCTTCGCGCAATTTACGGCGTGGACGCCGCCCGTAACTTCATGACCAACCACGCCGTCGAGGTCGTTTTTGCGCCGAAGGAACAGGATGTCGCCAATGAGCTGTCAGAGCGCATTGGCTACGACACGGTGAAGGCGCGCAGCCGGAGCGGACCAAAAGGGCTGGCGAGGCGCGCGACCAGCGAGACCGTCTCCGAGCATCGCCGCGCCCTGATGCTGCCGCAGGAACTGAAACTCTTGCCTAGGTCCAAAGCCTTCATCCTAGCCTCGGGGCTGCCGCCCGTCATCGCCGACAAGATCGTGTATCACGAAGACAAGGCTTTCCTGCGGCGTCTGCTCCCGCCGCCTGTTTCGGAGATGGCCAAAGGCCGTTCGAATGCGCTGATCGAGGCAGAGATCAAAGAGCTTCGGTCCGAAGTCGCTGAGCTCCGCATGGTATTTCGGTCGCGACCGATGACCGACGAGGAGGTGGCCGACCCCTCCACCATTCCTGCAGGTGCCAGTTTCGATTTCGGGGACGTGGACGTGGACCTCGAAGGGCTCTCCGAAGACGAGTTAAAGGCCTGGACCCTGAACTACATCGACGCTCAGGTCATTCCGCCGCCGCGGCGGGCCGGCCGCAGGCAGAAGGGTGAGCAGCATGAACGACAAGCATGACGCTGGCGAGGAATTCAGCCTGGAGCGGCAACGTCGCGCCGGGCGCGATCCGGGGAGAAACGAACCGGGCGACCAGGCGCAAGCGAAGTCAAAGTCGGCTGCGAGGTCGTCCGCCGCGATAGTTGATGACAATGCGCTCCCCGAGCGTATCAGTCGCAAATATTACGTCATTTCAAATGAGACCGGAAGAGACCGGCATAGCGGGGAAACGCGCTTCTATGCCGACGAACGTGGCGAGTATCTGGCCTTCAAAATCACGGAAGATCGACTGGTCACCCGGCTGGCCGCAGCGGAAGTAATCCGGGACATGGTCAGCGTGGCACAACATCGCCAATGGGAGGCACTTCACGTCCGCGGCTCCGCGGAATTCCGACGCGAGGCCTGGCTTGAGGCTGGTGCGCGCGGAATCGAAGTTCAGGGGTATCAGCCGACCGATCTCGATCGGCAGGCGCTGGCCGACCGAAGAGAAGTCCGGAATCGAACATACCCTCGCACGCGTGAGGTCGAGACTCGTTCAAATGTTGACAAGGACGCGCCCACGGCAAGGCTCGACTACGACAAAGGCATTTCGGGGCGTTTGATCGACTTCGGCCAGGCACCCTACGGCAATCGGAGCAACGCCGAGACAACGGCCTACTTGGCCATCGAGCTCGACAACGGCCAGCGGCATAAAGTGTGGGGCGTGGGTCTGGAAAAGGCGATCGCCGACAGCAAGGCAGGGCCCGGCGACCAAATCCAACTGCGCCGGGAGGGCGTCGAGCGCGTTCTCAAAACTATCAAGGTCATCGATGCAGCCGGAGGTGCGCGAACGGAAAGGCGGCAGGTGCCGCGAAACCGCTGGCGTGTGACCGCGGAGAAATTTCGCGTAACCGACCGACCTACGGCCGCCCGGGATCCCGATCTGGTCGCGGCACGGTCGCAAGTCGCCATCATCGAGAAGCTGCTAGCACGCGCGTTCCCAAAGGACGAGCGCGCACGTGAGAGCATCATTGCAGCCGCAAAGGAGCGCATCGCCCAACACCTCGAGAAGGGGCATTCGTTCAGGCGCGCGACAGTAATGGAACCCGTTCGCGGTGAAAAACTGGGCCGTGACAAGCACGGGGATTATCAAACCCACAAGAGTGAACATGTCAGACTGCAAGAGCGAGAGCGCTGAACGGAGGGTTCAAGCCCTCTTCGAACTGCTCTGCATCCTTCGTTATAGTGCTTCGGCACCGCGCCGGTAGCCGCTTATTCATGACGACAGATACCTTGATGTGACAGAGAATTCCTGCGAAGGTCGCATCGATCAGCACGGGGCGCACGACAGGATCGGCATCGCGTCTAGCGCTCTTGGCCACAAGGTCTAGTTTATGGTCAAGTAGTGCGACAATTCTTCGACGGCATTTGAGCTCACTCGGCGCAACGTTATTGCAGGTGTGTGCGTCGGAGGAATTGACGACGGCTCCGAGCGACCGACGTAGTTTATGTGATCCTGGCGCTCGGGCTGTTGAATGAGGGTGGACGTCTCATGGAAAGCAGGGGATGTGAAATGCTCAGGAAAGCATTTGCAACGGCACTGGGCATCGCCGGTGCCCTCATGATATCGCAAGCTCATGCCGAGTCGGCAGGCAACAGCGAGCAGGAGATAGCGCTCCTGAAGCAGCAATTGAAGATGCTGGAGCAGAAGCTCGATAAGCTCCAGAGCCAGACTGCCGCGAACACGGCCGCCACGGCGAAGGCCAAAGTCGAAGCAAGGGCAGAGGCAAAGGCCGAAGCGCGGTCGGAGGCCAAGGCTGTCGTCGCCAACGCAAGTGCTGCGATCCCGCTCAAGGGCCCTGCACCGGCATCCGGCGTTGTCGTAACGATGCCGAACAACCGGCCAACCATCTGCACCGCCGATGGAGCGAACTGCGTCGCCATCACTGGCCGCGTGCATTGGGATGTCGGCGGCTACGACTATCGTCCCAACACCGCGGCCACGGTGCCGCAGAAGCTCGACAGCGGCGAGAACGTCCGCCGCGCCCGCATCGGGCTCGCCGGCAAATTCTTCAACGACTGGAATTTCGCACTGGTCTACGATTTCGGCGGCACCTCCGATGGATTTGGCGGCGCAGCTCCGGGATCGCTGCCCGGCGGCGGCGTCTCCGGCCTCGAGAATGCCTATCTCAGCTACACCGGTTTGAAGCCGTTCGGCGGAAGGATGGCAGTCGAAGCCGGCATCATGGACCTGCCTTACACTCTCGATGAGGCCACGAGTTCCAACGACATCATGTTCATGGAGCGGGCCTCGCCGGGCATCATCGCCACCAACATTGCCGCCGGCGACTTCCGCTCCGCGGCCGGCACGCGGTGGTACAACGACCAGCTCTGGGTCGGCGGCTATGTCACCGGACCAGCGACGGGCGCGATCCACTCCGCCTCGAGCGCCGCGCCAGCCGGCACCAGCGAGCAATATGGCGCCGTGGCGCGCGTTGCAGGCAACCCCATCAGCGGCAAGGACTATTCGGTGCATATCGGTGCCGACGCGCAGTGGCTGATCCAGCCGCCGCGTAATCTCATCGCCAACACACAGACGGTCACGCTGAGCGACCGTCCGGAATTGCGTCTGGACCCGACGACGCTGGTGTCCACCGGTGCGATCGCCAATGTCTCGGGCGCGCAGGTCTACAGTCTCGAGGCGGCCGCCACCTATGGACCACTGATCCTCCAGGGCGAGTATTTCTGGTACAATGTCGATCGCACCGCCAACACCGGCGTGCCGCTGGTCGGTGCGTCGAGCCTGAAGTTCCAGGGCGGTTACGCGCAGGCCGGCTACGTGCTGACCGGCGAAGGTCGTAGCTACAATGCGGCGAACGCGGCCTATAACGGCGTCAAGCCGGCGCATCCGTTCTCGCTGGATGGCGGCGGCTGGGGTGCTTGGGAAGTCGCCGGACGCGTGAGCCAGATCGACCTCAACGATCAGCTCGCGACCGCCAATGGCATCGCCGGCGGACGCCAGACCGTCTACACGCTCGCGCTCAACTGGTATGTCAACGGCAACGTCCGCTTCATGCTCGACTACCTGCATGGCAATATCTCCAAGCAGGCCTCGCCGGTCTCGACTGCCGATGTCGGCTCGAAATTCGATGCCGTGGCGATGCGCACGCAGTTTGCCTTCTGACGCAATCTCTTGCAGGAGTGTTTTGTCGGCTTGTTTTTATGCGCGTCTGGCCCTGTTTCCGTCGCGTCGACCCAGAGACGCCTCAATAATACGAGCGGGCGCGTGTCTCATTCGCCGTAACCGGTTCAGTCGTTCCGTAGGCACTGAATGTGTATCGGCCTCGAACATTGGGTCGGACTCAGATCCGACGATGTTTCTGCCGAGCTTGCGTTTCTCCAGCGGAGGACTCAGGCTCATGCAAGCTAGCATTTGGATTTCCTTCTTTGTGAGGAGTGGGTCAGTTATCCAGAGCGCAGGTGATTCATGTGACTCGATTGTTGCAGCGGCCCGAGCGGAAAGCGGCGTGGCCGCGTGCGCATCGTGCGGGCGAGATCAAGAATCATAGCCCATACGACCGACAGGCTGCGGATTTGGCCTATACAGGCAAGGAAAATGCGCCTTTGCGTGATCACGCGGAGGTTCGATTGCGAGGTGCCCGATTGTCGGCGGCGCATTTTCGCTGAACGGCGACCGTGCGCCCGCTCGGGCCCGGCCTACGGGCCGCGCGCGAGCGTCGGATGATTGATTTCACGCCCCGGTCGGGTGCGCCTAGTGGTCTCCCGGCTTCCGACCACCTAGCGCCGCCCCGCGGCGCGCGTGTCGTAAGTCAGCGGCCGCGATTCGATGGCGACTGTCGGTTTTCGCGTCGTCTTCGATCAGCTCCTCGATCTCGGCGTCGATCTTCGGTTCTCCCATCGGGAGGCTCAAGCCCGCACCACTTTTTGCAGGTGGCTCCCCGACTCTTCGTCTGCTTCTTCAAGCGAATCCGAAGGACCCGTCATTCGCTCCGCATGCGGAGACGAGACGACTCCAGGCATCCTTCGGTTTCTCCACCGTTCATCAGGGTGGCTAGACGAGAGGCACATTTGTGTCCGGTTTTGCAGCATAGTTGCTGCGAACCGGTCGCGGGCAATGCCGCGTGCTTGAAATCACAAAACTGCAAGAATCATATCAAGATTCGTCAGTTCTGTAGGCGCTCGCTCCGGTGATGGCCTGCTGCAGATGTTCAATTTACGCTGCCTCATTTGACTGGTCGGGCACCGTGAATTGAAAACTTGCGCCCTGGGGCTGGGCAGCGGTGGCCCAGAGTCCCCCTCCGTGCGCTTCAATGATGGTGCGGCAAATCGACAGACCCATCCCCAAGCCGCCAGGCTTTGTGGTGTTGAAGGCGTCAAAGATACGCTCGAGACCCTCTGAACTGAGACCTGGACCCGAATCCCGCACCACGACGAGCACGCCGGAGGGCTCTCCGGTGTGAGTGGTGATCACCAATTCTCGCGCCCCCTCGCTGACCGCACTCAACGCTTCGACGGCGTTGATGATCAGGTTCATGATCACTTGTTGCAGCTGAACCCGATCTCCTTGAATAAGCGGCAAGTCGTCCGCGAGCTGCGACTTGACCGAAATGCCGTTCTTCACGATCTCGCCACGGGTCAGGGTGATGACCTCGAGAATTGCAGCGTTAATGTCCACGTCTTCTTTCCGTAGAGGTGCTTTTTTGAAAAGGGCGCGCATCCGAGCGACGACGTCGCTGACGCGATTGCCGTTTGCAAAGATCCGGTTGAGAGCCTGCCGAGCTTTCTCCAAATCTGCCGGTTCTTTGCTCAGCCAGTGCAACGCAGCGGAAGTATTGTTGAGCGTCGCCCCGATCGGCTGGTTGATTTCATGGGCAATCGAAGCCGAGAGCTGCCCCAGTGTCGCGACTCGATTTGCGTGCACGAGCTCCATCTGCACCTCGCCATAGCGCCGCTCGCTTTCGCGAATTTCCTGCTCTGCTCGCTTGCGCTCAGTTAAGTCTACCACGAAGGCCACGCCCTGGTCGGACCGCCCGCCGAACGTCGCTGCCCCGACCAGCACCGGTACGCGGCTGCCGCTTTTCCGGAAGTACTCCTTCTCGTAGGGTAGCGCCGTTCCGGTCGCCTCGAGCTCCGCCATTCGTCGGTCGTCGGCATCGCGCCATTCGGTGGGCGTCAGATCCCGCCAGCGCAGTCGACCGGAGACAACATCGTCGCGGCCGTATCCGGTGATGCGGAGAAACGCTTCGTTAGCATCGATGATCCGGCCGTCTATATCCCAGAAGAGGATGCCGATTATATTGGCATCCACTAGCCGTCGGATCCTCGCCTCCCGCTCGGCCAGCTCGCGGTACAGGTTAGCGTTCTCTATTGAGATAGCCGCCTGGGAGGCGAGCAGCGTGAGCACCGCCATTCGAGTAGGAGTAAATGCGGCAGTCGTAAGCGTATTCTCCAAGTACAGCAGGCCAATCAACCTGGTCTGTTTCAGTATCGGCAGGCAGAGCACTGACCGTGAGCGACGGTCGCGAATATAGTCGTCCGCTGAAAACGGGTTCTGACTGGACGCATCGTGCAGGAGAACGCTTGTTTTTGTGCGAAGCACGTAGTGAAACACCGAGCTTGGTAGATCTGCGGTCGTGACGCGCGCCTGTTTCAGGACCACGGTCACGTTGTCACTGCTGGCTATGGCCTCCGCTTCGATTTGATATTTATCGGCTCGCGGAAGAATCAAGAGACCTCGATCGGCACCCGCGTGTTCGATTGCCGCACTCATGAGCGTGTTGATTAGCTTCTCGAAAACGATCTCGCCTGACACCGCTTCCGAAACTCTGATTACGGTAGCCAAATCGAGTTGCTCGAAGGGTGTCACTATCGTCGCCGGGGACTCCTTGTCCACTTTGAGGTGCGGATAACGTTCCTCGAGGTGGCGAACCTTTCCGTCGGCTCCCCAGCGCAGGTAGCAGGCCCGCGCGGCCCGCAAATAGGTCGCAGCGATCTTCTCTTGACCGCGCTCCGCGTAGAAACGCCCGGCAATCTCGTTGGCAATGGCCTGGTTGTGCACGAACCCATGTTTGCGGGCCTCGCGGATCGCCTTGTCGTACAGCTCCTCAGCGTTCAATACGCGGCCCTCCATGCGGGCGATCTCGGCACCGACCAAGGCAGCGCGGTTCTCGAAGTTTTCCGCACAGCGCGCCGCCCATACTTCGAGTTGATTGCGGTGGGCCACAAGAGCCTCACAATGTTCCTGTTTCTCGTCCGGCGATGCAGAATTCCATGCTGCCGCGTGGCCGAGCGCACTATAGAAGCAATACTCAGCCGTTTCGAAATGTGATGGTGAGGTCCAAAGTAGCTGTTGCGCTCTCAATGACGCATCCATGGCGGAAGCATAATCCGCAGCGAAGATCCGTGCTTGTAACTTACGGACCCAATATCGAAACTCGAGCAGCTTCAAGACCGGATTACTCGCTAGGTGGCGCTCGAATCGAAGCTCATCGAAACCCTCGTGGTTGAAGGAGCCAAACGTCGGAGTCAGTCCGCTAAGCGTCCGAATAAATCCGAGCAGCATGGCGAGATTGTCAATGACGAAACCGAACCGAACCTTCTGCGCATACTCGAAACCCCTCTCGGCTTCCCGCTGCACCTCAGCAAGCGGGTCTCCCGCTGCCAAAAAGTTGGTTATCAAGTGATTACAGCTATAACCCGCAAATGTGACGTCCCCTGTGCGGTCAGCAGTAGCAAAGGCGCGACGTACCAGATCACGTCCCTCTAAGACATGTTTTGCCCACGGCATGACAATGTTACCAAAGGACATGTACGTTCGAGCTTGATAGCGCTTCAAGCCGCGCTTTTCTACCAGTTCATAGCCAAGCCGGCCGAAACGAAAACCGTCCTGATAGTTGCTGAAGCGAGGTCCCGCGATCTGGGCGAACCATACATAAGCGAAGCATGACCCATCGCTGTTGCCATACTCGAGGCTCAGATTCACCATTCGACAAACAACGAGCGAAGATAAGTTCTCCTCGATATGCATTGCCGGAAACTCGGCTAATATATCTAGAGTAGCGAGTAAGTCCGGATCGCTCATCAAAGGCAAGTCGACGAGTTCCTCGATTTGTCGACTTCCAAGCTGGGACCAGATTCGATCGTATTCGCGTTGTACTTCGATACGAGTCGGATGAAGTGACCAATCAATGCCTCCACGCTGGAGGTATTCAAGGCATATCTCGAGGCCGCGATCGCTCCGGTCCAAAGTGGTATAAAGCGTGAGCCGCAAACGTGTGACGGCGGCGGTGTCGGGGCCGCTTCTAGCACGACGCGCCAGCATCGAAAGTCGAGTTTCGGCTGCCACCTTACTCGCGGTCAGTAATTCGCACTCGGCTGTGAGACATTCGATGGCGAAGATGAGCTCGTAGTTGTCGTCCCAACTCTGCTCGGTCAAAAACGCCCGCCCAACGGCGAGATACGAAAGCGCTGAAGTATACGCAGTTGAGATCTTCGCGCGTCTACCTGCAATTAGATTCAATTCTGCGACCCGCTCACGCTCCTGATCTGACACTATGAGATGAGAGCCACGATTGAGCTGGTTTACGATATCGAAGATCTTCTCTTCGATCTGCGTTGGCGGAATGCCGACTGCGAGGAGGCGGCCGATTCGAATATGAGCTTCGGCGCGGGCCGTTTCAGGTATTAGTGAATAAGCCGCTTCCTGGACACGATCATGCAGAAAGCTATACGCGCTTTCGGAGTGGAGAACGAGCCCAACTCGGACCGCTTCCAGCAGATCTCGATGCACTACATCTTTCGAGCCTCCGTAAACCTTCGTAAGTAGTGCGAAATCCGCGCTGTTGCCTAGGCAGGCAAGCTGCTGCAATGCGTTCTGAGTTCGAACGGGCAGCCGAGTCAGCTTCCCGACCATGAGCTCCACCACGTTATCAGTGTAACCCTTTGCGTGAATGCGATTTACATCCCAAGACCATCGCGCGTTGCAGTGGTCAAAACTCAGTAACGCCTCCTCGGCAAGCGCATAAATAAACTGGTTAGCGAAGAATGGATTGCCAGCAGTCTTCTCGTGAACTAGTTGCGCCAACGATGTGGCGCGCTCCGGCTCGCAATGAAGGGAGTCCGCAATCAATTGTCCCAAGTGTTCACAGGCCAGGGGCGCGAGGGTGATCTCCTGCACTAGCGCGCCAGCTTTGCGGATTGATTCGAGCCTGCGCGTCAGAGGATGGGCGGAGTCCACTTCGTTGTCTCGGTAGGCGCAGATCAACATCATGTACCGCAGGTCCTGCCGGCTCAGAAGATCTTCGAGCAAATCGAGCGTTGCTGCATCGAGCCACTGCAAGTCGTCGAGGAACAGCGTAAGCGGGTGCTCCGGCCGCGCGAATACGGCGATGAATCGCCCGAATACCAATTGGAATCGGCGTTGCGCATCCAATGGCGGAAGGACAGGAACCGGAGGCTGTTCTCCGATGATTAGTTTCAATTCCGGGACAAGATCGATGATAAGCTCCGCGTTTGGCCCCAACGCTTGGCGAAAGGCATCGCGCCAGATGCTCAGCTCCTCTTCCTCCTTGCCGAGAAGCGGGCGGACAAGGCTGCCGAAGGCCTGCGCGAACGTGGTATACGGGATGTCGCGTTTGTATTGGTCGAACTTACCCGATGCAAAAAGACCGCGGGGCGGTACGAGCACCTTGTGCAGCTCATTGACGACAGAGGACTTGCCGATACCGGAATATCCGGAGACCAGCACCAACTCTGGTACACCGGTCTTGACGATGCGATCGAAGCAGGAAAGCAACGTGGCGATCTCACGATCTCGTCCGTACAGCTTTTCGGGGATGAGCAGCCGGTTCGGCGTGTCCAGCAGGCCGAGCGGAAAGTCATCGATACGGCGGCGCGCTTCCCATTCCGCCAGGCAGCGTCGCAGATCGCGCTCGACACCGCCGGCGGTTTGGTAACGATCCTCGGGAGTCTTGGCGAGCAGCTTCATAATGATCGCCGAGACGGGCGCTGGGACATCCTCTAGCCGTTCCCCTGGCGGCACTGGTTTTCTGGCAATATGGCAGTGCACCCATTCCATCGGATCAGCCGCCGTGAAGGGCAGAACGCCCGTGAGCATCTGGTACAGCGTGACGCCGAGGGCGTAGAGATCGCTGCGGGCGTCGATCGAGCGATTCATCCGCCCGGTTTGTTCGGGTGCCATGTAGGCAAGCGTACCTGCGATGGTCTCGGGCGGCTCGGGCGCCTGCCGCTCGCGGGACAGGCGCGATGCGATGCCAAACCCAGTGAGCCGCACGTGTTGATCCGCGCAGTCCACTACAATATTAGCTGGCTTGATGTCTTTGTGGATGAGCCCGCGCTGATGAACCTTGTCCAGAGCAGAGGTAACAGCGATAGCAAGGCGCAAGAAGCGTCCTACCTCCATGGGCCCCCCGAGCAAACGATCGAGCGGCTCCCCGCCACCGAGATCATCGAGCACCAGTACGGTCCGACCGGCGTCGCGCATGAGGGCGAGCGGCCGCGCCGCCCATGCCCCGTCGAGTTCATCTTTCAGCTCGTATTCGTGCGTGAGGCGATCGAGTCTCGCCCGGGCCGGGTGGTCGGCGGCAGGCGCAACAAGTAGCACGGCGAGCCGGTTGCCATTGTCGTCCAGTCGCCAGCCGCGACTGAACACGCGCTCGCCGTCCTCCCACAACACCTCAGAGCCGCCGTCCGAGTACGTGACGTTCAGCGACTGCTGCACCATCCGTCAAACTCCGCCGTGGGGGCTTCGGCTTGAAGTCGGCTGATCAAGCTCTTCGCGCGCCACGCGCGCGGCCTCTCTCCGCCTCGAGAAATCGTACTCCATCACCAGAGAAATGCCAGCCTTCCCTTTGTCTTGCCGGGTAGGGCGGACGTAGATCCTTGTTCGTTTAGCACGATTACGAGCGATTTGCCCGGCGCGAGCTGGAACTCGGCGACCCGTTGCTGTACCGCGAGCGCCAGCTGACGCAGCTCACCGACCTTGGAAAGGAAGTCCTTCCGATGCCGGCGTGCGCACTGGCCTCGGCAGAGGCGAGTGCGTCGCAGGGCCCCAGGAGTTCCAACGCAGCTGATCTCAGCCGCCTTCCTGATGGCTTGCGCCGTGAACTTTGGCGTGGCGATGTCAACGAATACGTCGGCATTGAGCGACTTCATCTTGACCGCGTGCGAGTCGATGGTCGGCTCGGCCACCTCATAGGCGTCTTCGGCAACGATCATCGACGCAGCCTTGGCGCCGAGGCCATCCTTCAGGCGTTTGAGGTAATCCTTGCCGTAGTCGTCGTTCTGGTAGAGAACGGCGACTTGGCGTTCGGCTTTTCCTTCAAAATATACCTCGCCTAGATCCGCGCCTCGTTTTGATAGTTGGGCGACTAACCTAAAGTGCACGGGAAGTTCTGCGGATTATTCCATTTGGTCGCGCCGGTCTGCACGAACAGTTGCGGCACCTTTTTCGCGTTCATGTATTTCTGTGTGGCGGTGTTGGACGGCGTGCCAAGCGCACCGAAGATGAGGAAAACCTCTTCGCTCTCAACCAGTCTGCGCGCCCGCTCGACCGCTTTTAGTGGACTGTAACCGTCGTCATAGGAAATGAAGTTGATTTTGCGGCCGTTGATGCCGCCTTCGCAGTTGATCTCGCGAAAGTAGGCGGCCTCGGTCTTGCCTGTAGTACCGTAAGCCGACGCCGCTGTAGAGGTGATGTTGCCGATCTTGATTTCGGTGTCGGTTGCGCCGGCATCGTATTTCTTCTGGCAAATACGCTGCCTCCGCTGGCAGCAAGCATTATAATGGCGGTCGAAAACGCCGCCAATCGTCGTGCGACGAAGGACGTCTCGCTTCTCCTTATGAACCAATGAATGTGTCTATCGTTATTGTGGAGCCAGCGCTTCCAAAAGCCGACCCTGACCCTCGTTATCCAGTGGTTTCCAATGTGCTAGTTTGAAACTCGCGACCGGTTATTTCTAGGCTTGGCGCGGGGGCGCGGAACATTAGACCACGCCGCGTTCATTGTGCCACTCTGCGGCGCGGCCTGGCGGGTGAATTTGTTGAGTGAAAGCAAGGTGGAAAGCGCATGAGAGACTTGGCTGGACAGACCGCATTCGTGACAGGCGCTGCCTCGGGGATCGGACTGGGGATCGCGACCGCGCTGTCACAGGCCGGGGTGAAGGTTATGCTCTGCGATATCGAACAAGAGGCGCTGAAAAAAGCGGTCGCGGACCTGAAGACACGGACCGACGTCGATGTCGACGGCGTGAACGCCGACGTCTCGCTCAAAGGCGAACTTCAGGCGGCAGCGGACGCGACCGTCGCCCGGTACGGCAGAATCCACATATTGGTCAACAATGCGGGCGTGGGCGGCGGCGGCACCTATGGTGAGTGGACTGATGCAGGCTGGAACTGGGTCCTCGGCGTCAACCTGATGTCGGTGATCTGGGGCTTCGAGATTTTCGGTCCGCTGATCGAAGCGCACGGCGAAGGAGGACAGGTTGTCTCCACGGCCTCCGTCGCCGGGCTGATTGCGGGACCAAGTTTGGCGTACGATGTGAGCAAATATGGTGTGGTGGCGCTGTCCGAGGGGATGCGTAACGTGCTCGCGCCGAGGAAGATTGGGGTCTCCGTTCTGTGTCCGGGCGTCATCCGCACGCAGATCATGAACTCTCGGCGCAACGTGCCGCAGCGATTTGCTTTGGCTGTCGGCCCCCCTCCGCCGACAGAAGGACCCCGCGCCAACTTCATCAAAGCATTACAGGAACGGATCAACCACGGCATTGATCCGCTGTATGTGGGCGAACTGGTTCGCGAGGCCATCGAAAACGACTGGCCCTACATATTCACGGATACCGAGCACGAATCGTTCATCGACGACCGCTTCGCAGCGATCAAGCAGGGCTTCGACCGTATACGCGGACGAACGCCGCGACACTAGCTCTCGCATCTGCTCACAGCCTGGTGGCCCCCTGCCGACCTGAGCGCGGAGCGCCGTGGAAGTCTGTTTCCGGAAGATGAGGCGACGAAGATCATGCCAGCTGTCGAGATCAACGGTGGATCCCGGGATTGTCTGACATGCCCACCCTAGTGCTGCTTGATCCCGATCAAGTCAATCGAGCCGCGGCAGCGCCGATCTGTTGAAAGACGAATACTGCATTTAGGTCTCCTTGTGCTCGTGGCGATGCCGCATGCGGGCGGCGGACGGTGGGACTTAGCGCCGATCGCCTGTCGATCCATCCTGCCCATGCCGATGGCGCGTGCTACTACTTCGTTGATGGGCCAGCGGGGCTATCAGCCGCCTGCTTTGACTCACCAGCGTTCCGTCGGCTCAAGGTGCTCCCTGGACTTGAGGTCCGCTGGGCTAATCTGAGCGCCGGACCCAAGGCGCTGACGGACCGAGAGGCGCACGAACTAGCCCTCGCTGAACGTGATCCTTGGCTGGATCAGTACAGCGATAACCCCAGTCAGCAGACCAGCTGGCACATTGGGCTCGGCGACCAGCTCTTCGGCGCCACGCCCGATCGGAGGGAGATCACGACCGCGACCCATTCCAAGGGGATTCTAGTCGCGAACTGCTCAAGATTCGTCTGATACAATGGATTTCGGGCGAGTTAGCCGGCCACGGATCGCGCATTCCACGAGGAGAGACGGATGCGTTTCCCAGAACAGTTGGGAAAAATAGCCGCTCGGCAGACTGACGGTTGAGCGGAGTGTGACGGAATCGACAATCTGAGCGCCGCCCCCACGTTTATGATGCATGCGCCCTCGCGCGTTCACGGGCTTCTCAGCGACGCTGGCGACGTTCGCGTCGGCGCTTCGCTCGCTCTATCGGCTGCGGCAACGCAGGCACCGGCGCGCCAGCCGTTTCTGTTGGGTCCTTCTCAATCGCAGGGTCTTGGCTTCGGTGCGCCTCCATGCGTTCGAGCACGGCTCGCCCTTTGGCAGTGACCCTCTACGCGCCATTTTGACGCTCAACGAGGCCGTCCGAAAAGATGTCCAGTCCGGGCACGCGCGCGGCCAGTCGCTTGGTGCGCTCGGCCCACTCCGGCCGCTGGTGGCGAGGATCGCCACATGCGGTTGAGGTCCGCCACCACAGCGAACCTGTCCGGGTAGCTCACCAAGATCTTCAACACCGTCACCTGCAAGTTCAACCCGCACCTCGCCCGATCAAGGCCACGTGTGTCAGGGCTTTTCGGCCGGTCTCCCGCAGCTTGTCCGGTGTCGTTCGCCGGGTCTTTGCGGCTTCGAGGATCTTGCAGACCAAACTGGGTGGCGCAGGGGATCCACAATCCCTGAAACGCAACTCTCCGCGACCGCGAAGAGACGTTCACGTGCTCCCGGCCACTATAACGCGCGGCTATCGACTTCATGGCGTGACGTCATTTCCCATACGCCGCGCGCAATCTCATGCTGACGAGTGTGAGCGGCAACTTACGTCGCCACTCCGAGACCCGAGCAAAGGGTCCACAATCAGGAGGCTACAAATGGCAGTGAAGCAGCCGGTTCTTACGCCGCCCCACGGCGGTGAGACGGTGACGTCGAGCGGGGGCTCAACGCACGAGATCAAGGTGGAGAGCAGCCAGACTGGAGGCGAATATGGCACCGTCCTGTGGACGGTGCGGGCCGGGGAGGAGCCGCCGCTGCACACCCACTCGCACGAGGACGAGCTGCTCTTCGTTGTGGAGGGGCAGCTGATCGCGCGAGTCGGCGATGCCCGCATTGAGGTGGGGCAGGGCGCCTACGCGGCTCTTCCCCGCGGTGTGCCGCATACAATAGAGGTGGTCGGCGATCAGGCCATCCTGCTGCTCAGCTTCGTGCCGGGTGGGCTGGAGCGCTTCTTGGTCCCTCGCAAAGGCGAGCAGCTCGATCCGGCTGCTTTCGGCCTGACGTTCCCCTAGGGCGGGGACCGGCCGCGCGGAGCCCGCGGCCGTGCGCCCGCTCGGCCCGGCGACAGGCCGCGCGCGACCCGCGCCGGCCGAGTGCGCCAGCGGTCTCCCGGTTCAAACCAACTAGCGCGCGGAGCGGTGAAATGCGCTAATGCGCCTGGTCGTCTGCAAGAATCCCGCTGGCCGAAGAGTACACACGGGGGACCGACAAGTCGGTCGCGCCGCTGGTGTCTTGCATATTCGTGGCAGCGTCGCCAAACACCCGAGAAAAAGCCGATAGCCGCCAATTGTCGGAATAGCAGAGGACGATGCAGTGGGACTGCGCCGGTTCGCATAGGCAACCGCGGAGCGGAGTTCAGGTGCCTACGGGCATCATAACGCGGGGTTATCAACTTCATGGCGTGACGTCATTTCTCATTCGTCGCGCGGAACTCCATGCTTGGCCGGAACCTTTCTTATCCATCGCACACCGGCTTAGCGTGTTGACGCCCGCTTTTGAAGCATTCCAAATTAGCGGGACGGGAATCTCTTTGGATCGAGTGCTGTAATCCGCTAATCAATGCAGCCGAATAGGCTAGGGCCGACGGAATGCGCCAAACAATTGGACGTGTACGGCATTCGAGCGCGCTAATGGGCGCGTTCATTGTGCTGATTGGTCTCAGCGGATTTGCGCGCGCTGGCGGCCCCGCCAGCTCGGATGCAAGCTCATGGCGCGAGATCGAGACAAAATACATTTTCGGATTTACCACCGGCTCAGGTATCGGGATTGAAGGCGAAAAGGAGTTCACGACCGACACGATCGGCCGGTTTGGCAAGCGCGGCGGACGCTACAGTGCGACGGAGACGAAGTACGAGTTCGAATTCACCCCGTCTCAATTCGTGCAAATCGAATTTGGGGCGCTTGGATCGACCCATGACATCCGGAATGCTACTGATCTCGACGACCGTCGCCAAGTTGCGTTCAGCGGCGGGTTTGGTGAATTCCGCTACCTTGCGCTTGAGCGGACGTCGAACAACCCGCTGTCGGTGACGCTTGCATTCGAACCGACGGTTCGGCTAGTCGATGAGACAAGTGGTGAGCGGGTTCACAACTACGAATTCGAGACCACTCTCAATGCTGACCTCGAGCTGGTCAGAAACCGGCTCTTCGCCGGCTTCAATCTCCTGTATGAGCCTGAATACACCCACACCCTGCTTGACGAGACCATCCGGGAAACGAAGCTCGGCGGCTCCGCCGCGCTGTCGTTCCGCCTCACGCCGAACGTCCTCATCGGAGCGGAAGTCTGGTATCTGCGTCATTATGACGACTTCGCGCTCTCGGCCTTTACGGGTGATGCCGTGATGCTCGGTCCGACGCTTTTCGTGCGGTTTACGCCAAAGATGTTCATGACAGCGGCGTGGAATACGCAAGTATGGGGTCGCGAAGTCGGCAGTCCGTTCTCGCTCAATCTTGCCGAATTCCAGCGGAATCGCGCCAAACTCAAATTCGCCATCGAGTTCTAATTCCCTCAAATCCAGGGCTCAGAATGTACGTTTTGACCATGAGCAGGAAGCTGGTCTTCGCAACGCTCTGTACGGCTATGCTGCCGTTCTCTACAGCATCGGCGCAGCAGGCGACCGAAATCCAGATCTCCTACTCCAACGGGCAGTTTCAGCCCCGCGAGGTGCGTGCCCCAGCAGACAAGCCTGTCCTATTCCGGATCAGGAATCTCGAGGGCAAGGCGATGGAGTTTGAAAGCACCTCACTAAGAGTGGAAAAGGTCGTAGCCGCCAAAAGCCAAGGTGTTATCAATGTCCGCCCTCTGAAGCCAGGACGCTATGAGTTCTACGACGATTTTAACGAGAGCGCGCGTGGCGTTCTTGTCGTCGAATAGGCCCACGTCTCGTGCTCGCCGCGCTCATAATCGTTTTCCGCGAGGTTTTCGAGGCTGGCCTCATCGTCGGCATCGTGCTCGCGGTCACGCGTGATGTCGTCCACCGCGGTCGCTGGATTGTCGGCGGCGTGCTAGCGGGAATCGGGGGAGCTTGTCTTGTCGCGGCATTTGCTGGCGGCTTATCGCAGCTGTTCGCAGGCATGGGACAGGAACTGTTCAACGCCGCCATCCTCGGAATCGCCGTCGTGATGCTGACCTGGCACAATGTGTGGATGGCGAGCCATGGCCGCGAGATTGCCCTCGAAATGCGCGCGGTTGGCCACGCGGTGGCCGAGGGCAGCAAGCCGCTAGGGGCACTGGCGGTTGTGGTCGGCGTCGCGGTGCTGCGCGAAGGCAGCGAGGTCGCGCTGTTTCTCTATGGGGTCGGGACCTCCGAAGGCGGCTCGGCCCTGGGCCTTACCTTCGGCGGCTGCCTCGGCCTGTTGCTCGGGGTCGCGGTTTGCCTGCTGACCTATTTGGGCCTGGTGCGGATTCCACCGCGCGCGTTGTTCGCAACGACGACTGTTTTGATCACCCTCCTGGCGGCGGGTTTGGCGGCGCAGGCCGTCGCCTTCCTGGAGCGGGCTAACTGGCTAACGTCGCTCGACAGCGTCGTGTGGGACTCGGGCTGGTTCTTATCCGAAGCCAGCATTCCTGGCCGCGCCTTGCACACGCTGATCGGCTATAGTGATCAACCGACGCAAATGCAGCTCATCGTCTACCTTGTAGTTATCGCGGTTACTGGTCTTCTGATGCGGCTGACCTCGCGGGTGCGCGGTGAGAACGCTATCGCACCAGCCTAATGAACGTGAGATGGGTTCAGGGCCCGGCGCTTACAATGTAGCTTCGCGCGCGGATAACTGGAAGTTAACGTCTTTCTGGAGGCCGCAACGGCTACATAGGCGCGTGGATGACGTTTACCCAGCCACCCACGACATTCCATGAAGCGGGCGAGGGAAGTTCTGGAAGGTCCAAGGAGTTACTCTTCAACGTGGCAAGCTGAGCCGAGTTGAAGCCCGGCATAGTCGCACCGCTGGTTCCCCTTTTCCGCTCGGGCCCTCGCCGGTGTATCAGGAACCTCAATCTGCAACAGGACGGTTCGTGCCCCAGTCTCCGACCAAGCCTTTCAGCGACGTGCTCTCCGGCGAGCGACAGGCGATCCCGCCGGTCTGGATGATGCGGCAGGCCGGCCGTTACTTGCCCGAATATCGCGAGGTGCGCGCCAAGGCCGGCGGATTCCTCGATCTCTGCTTCAACCCGGAGCTGGCCGCCGAGGTAACGCTGCAACCGATCCGGAGGTTCGGCTTCGATGCGGCGATCATCTTCTCCGACATCCTGGTGATCCCCTATGCGCTCGGACGTTCCGTGCGCTTCGAGGTCGGCGAGGGTCCGCGGCTCGAGCCGCTGGATGATCCCGCCAAGGTCGCGACCCTGGCGAAGCAAGCCGATTTCGGCAAGCTCGCGCCGGTGTTCGAGGCCCTCAAAATCGTGCGCGGGGCGCTCGATCCCAAGATCGCGCTGATCGGCTTCTGCGGCGCGCCGTGGACGGTCGCGACCTATATGGTCGCGGGCCACGGCACGCCCGACCAGGCGCCGGCGCGGATGATGGCCTACCGGCATCCGGAGGCGTTCGCCGAGATCATCGACGTGCTGGTCGAGAACTCGATCGAATATCTGCTGGCGCAGCTTGCGGCCGGCGCCAACGCCTTGCAGATCTTCGACACCTGGGCCGGCGTGCTGCCACCCGCCGAGTTCGCGCGCTGGTCGGTCGAACCGACCCGGCGCATCATCGAAGGCGTGCGCGCCAAGGTGCCGGACGCGAAGATCATCGGCTTTCCGCGCGGCGCCGGCGCGCAACTGCCCGGTTTCGTCGAGGCGACCGGTGTCAACGCCGTCAGCATCGACTGGGCCGCGGAGCCGGCCTTCATCCGCGAGCGCGTGCAGAGCAAGGTCGCGGTTCAAGGCAATCTCGATCCGCTGGTGCTGATCACAGGCGGCGCCGCGCTCGACCGCGCGGTCGACAACACGCTGGCGAATTTCGCGCAAGGACGGTTCATCTTCAATCTCGGCCACGGCATCCAGCCGGAGACGCCGATCGCCCATGTCGAGCAGATGCTGAAGCGGGTGCGGGGCTGAAGAGCGATTCTTCCTTGCGGCGCATCCTTCGAGACGCTCGCTTGAGGCGGGCTCCTCAGATGAGGACTTACTTTGCGACTGACGAGCGCCGCCTTACGCCGCGTCTTGAACCATGATGCCGTGGAAACCGACTGCCTTCACCGAAACGAACGCGAAACCAACGCCATGCAAGGTAGAAAGCATTGTAGGATTTCGTCTGGCATGGCCCTAAGACCCACAGTGACCAATGAACTCGCCGCGAGCGTAACCGCATAGGCAACAATTGTGTGTGTAACGAACAAGCTCCGCTGAGCTCGGCGGTTATTTCGATCAACGTTCCGCACCGCTCGATTCAAGGTGCTCAAGGATATTCTCGAGCGCATGCGCGCTTCCGACCGGAACTCTTTTCGTGCTCGGATGCTTCGAGCGACCCGCCACGCTCTAGGCGATGTGCGTTCCACCGCTGACAAGCGCCCCGCGGGATAGAACGCGCCGCTGCGGCCGGTTGGTGGCCCAGCTCGCAGTCGAACTGTAAACCAACGGGTTGCTACGAGCGCGCCGCCGAACTCGCTGTCCACCTGACTGAGATCGGGAGCCGAACAAACCTCCTTCCGGCCGTCGCAGTTTTTCAGCGCAATCGATCAAAGTGGAGCTGTCGACTTAGAGACGAACACCATACACCTTCGTATCGTTCCGTGCCCACTTTTTGGTGCCCGATGATTACCTATGTCCGATTGAGCTGCTGGCCCCGATGGTCTTAGGCTGCATCTGTTGGAACGCACACGAGTTTATGAAGTGCGATGAGGAAAAACGAGGATCGAGGAACAACTGTACTAAAACCAGAAGGAGACTGCGATGCCCTATTGCTCCGAAACTCCTAAGTCTGGCAGAGCCGCGCGATGCGCAGTTTGTGACGGCAAGTTTGGTCTCGTCCGGCACTATTCGTGGCGAACCGGGCTATGTTCCAAGAAATGCGTCGATCGCTTCAGAGCTCGCAGGGAACGTGACCGCGATTGGGTAAGCTGGCTCCCGATCGCCTTCAACCAACTGCCAGAGAAACGGCCGGGCTCATCATGACGCTCCGGAGCTCGCAACGCGGCACTGTGTGCTTGGAAGCAGGGCGGACTTTGCTCCGCACGGCTCAAGCGGTGATTGACTCTGTGATTGCGGCCCGGCTCAAGTCCCTTGCCGACGACTACCAGTCGCAGGATGAAAACGTTCGCATCTTGATCAACCCAACGGCATCGGCTCGATCGGTTGCCAAGAACTGAGATGAGTGGCGTGCATGACCTGACGGGCTGCTTCATCGCTCGTCTTCGGAAGAAATCGAAGCGATCTTTCGAACGTCCGGCGCGCGACCCCGGTCACGAGCAGTTTTATTGAACCGCCCGCACGGCTTCAAAGTTGGAGCTCAGATGGTACATCTGAATGAAATGATTATGGTCATATCATAGCGAAGCTGGTTCACGAGGCAGCTTTTCGGAGCGAATATGGGCGAAGTCATTCGGTTTGTCCCAAAATCTGAGCGCGAGCGAGTTCGCCTAATTCGAGAGGCTCGCGCGATCCACGACAGTATCTTCCCGCCGGAGCAGCAGGACAAGGCACTGACAAGTCACGAAGTGGGCGGCACCACCGGTGACGAGGGCGAGTTCTCATGATCAAAATCATCGCCGTCCTCTGCAGTCTTTCCTCTCCGGCGAATTGCCACGAGCAAATTGTCACCACCTCGGACTTCGCCGAGGTCTCGATGCAGTCCTGCCTGATGGGCGCGCCGCAGCTCGCCGACTGGATGAACCAGCATCCGGCCGAGCGTTTGGCCGCATGGCGCTGCGTAATTGGAAGACAGGATGGCAGGGGCGCTTAGATTAGAAGGCGGCGTTCGCTGGTCGTCCTCCGAGACTCCGGCGAACATGCTATCCGTCAATGCAGGAGCGAAGACAACTACGCTGTGCGCTTATCACTCCAGTTGTGAGCACGACGGAACGAAGCTAATCGGCGGTTCTTTTTTACGACCTCCCCTCCAATCTCCGCGGCCCTGGCGATGATCATCTCCCGCTTGCAGTCTGGGTTTAATAGCACCGGAGGCTCAGACGCCCCATTTTGGGCCCCTGGGCAATGGGTCGGAGGTAAAGTTGATCGCCGGGGCAACCGGCCGGCTTACCACCGCCCAAATCTCTGGCTAGACGCCGCGACAGTTCACCAACCGTGTGGCGGGATCGGAGCGAGATGATCGGCTTGCGCAGCAATTCCTCTCGCCACGGCGCCGGGGCCAAAGTCCTGCATTGGCTGACCGTCATGCTAGTTCTCGCCGCTTATGTGCTGAGCACCGGCGACGGCTATTCGCTCTATTCCGCGGCCGCGGACGGGCTTCGCAGGGTTCATGAGGCGCTTGGGGTCGTCCTATTCATTGTTGTCGTGCTGCGGCTGCTATGGCGCTTGATCGAGACTACGCCCGCGAAGCAGCCGATGCTGCCATGGATGGCTGCGGCCGCAAAGCTCGTTCACTTCGCGCTTTATGCGCTCCTCATCGCGATTCCGGCAACCGCGGTGCTCGGCACTTGGCTGGAGGGGATTCCCGTCACCCTTCCCGGATTCGACATCGCCCCCCTGATCGCGAAGGCGCATGGACTGGGGCAGCTGATCATGGAAATACACACCATCCTCGGCAACGCCATCCTCTGGATTGCCGCTGTGCATACAGCCGCGGCTCTCTTCCACCACTTCTATTTGCGCGACGACGTTCTTCAATCGATGACTCCGGGCGCATGAATGATTGTCTTGCCGCTTAGATCAAGCCATGGCCGCGCAAGTAGAGAGATCATTTTGAAACCCCTACCGCCCGCAGCTAGATCGACAGCGAACGCGTTTGACCGAACCTACCACGGTCGCACGAGCAGTGACGCGTGCTGCGGGTGTGGACGCGGCTAATAATGTCAAACGGTCGCGCGATCTTTTCGGAGCGACAGGAGGGCGCCGACTCGGCCGTCACTCTGGTCTTGAGGACTAAATCGGCTTCGAATTGTAAGGGCAGGGCTGTTGTCTACGGTCCTGGGCGCTGGGTCAGAGCTCAGCGCTGGCGCGCATAACAGGCCGTCGTCCAGGCGCTTCGATCGGCGACGGAAAATTTTCTGAGCCAGACCCGACAGCAGATCGTTCCGTGACCTGCAATATTCAAGCTATAATGACAATCAGGCGAGGCTTCGAGTCAACGTGATCGTCAATCGCGATCTGGTGATCGAACCCTAGCAGTGACGGAGAGCAAAATGAACCTCGGCGCCGAAGAGAGCTGAGCCGGTGACAATGAGGGTAAAACGCTTCGGCTGCCGTTTATTGTCATCTAGAAAAAGTCCCGAACTGCCAAAGTGCGAGGGCCCTCATACCTTGTCTTAAACTCGCTCGTTACTCCGATGCCGGCCCGATTTACGGCGGTTCATCGGTCGCTTCGACGAGCGAGAAGGCAGACTCGAAACGGAGATGCATAGCCTCCGACGTGAGGAAAATTCACAAAGAGCCGCAACCTGAACTCCTGGAACATCTTCTGGGCGGGAAGACCGCGACCCACCACGACGATCGGCCACGCTTGAGCCGGCCGCCTTTCCGGAGGAGGCGCTCGGGCGACGGGGTTGTGGTCGATGCATGCCTTCACGTGGCTGAATCGCTCGACGCTTAGCAAGCCGGCGCTGATGTCGCATCCCGGGACTTGCATTCAAACGCGGCGCAAGGTTTGCTGCACAGCGCGGGGGGCTTCATGCCTAACCCGCTGTGCGCGTGTGCAATCCCTGACGCCTTACGACCGGCTCTTCAGGCGCGTCAAAGATTGACGTCGTGAGCAGGACAGCGGCAGCGAGGATCCAGTAATACGACGCGTCGAGCCAACCGAATTTGAGGGCAAAGGGTAGGATCACAAACACCACCCCAAGGGCGCGATCGAGCCGAAGGTGCAGCCAGTAGGGGATGATACGGACGAGACCGGTGGGATGGTCGGTTGCAGCGGCCAAGAGCAGCGCGGCAACACCTACGACAACGGAAAGCCACATCGCGAGTGGTTCGCTCTGGCCCAGGTTCAGCACGAATGGCGCTGCGATCAGGACGATCGCGGCGGGATAGTCGATCAGGTAAGCGTGGACAGATTTGGTTATAAAGCGGAACGACATCAGTGACTCCTACGTGCTTTGCTGCTCGTGCCGCCGTATGCCAGCAAGCACTCTGCACAATCGTAAAGGGTCAGCCCGTTAGACACACAGGAAACCTATGACGGTACGCCAAGCATTAGAAGTGCCTGGTCGTTATGGTTTCCATTCCACTCGCTCGGGGCACGCCGCCAGAGGCGTTAAGCTCGTCATGTCCGATGCCCACGAGGGCATGAAGGCCACCGTAGCAAATCTGCTTAAATCCAGCTGGCAGCGCTGCTGTTTCGACTTCATGCGCAGTGCATTGGCGCATGCCGCAAGACCGGACGGCGCGTCGTCTCCGCCTTCAAAACCGTTTGCCCGGGACGATGCCGAGGCAGCCAAGCCGCAGTGGCGCAAGGTTGCCGATCAGTTCCGCCACAAGCTGCCGAAGCTTGCGCCTTTTCGAGGCGGCGGAGACCGACGTGCTCGCCTACACGACCTCCCGCCGCAGCACCGGACCAAGCTGCACTCCACCAACCCGATTGAGCGCCTCAACGGCGTGATCAAGCGGCGCACCGAGGTGGCCGGCATCTTCCCCAACGAGAACGCCGTCGTTCGCCTCATCGGCGCGATCCTGCTCGAGCAAAACGAAGAATGGGCGGTTCACTGTGCCCGTTATGATAACGGAAGCAGTCGCGCCGTTGCGCGATGATTCGAGCGTCAGCCTCACGGCTCTCGCCAGCTGACCTGCCCGGCTCTCGCCGGAAACGCGGTGATCCGCCGCCAGCTAAACCACACCACGGGACGCAATGGGCACATTGGGGTGCGCGGCATCGTAGCGGATCGTCTTCCACTTCGAAGGGCTCGCGTGTTGGATCGGGATGCCGGGACCCAACCAATCGATTTGCAGCACGGGTTTCGGTCAACATTAAAGAAGGTGTGTGGGCCCCCAAACGGGGGTTATTGCTTCCAATCTGCTGCGCATCGCTGAATAACCGCTCAAACAGCGGCCACAGTGCCGGATGTTGAGCAGCGAATCATTGACCTCGAACGCAAGCATCTACGGCACCACAGCGACACTCTTGCTATCTTGAGCGCCTGCTGGTGTAGCCCGCGTGACAGGCCGTCATCCCGCCGATCGCGGCAGTTCCGAGCTCCGCAAGTAGCTTGCCCCCAGCACAGAACATCGAGCATCGTCGGTCATTGGGCTTGCTCTTTTGACCCGCTAAGACGAACCGATCCCCGCCTGCGGGTCCGCATGTTGAGGTTCGCTCTCCGGGCGGCGCTCACCTCGGGCGCGTTGAGAGCTGAGGTCGTCAGCAAGACTGCTGCGGCGAACACCCAGGAATAGCCGGCGTCTGGCCCAGTGACATGGAAAGCGGAGGGGGCAGTGATGGAGATCACACCCAATGCGCGGTCCACCCATTGTAGCGAGGCACGGATGACTCCGACGAGTGCCGTCGAGTGATCCGTGAATGCCGACAGCAGCAGTGAGACGCGGGTCACCACCGAAAGCCACAGCGCGACGGGACTGCTCTTGCCAAGCTTGAGCAGGAATGGCGCAACAATTAAAACGACGGCGACCGGACAGTCGATTAGGTACGTGCGGATAAATTTTGTGATGAAGCGGAATGACATGGCGGAACTCCTGCATGCTGGGCTGCTAGATTGAGTTGTCGGGACATCGAAAATAGGGGCTTGTGATCTGGGCGACCCGTGCTGCCACCAAATATCGATAGGGCGTATAAAGAGCGTATTCCCGTCCGCGCGAGGTTAGAAATGTCGGATCGTTATCGTTTTCATTATCTCCAGCCGCCCGGTCTAAAGCTTTCAGACGCCAGGGCGCCCCGCGCGGTCGGTTAGACCAGCGCTCGAGTAGAAATCTCTTCCGCTCGAACGCTCCCGGGTTGCCACGCTAAGTCGTGCGAACGTAGCACCGGCGGGGCAGGGGCCTTCCATCCCATCGATTTTGAGCAAATCTCGTTCTGAACGCGTGTTCACAGTTGATCCAAAGTCGCACTCTTTTTGTCACCGGCCAGTTACTCCGGGCGCCGCCATCGTCGATCTGAAAACATCGCGTGAACTGCAACTTGCTCGAGGCAACCAGCGGGTCAGCCGCATGCCACACCGGCCACCGCGGGCGCAACGCCGCTAGCGACAGCCGTGGCGCCGGACCAGATGCCTACCGCACGGACTCTCTTGTCAGTGGGCAATCGCTGCTCGTGCACCGAAAGGCCGTCAGGCAGGATCAAGCCTTCGCCCAAACCTTGCAGTGACCGGCCGACGATGAGCCGGCGCGGAGCCAACCACGGTGGCGCCGAGGCGTGGAGATCGGCCCCGCGAGGACGGTCCGCGCAGTTCGGCGTTCATCAGCCAGTGCACTTGGAACGGCGACAGGGCCATGTCCGCCAATCGCCGCGAGGGGACCATGATGACGGCGCTCCTGACGAACATAAGGCAGTTGCCCACGCTGCATGTGGAGAGCACGTTTGTGCTGTGCCCGACGGCCTAGGCTTTTAGAGCGGCAGGCGGTGGTCGGCCGGCATCAGGGACGCGCTGCTCACGACGTAATCCTTCAGGTTTAAGTCGAGCGCTTCGCGGGCGCGAATTCATTGGCCAACAGCTTGAAGCCGGGCCGCCGCATCCCTTGACAAATCACTCTCTCGGCATCAATGCAACCTCAAGCAGACTCTTCCTAAACCGCTATCGCTTCCGGCCCGCGCTGCAATCCCAACGCTGGACGAACATTGCCAATTGCACATGCGTATAGCATGGAAACTGGGAATGGCACGGTGCCGTTCCTCAATCCATTCTAGGTCGAGGCGAGTTGCGCAGTCCGTTGCTGCAGCACGCTGCCCGCAGAACCGCAATAACCATGGTCTATCAACTCTATGCCGCGAGATGATTTCCCTCACCGCTGGGCGACCGCCATCGTGTGAGACCGCATTTGTGGCAAAGGCAGTGGAGGATCGTCCGGCGCTTTGATCGCCAGATACCGGAATGAGGAGTGCGATACTGAGGCTGCAGACTAGCGACGTCTCTCTTGCTTTTGCATGCGCTGTGGCGGCTAAATCCATTTGCTTAGCGATCAGGCGAGCGGGTCGGCGCCATCCTGTGTAACCGCCTGCAGCTTTTTGCGACGGTGGACAATGCGGCCGGGGCAAATCGAAGCAGTATCGTTGGACGGTCGGGAAAACACGGAGGCGCTTGTTGAAAAGCTCAGCTTCATGATCGCCTACGGCTCCGATGCGCCGGTGGTCTCCGTAGTCACCGGAGCATCGCCAATGACGATCCCTCTATCTCCAGGCAACCAGCTTTGTTCTCAATCCCAAGAGCCGGATCGTGACTCCGTCTATTCGGCCGTCTGGGTCTGGCCCGCGACCTCAAGCCTTCGGCAAAACTAGTGAGGAGCAGCGGCAAACTATGGCGAAGGTGAATGAATGGCGCAAAAACATGTAGAGTGCCGCAGCTGCGGCGTTATCGATCCAGACCCCTGCCCTCGAGAGTTCGGGCGGAAAGCGCCGGCTCCATGCCGACGCATGGTGCTCACGGCCTGTGTGCTCGCGTCGTCGATGGCGTTCATCGATGGGACAGCGCTGCCCGTCGTGCTGCCGATATTGCGCGCCGATTTCGGTGCTGACCTCGTCTCCGTCCAATGGGTTCTCAACGGGTATATGCTGGCGCTCGCCTCCCTGACATTGATCGGCGGGGCGCTCGCGGATGTTTATGGCAAGGCGCGCATGCTCACCCTCGGTTGCGTCCTGTTCGCTCTGGCGTCCGCGGCTTGCGCGTTGGCGCCTTCGCCCGCATGGCTGATCACTGCCCGGGTGGCGCAGGGAGCGGCCGCAGCGATCGTCACACCTGCAAGTCTCGCCCTGATCGGAGCAACCTATCCGCGCGCAGAGCGGAACCGGGCGATCGGCGCATGGGCAGCGGCATCCGCTCTCACCACCGCCGGAGGTCCTGTCCTGGGCGGCTGGCTGACCGAGACCTTTGGCTGGCCATCCGTGTTCTGGATCAACCCGCCGCTCGCGTTCGTAGCAGTGGGAGTTCTGCTAGTCTTCGCGGGCAGAGATGACCTTATCCAGCGCCGGTTCGACGGGATTGGCGCAGCGATCCTTGCTTTAGCGCTCGGGACACTCACCTGGGCGCTGAGCCAGATCGGACCAAGTCAAGCTCGGGCCGCTGCAAACGCACCAGCCCAATCCGTGACGGTGCTCACGATAGTCGCCGGGTTCGGCGTTCTCGGGTTCGCCGTCTACGCGTTGTGGGAGCGCAGAAGCGAGCATCCGATGACGCCACCCCGCCTGGTGGAGAACCGCACCTTTCTCGGGCTGAACGTTGCGACGCTGATGATCTATATGGGGATTTCGATCGTGTTCTTCCTTCTACCTTTTGACCTCGTCGACCGCCGCGCCCTGTCGTCGACCGATGCCGGGCTGGCGTTCCTGCCTTTCACGCTCGGCGTGGGGCTGTTGTCGAATGTCTTCGGCGGGTTGGCCGACAAGATTGGCACGCGGACCATGCTTATCGCGGGACCGGCAGGTGCCGCGCTCGCCTATGTCTGGTTGGCGCTCGGTCAGAAAGAATCTTTGATGCTCGGCGTGATCGTACCCATGACGCTGCTTGGCCTGTCCTTCGCGGTGCTCGTGGCACCGCTCACCGCGTCCGTTATGTCAAGCGTTGACCAGACGGATGAAGGGCTCGCCTCCGGCATCAACAATGCAGCGAGCCGGGTTGCGCAGCTTGCAGGTGCGGCATTAGCCGCCGGTGCCGCGTCTTTCGACTCCGGCTACGAGATCGGTCTCGCCGTAGCCGCTGGGACCTCAATCTGCGGAGCTTTTACAGCCGCAATAATCGCCATGCCGGCCGACACGAAAGCGGGCGGCTCGGGAGGCGTCTAGACCCATGGAATTCAACTAGATTCGATATTGGCTTGCCAGATGCCCTCAAGTTCGCCGAGCCATTCGGAGCGGAGTGTCTCGATCCAGGCTCAGACGCACCAGGCGCTGGAACACGAGTTGCCCGGAAGCCGGACTATCGCGATGTTCGCGACGCCGCGAGCCTTTGACGCTGGCGCCGTGAACGCCATCCTCGGACTTGATTACCGGATTCGTTAGCCGCAGGCCTCGGCCGGAAGGTCTGCTGGACTTCAAGAAGATCGGTGCGTTGACGGGCAGATGCACTCACGCCATCGCATCCTCAGGGGGAATGCTGAACGATCATAGAGGGGTGGCAGTTGCCTTCCTAGTTAGTCATCTGGATGACCGAGGGACGCTAAACTCTTTCAAATACATGTTGGCCAGCGGCGGCGTGAGGAGCCGCACGCCGCCAAGCTTTGGGGTCACGACGAGCGTGGCCAGCCGGACCCTAAGAGAAGCTCGGACAGTAATGGTAGGATAGCTCCAATATCATCGCCAATCCTTGGGGTGTCATCGACGGCGGTGATCTGATCGTGGATCGTCCGGAGGTCGGCGCCGACTTCCTTACATGCAGGCGCAAACCCTCGGGAGCGCAGAGGACTTTGTCAATACGGCGGACAAGTCGGCAAGTCGGCCCAGGGGGCTGTCGCAAAGGCGCCGACGCGCGGTCCGGGCGCACAACCTGACCTGTAATATCCGTAGCCGTAGGCTCGATAATATGAATTATAGATTGGATCGCCCCAATACGAACTATAGGCGGGATAACCCCAGTTCGCATCATCGGTCGGATAGCCCGAGTACGAAGGATCAGGATGACCCCGCCGCGCCTGATAGCGCACGTCCATCGTCAGGGCCGGTCCCGCCGCTCTAATCGACGTACCATTAATCGGCGCAGCAGACGACTGGGCGGTGGCGGTCACTGCAAGAGGTACAGCAATCGCGAGGGCAATCGCGAGGCTGCGGACTTGAATCTTCATGAGTAGCTCCTGTTCGTTCTACCCCCCGGCAAGAATGACGTTGCAAGGCCGGCGAGGGAAATCACCTCTGGCCATAGAGTCGATAGACGATCATTATTGCCGCCGCGCCGCATGATGCCCGAACGAGGACTCTCAACGACTGCGTCTGCAAATACTTCCATTGCCGCGATCGAGTCCCATTTTTAACTCTGCATATTGCGGTGACGCGGTTAACAATGAAGCTGTTCTTTCATACCCAGGTCTAGCGGTAGCACGGAGCTAGGTCCCCGACCCACCACTCGATCCGAGCAGACCCGGACGTTACGTCGCACTCGGCCCTTCGGCCACCTCCCGCGTTTTCCGCTTTTGTGCCGCTGTTGAGGGTTACGCCCATCTTGCTCGGCCTAAGATATTGCCTATTGAGGGAGGCGGACGAGACGTACTGTTTCACATCAACGGTCTTCTCCGATTCTGCTATCGTTCCTTCGCTTCATGTCGCGAGTGCTAGTTTGCCGTTTCGCTAAGGCTTCGAGCTGATAACAATTCCGATCCTATGAGCGAGCCCGGCCTCTTCTCGGTATCGCGCCGATCCTGTGTTCCTTCGCACTTGCCAAGCTGTCCCTCATAGTGACAATCGCCGTTCTGGCTTTTCGTAAACTCCTCGTCGGCACGTACCAAAACGCCCGGAGGCGCTCCCACCATTTTTCCTGGGCGCATCCGGGCAGTGGTGTTGCGTTCGCATCACATGAACGCTCCGAGCACTCTCGGAGGTGTTCGATACGACCGGATGGAGTTTAGACCGAGCCAGCCGGCGCAACGGCGGGAAAGTCCTTCTCGGGATCGAACACATTGTTGAAAAAGTTCGTCAGGGAGTACATGGCCACGAGCGCGACGATCTCAATGACATTCGCATCCGTGTAGCCGGCATTGCGGACGGTCTTCAGATCGGCGTCGCTGATCTTGCCGCGGGTCTCGGCGACTTTGCGCGCGAACTGGATCCCGGCGTCCCGCTTCGGGTCGCTGGCGTGACCCATCCGAGCGAGAATTATTTCATTGGCCGGCAGCTTGGCCATATGATCGGCCGTAAAACTATGAACCGTCAGGCAATAGTCGCAGCCATTCACTTCGGACACAGCGAGACCGATGCTGTCACGCGTCTTCACGTCGAGCGACTTGCTCAAGGAGCCGAGCAGGGCGGCCCATGCGTTGAACGCGATCGGGCTTGCCGCGAAAGTCGCCATCATGTTCGGCGTGAACCCGATGTTCTTGGTGAACATGTCGAGGGTCGGTTTCGATTCGGGTGGCACTTGTTCCGGCTTTAGAGCTGCAATCCTGGGCATCATGTTCTCTGTATTTCGGTGGCTTCACTAATAATCAGACCAGATTCAACACTTCAGCCAAAGGCCGCCGCGGCTTCTGTGGCCAGTTTCCCGGACGCTCGGCCCCTACGGACAACAGCATGACCGGTACTTCATCCTTCGTAAGCGCGAACTCGCGGTGCACTGCTTCCGCATCGAAACCGATCATCGGGGTCGAACCCAGGCCTAGCGAGCGGGCCGCATAAATCATCGCCGCCGCGCCGAAGGTGCCGGTGCGTACGGCCTCGTCGCGCTGGCGCTGCGGGTATTCCATGTACAGGTCCCGTGCGGGGATCTCCCATTCCGGCACCATCTTTGCCGGCATGATGCCCTCTTTTACCAGCGGTGCCAGACGGTCGGGTACTACGCTAGAGTCGGCCAACTGGCCGCAGATGATGAAAGTAACAGCCGCCTCGGTGATCGCGGGCTGGCTCCAAGCGATCGGACTGAGGCGAGCCTTGGCTTCCGGCGTGCGCACCGCGATGAAGCGCCAGTTCTGCAAGTGGAAGGATGTCGGCGCGGTGGTCCCGATTCGAACCAACTCGCGGATTTGGTCGTCGCTCAACGTGGCGGCAGGGTCGTAGTACTTCGTGGCCCGGCGGCTCAGGATGCATTCGATGACCTCATTGGTCATAGTTCTTCTGCTGGTCATAGTGATTCCGTTGGTCAAGTTGTTGTTCTGCGTGAGGGAATAGGCTGAGATAATGAGGGCTTTTGCTCCTTTTACTGGAAATGCTACGGAGCCCGCTCGGTAGTTTCCCACGTTGCTCCGGCTCTTCCGATAGGACGCGCCCGGCCACGTGCATCGAAGGCGCACGTCGTTCAGGGGCGAGTGCGGATGATCGTCTTCCCGTCGATGCGCTCGGTCGGATTGAAAGCGGCGACGGCGTCATCGAGGATCGAGACGGTGCCGATGTTCGTCCGCAGTCGCCCGTCCCGCACCCGCTGGACGATTTCAGTCAGTTGGGCACGATCGGATTCGACGACGAAGTCGACCGCCAAGGCGTCGGCAGCGCGCGACGCCTCGCTCGGCCCGACGATGGACACCAGCGTTCCTCCGGCTCGGATCAGGCGGGCGGAACGCTTCCCGATGTCGCCACCGATTACGTCGAACACCAGATCGACTCCGCCGACGTCTTCCAGGACGTCGTTGTCGAGGCTAACGAACTCATTCGCGCCGAAGTCGAGCGCCTTCTGACGATGAGCGCCACGCCCGGTGCCGATGACGTAAGCGCCGACCTCTCGTGCGAGCTGTGTCACGATTGATCCGACTGCGCCGGCCGCGCCGTGCACGAGAACGCTCTGCCCTGCCTGAAGGCGGCCGTGCACAAAGAGCCCCTGCCACGCCGTGAGGCCCGAGATTGGCAGACTCGCGCCTACTATGAAGTCGACGTCACCCGGGAGCGGGGCGAGGTTGCGCGCCTCCATTGCTACATACTCCGCCAGGGTGCCATCGCGATACCAGTCGGCGAGGCCGAACACCCGCTGTCCAACCGACAACCCCGTTGTGCCATAGCCGAGGGCGGCGACCACTCCGGCCAGCTCGTGTCCGGGAATCGACGGTGTTCGGTCACGATCGAGGCGGTCGGTCCATGTAGAGGGCCACTCCAGCTCAGTCGGGACGAATCCCGACGCATGAACTTGAACGACGACGTCGTTGATCGCCGCTCGCGGCTGGGGCCGATCCACGAGCCTCATACCCGCAGTTCCCGCCGCCTGGTCCGTTACGACAATTGCCTTCATCATCGGCCTCCCTGTGTGTGGTGTGTCGTCATTTTCAAGTTCTCTTGCAGACGAGCAAAAGTACGGTCGTGAAAATCGATGGTCTAATGACGGGTGGCTATGCAATCGATGCCATGGACGCGAAAGCCCAGAGCGCGTCGGCGGAGCGAATGCCCCGCGGGGCATCGCGCGCCGCGAATTGAAGACCCTGCGGGTATGACAGACTGCGATGCCCCGGTGCTGTGATCGACGGCACGAGAGACGGTCAATCCGGAGTAATATTCGGAATCGGGAGCAGAGCCACGTCATCCTCGTAGCTGGCCTGAGGGCTTTCTAGGTGGCCGGAGGTTGTAACGTCCAGACGTGTGGTAATATCCGCACCAGAACCGAGAATTTGGCCTACGGGACAGAGGTTTGCGGCTTCCAGCAAGAATGTGCGCTGCTGCGCGTCGAGGTCTCCTTCAAGCACCACGGTGCGCTCGAACGAATCCTTTTTGCCTCGGGAGCCGTGATGGAAGCTGACGCCCACCTTCACGCGCTCCAGCGGTAGTTTCTGGCGCTGAGCCTGGAAACGAACGCTCATAGCACTGCATGCAGCAAGAGACGCGCTGAGAAGGTCGTAAGGATTGGGTCCAGAAGAATTGTGGCCGATGCCATCTGGGCCGCCGACAGCAAACCGAGATTCGCCGACATGGCAAATCAGCGCGCTATGATTGGTGGGGTCGGTTGCGACAACAACTTCGCGAATCTTGGTCACGATTAGGTCCCGATCCTTCGAATGATTGATCCATCGACTTCGACGAGCTTGTCCGCCAGTGACAGCAGGAAATAGATGTTAGCTGTGGTGGGAGATCCCAGCCTTGCGTCCACGCAAGCGAGCGCGTTCAGCAGGTAAGTCCGAAGGTCCTTCAGGTAAAGTTATCATTTCCATAATCGCCAGGAATGCTCCGTCGAGCGTATCGACGTCCGGGTGAACAACTGCATCAATGCGTGTGGCGGGCCTAGGGTCCGTCCGGTCACGAAGAATGCATTAAGTTCCAGTCAGCCGAAGTCCCAGAACGTGGACGAGCACACCGCTTTCCACACTCGGTCCTCAAACGATGCGTGACCTTCTTCAGTGATGGTTGCGCCAGTTAAGTCTCAGGATAACGCAACGAAGCCCGTCGTACGAGCTTTGCTCGGAGCCCTTGACGCGACTTCGCGGCGGCATCGATACCCGATGACTGCACGCGGCCTGGAAGCCTCTGCAGAGTAACGCGGCGCCCTCGAGTGCGGTGCGGCTTCTGAGGTCCCTCGCTAGGCGTCGTGCTCGCGGGTCGAGCGGCAATAACGGCCGTTTATCAACTCCATAGCAAGAGGTGATTTCAGTCGCCGACGTTGCAAGGTCACTCTCCAAAGTATCGTCGAGGGATATTTACGGTTTCGAGGTTCGGCACCCGGACCAACATGGGAATCTTTGAGAGTGGGTCGACATGCTAAGAACGATGTATTCGAAATCCTCGCTCCATGGGCACGCTGACACTGCGACCTCCGTCCTTAGCGGCGGCGGAACCTCCCGTGTGTAGTTCGTTTCGTCGCCTTCGGTGCAGCGGCGCGCCGATCGTTCTGCTGCTTGCGTTGGCGCTCGTTGGCTGCCAAGACAAGGCGCAATCGCAGGCGGCCGCGCCTCCGCCACCGTCGGTGACAGTCGCGCAACCGGTGAAACGAACAGTCACCGACTGGGATGAGTTCACCGGCCGGTTCGAGGCGATCGAGGAGGTTCAGGTCCGCGCTCGCGTCGGCGGCTTCATTGACAGGGTCGCGTTCACGGATGGTGCGATCGTTCATGCAGGCGATCTGCTTTACATCATCGATCCACGCCCGTTTGAGGCGGTCGCGTTGCGAGCCCAGGGTCAACTCGACGACGCGCGGGCCAAGGAAGAGCTTGCGAAGCGTGAACTCGACCGCGGCCTGACCCTGGTTCAAACTAGCGCGGTCTCGCAGCAGGTCGTCGACCAGCGCCGTCAGGCGTTGCAGGCGGCTCATGCGGCTGAGACGCAGGCCGAGGGTACATTGAAGGCCGCCCAGCTCAACGTCGAATTCACCCATGTGCTGGCGCCGATCACCGGCCGCGTCAGCCGTCATCTAGTGACCCCGGGCAATCTGGTGCAGGGGAGCGAAAGCGGCGCGACCCTGCTGACCTCGATCGTGTCGCTCGATCCGATCTACATTTATTTCGATGTCGACGAGCCGACCTATCAACGCAACAGCAAACTGTGGTTTCAAGGCAGGCGGCCGAGTTCGCGCGACACCGCGAACCCGGTGCAGGTGTCGTTGACCGGCGAAACGAAACCCTCACATGAGGGCAAGATGGACTTCCTGGACAACCGGCTCGACGTCTCCACCGCGACGCTGCGCAGCCGCGCCATCATCCCCAACAAAGATCTCTCGATCCTACCCGGCCAGTTCGGCCGCGTTCGCCTGATCGGCAGCGCGCCCTATGAGGCGCTGCTGATTCCGGACGTCGCGGTCGCAACCGACCAGTCGCGGAAGATCGTGTTCGTGGTCAAGGACGACAATAGGGTGGAGGCAAGGCCGGTGGTGCTCGGGCCTCTAGATGACGGCCTGCGGGTGATTCGCGAGGGCCTGAACCCGGAGGACCACGTCATCATCAACGGCATTCAGCGCGCCCGCGTCGGCGCCAAGGTGACGCCAATCATGCCGCAAACGCTGGGGGGCGACAAGACTCCGCCAGGTGCCACGCCATGAATCTCGGAAGACTTTCCATCAACCAGCCTATCCTCGCGATGGTGCTGTCGATCGTGCTTCTGATCGTCGGCACGATCGCCTATCAGACGCTGCCGGTGTCGGAATATCCGCAAGCAGTGCCACCGACCGTCACTGTGACCACGCAATATCCTGGCGCCTCGGCGCAGACCGTTTCCGACACCGTTGCTGCTCCAATCGAGCAGGAGATCAACGGGGTCGAGGACATGCTCTATCTCTACAGCCAGGCGACCTCTAATGGTCAGCTCACGATTACCGTCACCTTCAAGCTCGGCACCGATCTCGACAAGGCCCAGGTGCTGGTGCAGAACCGGGTCGCAATCGCGCAGCCCCGTTTGCCGGAGGAAGTCCAGCGCAACGGCGTCGTCACCCGCAAGAACTCGCCCGACATCCTGATGGTCGTGTTCATGCTGTCCCCCGACGAGAGTTTCGACCAGCTCTACATCTCAAATTACACGCTGCTGCAGGTCCGCGACCAGCTGTTGCGGCTCGACGGCGTCGGTGACATTCAGATGTTCGGTGCGCGCGACTACTCGATGCGGCTGTGGCTCGACTCGGAGAGGATCGCCAATCTCGGCCTGACCTCGACCGAAGTAATGGCGGCGATTCGGGCGCAGAACCTGCAGATCGCTGGCGGCCAGATCGCGGAGCCGCCGATCGCCGATCGCGCGTTCCAGCCAAATCTCGTCTTCACCGGCCGCCTCAAGGACATCAGGCAGTTCGAGGACATCGTGGTGAAGGCCGGCTCGGACGGCCGCACGGTGCGGCTGCGCGACATTGCCCGCGTCGAACTCGGTGCGCTCTCCTATGCCACCAGCAGCCGCATCCTGCGCAAGCCGGCGGTTGCAATGGTAGTGACCCAACGGCCCGGATCGAACGCGCTTGCCACGGCGAAGGCAATCTCTACGACTATGGTAAAGCTGAAGGAGAGGTTCCCGAAGGGGCTCGACTACAATATTGGCTACAACCCCACCGAATTCATCGCCCAGTCGGTACACGAGCTGATCAAGACGGTCTACGAGGCGATGGCGCTCGTCGTCATCGTGGTGCTGGTATTCCTGCAGGGCTGGCGACCTGCGATCATCCCGATCATCGCGATCCCGGTGTCTCTGGTAGGTACCTTCGCGGTAATGGCCGCGCTCGGATTCTCAATCAACAATCTGACGCTGTTCGGGCTTGTACTCGCCGTTGGCATCGTGGTCGATGACGCGATCGTGGTGGTCGAGAATGTCGAGCGACATCTCCGGAATCGTATGAGCCGGCGCGAGGCGGCGCTTAAGACCATGGGGGAGGTCGGCGGCGCACTGGTTTCGATCGCACTGGTGCTCTGCGCGGTGTTCGTGCCGACAGCTTTCCTCGGTGGCATCTCCGGGCAGTTCTTCCAGCAGTTCGCTGTCACCATCGCGGTCGCAACCGCGATCTCCTGCTTCTGCTCCCTGACGCTCTCACCCGCGCTAGCCTCGCAGATCCTGGTCCCGCATGAGGAGAAGCGGTCGGCTGCACGTTGGAACCTAATCGCGCGCGGCTGGTCGGCCTTCACTGGTGTCTTCAACCGTGTGTTCGATTGGCTGTCGAATGGCTATGCGGCTGTGGCATTCCTGGGGATCCGGCATTCCGCGCCGATGCTGTTGCTCTATGTCGCGTTGATCGGCAGCGCCGGCTGGCTGCTCGCGACCACCTCGCAGGGCTTTATCCCTGCGCAGGATCGCGGTTACCTCATCATCTCGGTGCAGTTGCCGGGCGCCGCGTCGCTTGCGCGAACCGCTGCGATCGTGCGCGAGATCGAGCGGATTGCACTGGATACGCCGGGTGTCGTCCGGGTCGCGGCGTTCAGCGGCTTTTCCGGCGCAACTCGCACGCAGGCCGGCAACGCCGCGGCGTTGTTCCCGGTGTTCGACGAGCCGGAGGCACGGCAGAAGAAGGGGTTGACGGCGATTGCAATCACGGCCGATCTGCGCAAGCGGCTGTCGACGCTCCAGGGCGCTTTCATCATCGTCATTCCACCGCCCGCGGTGCCGGGCATTGGCACCGGCGGCGGCTTCGCTATCCGCATCCAGGATCGACAAGGGCGCGGTCCCGAACTGCTCGCGGCTGCGACCAACGAACTCGTCAGAGCCGCGCAGAAGTCGCCAAAGCTGATCTCCGTGTTCTCGCCTTATTCGGCGAACACACCGCAGCTGTTCGTCGATGTCGATCGCGTAAAGGCGCAGAAGCTCGGCGTGCCCATCGCCAGCATCACCGACACGATTGAAACGTACTTTGGCTCGACCTATGTCAACGACTTTAACCTGTTCGGGCGGACCTACCACGTCACGGCGCAGGCCGACCTGCCGTTCCGGAAGGAGACCAGCGATCTTGCGCGGCTGCGCACCCGCAACGCTGTCGGCGACATGGTGATGCTCGGTAGCATCGTGGACTTCAAGGACATTTCCGGGCCCGACCGTGTCGCGCGGTACAATCTATACTCAGCGTCCGAGGTACAAGGTGAGCCCGCGCCAGGTGTGAGCTCGACGACCGCGCTCGACACCATCCAGAAGGTCGCCGACGAAACGTTGCCGAGCGGTTTTTCCCTCGAATGGACCGATCTATCCTATCAACAAGTGACGGGCGGCAATGCCGGTCTCTATGTGTTCCCGATCTGCGTGCTGTTCGTCTATCTCGTGCTCGCCGCGCAATATGGCAGCTGGACGTTGCCGTTTGCGGTGATCCTGATCGTGCCGATGTGCCTGTTTGCCGCGACGATCGGTGTGCGTATCCTGGGCCAGGACGTCAACATCCTGACACAGATCGGCTTTGTGGTGCTGGTGGGCCTGGCCGCCAAGAACGCGATCCTGATCGTCGAGTTCGCGCGTGATATCGAGCTCGAGGGCAAGCCGCGGCTGGAGGCGGTGATCGAGGCCTGCCGGCTCCGCCTGCGGCCGATCCTGATGACCTCGTTCGCCTTCATCCTAGGCGTGCTGCCGCTCGTGGTGTCAACCGGTTCCGGCTCGGAGATGCGCCAGGCGGTCGGGGTTGCGGTCTTTTTCGGCATGCTAGGTGTTACGCTGTTCGGCCTGATCTTCACACCCATCTTCTATGTGGTGGTCCGCAACCTCGCGGAAGGAAAGAACGAAGGCAAGCCGACTCAGATAACCGCGGCTGGGGCAGGGTGACAGGCAGTGGCGCCAATCCGCGACGAAGCTGCAACTTTTCAGCGCATGCGAGGAGCGGATGCGTTCACTTCTGCCGACTAACCCGCTTCTATTGCACCAGGCGAGTGGAATGGAAACGATAACGACCCGGCATTCCTAGTGGTTGGCGTGCTGGCTTACCGTTCCTCAGCTGAGCTGTCCCGTGACTGTTTTAGCGAGCGCTCGCCAGCAGAGGACCGCCGAGTGGTCCGCTTGGGTCGATGCACTCTCCGCGTCGCAAGGACCCACTGTAGCAACGAAACACGTAGGAGACACCGATGTCATTCCGCTTCATCACCAAGTCTATCCACGCCTACCTCATCGATTATCCCGTCGCGATCGTGTTAATTGCAATGCCGTTCGTGCTGAACCTCGGCCAGAGCGGACCGCTCGCAATGTGGCTTTCGGCTGTCGTCGGTGTGGCCGCGCTGCTCTTGGCCGGCCTGACCGACCATCCCACCGGGTTCGTCCGCATCATTCCCTACTGGCTGCACCTTTGGGTGGATCGCGCAGTCGGGGTGGTGTTTGTCATCGCACCCTTTGCCTGCAAATTCGATGGGATCGACGCCTGGTATTATTGGATCCTCGCTGCCGCTGTCCTGTTCACGACGTCGGTCTTGAACGCACCTGAGGATCCGGTCACGGTCCGTTCGAGATTGGGCAGGCGCACAGCGGCGTGAAGGCGGCGGCTCCGTGGTTGAGAGTCGAAATGTTGCCGGTGTTGGTCTGCGGCAGTCCGTCACGAACCCGCGCGGAGCGTGGTATTCACAGCCGCCCTAGCGATTCTCCCGAGAGCGATACGCTTGGAACCTGGGCTGGGGTCATTCTTCATAACGCCGATGGTGGGGGCTTGCACTTTGCAAGCCTTCGGGCGGTTCGGCCGCATCGCGCGCTTGATATTCAGGAGACTCAAGATGGCGTTTGCTCAGCCGCCGGACCGAAGCGCCGCGTTCGGGCCACGCCTTGACCATTTGGCGCTGACTCCCGCAGCGGCGGCCGTTTGCTACCCTTTTCTACTCCGGGCCTTTCATGCCGTCGTCGTCACGCAGGCCGCAACGCCCTCGCCATTCGCAATTGCCGGCGCGACCTTGATTCTGGCCATGGCGTTCGTCGTGCCGTTCCTCGCGTTCGCGCTCGCTTGCCGGCCTGACGCCGATCCCGTGACGCGGCGGCTCGCCTATGCCGGCGTGGCGACCCCAACGCTCTTCGTCTTTCTTGGCGTCGTTCAGGTCCTGATTCATAGCCCATTCCCTGACGAACTCGTGTGGTGCGCGCTTTGGCTTACGATCGCCATTTGGCCACAGACCGCCGGCAATCGCGCCGCGGCAACGGGGCCAACCGTGGGGCGCTGGCGCATTGTCCACGGAATAACGGCGGGGGTCTTGTGCCTATACGTGGCTTTCCATCTAGCCAATCATCTGTTTGGCTTGATCGGCCCCGACGCACATGCGGCCGTCATGAAGATCGGCCGCCTTGTCTACCGCTCTGGCGTGGGTGAACCGCTGTTGGTCGTGGCGATGCTTTTCCAGATTGGCACCGGGCTGTTTCTGGCATGGCATTGGAGTGCCGCCCCGCAGGGCTTCCATCGGACATTTCAGGTCGCCTCGGGGGCCTACCTCTCGGTGTATATCCTTGGGCACATGAACTCGGTATTCATCTACGCAAGAGGGTTTCTCGGCATACCCACAGATTGGAATTTCGCGATCGGCGCCCCGAGCGGGCTGATTCACGACGCATGGAACATCCGCCTTTTGCCTCACTACGCGCTGGGCGTGTTTTTTGTCCTAAGTCACCTTGCGTCGGGATTACGGATGGTACTGATCGCGCATGGCGTCGATCGGTTCGCTGCAAATCGTCTTTGGGGCGCGGGCATCGCAATAAGCGCCTTGATCTCGGCAGCGACCATCGCGGGTATGTGCGGCATTCGAATCAGCTAGGCAACAGCGGCAGGCTAAGGAGCCGAAATATTACCCTGAATGGACCGTCCTGTACTTCCGTTGCTGGCCTACTAGGAAGCCGACGCGACAGCTTGAATCGGATCGAATTTGCAGCCCGACGGGCTCCTTCTGAGAGGTGATTTTCTCCGAGCGGAGAAGGCGGCCACTCTCATGGTCGTTACGCGCAAGAGCCTTAGACCGCACCGTCACCCGTCCACGCTGCGACGCGCGCGGAATGATGGGGCAAGGACTAAGACGACGATTTCAGCGAATTTGTATCAACCGGCAGGCTGCGCAGACGCTTGCCGGTCGCGGCGAAGATCGCATTGGTCACCGCAGCACTGACAATGGCTGTCGCAGCTTCACCGACACCACCTGGAGCTTCCGCGTTTTTAACCAGGTGCGTGTCCACGACCGGCACCTCGTCGATACGCATCGGCAAATAACTGTCGAAGTTGCTCTGCTCGACCCGACCATCTTTGAACGTGATTGACCCATGGAGAGCGGCGGTCAGACCGAAAAGCGTTCCACCTTGAATCTGTGCTTCGATCGTGTCTGGATTGACGTACATGCCGCAGTCAATCGCGCAGACGATCCGCTTGACTTTGACAGAGCCATTCGCGGCCACTTCGACTTCGGCGACCTGCGATGTATAACTTCCGTATGCGAATTGCACCGAAATCCCGCGGCCATGCCGCGCGGGGAGGGGTGCTCCCCATTCCGCTTTTTCCGCGGCAAGCGACAGAACCGCAAGTGCTCGCGGATTGTGGCCAAGCAATCCCTTGCGATAAGCGACAGGATCCTGCTTCGCGGCATGCGCAAGTTCATCTATGAAGCTTTCGACCACAAAAACGTTGTGAGTTGGTCCGACTCCGCGCCACCAAGACGTCCGGACACCTGGTGGCTCGACCCGGACAAAGTCGACGTGGACATTTGGCAGCGCATAGGGTGGCTCGGCCGCCGCTTCTATGGCATCGGGATCCAGTCCGTCCTTGAAGTACGGAGGATAATAGCGAGCCATGACTGAGGATCCGGCAATTCGATGCATCCAGGCAACCGGCTTGCCGGCGGCATCAAGTCCAGCCGACAACCGATCGAGATAATAGGGCCGATACATATCGTGCTGGATGTCTTCCTCGCGGCTCCAGATCACCTTAACCGGCCCGTCGACGTGCTTGGCGATCTTGACGGCGAGGATCGTCCCATCGGCCTCCAGCCTTCGGCCGAACCCACCCCCAATCAGATGATTGTGAATTTTGATCGCACCCATCGGCAGGCGGGTGAGCTCGGCCACCTGAGCCTGCGTGATCGTAGGCGCCTGTGTACCGACCCAAATATCGCAACGATCCTTCTGCAGATGAACGGTACAGTTCATCGGCTCCATCGCCGCATGCGCCAGGAAAGGCACCTGATAGATGGCGTCAACCCGTTGCGCTGCCTCCGCAATTGCCTTCCCTACATCACCCACCTTACGAGCAACCGCGCCCGGGTTTTTGGATTCCTCCTCCAATTGCTTCACGATATCGGCGCTGCTGACCTTGCCGTTCGGCCCGTCGTCCCAGGCGACGGCGGCGGCCTCAAGCCCCTTCTTCGCCGCACCCATGTGGTCCGCCAGCACGGCAACGGCTTCATCTATATTGACCACCTGCCGGACGCCCTTTACCGCCAGCGCGGCCTTCTCATCCAATGCTTTCGCCTTGCCGCCGAGCACGGGCGCAATAGCAACCGCCGCAACCCTCATACCCGGCAGTCGCGCATCGATGCCGTAGATCGCGCGCCCATCGACTTTTATTGCTGAATCCAGACGCTTGGCACGCGTGCCGATCAAGGTGAACTCATTCGGATCCTTCAATTTCACTTTTGCTGCAGGCGGCACAGTCAATTTCGCCGCGGCGGTCGCAAGTTCGCCGTAGCTCAGATCCTTCGAGCCTGATGCATCGAACACCACGCCGTCCCTAGCGCGGCAAGTTGCCGGATCGACATTCCAGCGCTTTGCCGCTGCCGCGATCAGCAGACTACGGCCCACTGCCCCTGCCTGACGAAGCGGTGTCCAGAAGGCACGGACAGACGCGGAACCACCAGTATTTTGAATGCCTATGATCGAGTTGACGTAAAGAGCATCATTCGGCGGCGCATGCTGAACCTGAATCTGGTCAAGCTTCACTTCCAGTTCCTCAGCGAGAAGCATCGAGAGCGACGTGTAAACCCCCTGTCCCATTTCGATCATCGGAATAATCAGGGTGACGACGCCGGTTGGATTAATCCGTATAAATCCGTTCGGCGCGAAAGTGCCCGTGACCTCGTTTTCCGTTACCTGCGAAGCACGCGCTGCGAACACGGGCTCTGCGCGTGCACCGGTCATAGCAAAACCGAGCAGCAAACCTGTTCCCTGAAAAAAGGCGCGCCGGGACATGGCGCTTTCACCCTCGGTGTGGTTATCCATGCTTCACACTCCCGCTGCTAGCTGTATCGCGGCCCGGATGCGCTGGTAGGTACCGCAACGGCAGACATTTCCCGACATCGCCGAGTCGATATCCGCATCGCTAGGTTTAGGAGTCTCTTTTAGCAATGCCGCCGCCGACATGATCTGCCCGGATTGGCAGTAGCCGCACTGCACTACTTCCAGATCCAGCCAGGCCTTCTGCAAGGCGGCGCCTTGCGGCGTGCGCCCAACCGCCTCGATGGTGGTAACCGCGCTGTCGCCGATACTATCGACCGACGTCTGACAGGAGCGGGCCGGTCGGCCGTCGATATGCACCGTGCAGGCGCCACACAATGCTCGGCCGCAACCAAACTTGGTCCCGGTCATGCCGAGCACATCGCGCAGCACCCATAGCAAGGGGATGTCGCCGTCGACATCGATCTCATGGGGTGAGCCGTTGATCTTTAATGTGAAAGCCATGAATGCCTCTTGATCCGCCTAGGGCGTCAGCCATGAGTCGATCAACAGCACTCATGAAATCCGCCAAAGCTCACACATTGATCGCAACAAGGGACGACGCTTTCCAATAACCGGCATGTATAGTTTTCATACCAGCGGGGAATGCCGCCAACCGGATAGCTAAGAAGACGATCAACGCAGCCAGTGTTCGCTTCGGTGTCGCCGCGCGCCTAGACCTGTTGCCGGATGACAGCCTGAGGGAGAACGAGCGCTTCTCGCGTTCGCTCAGCGTGACGTCGTTTGGAGTCAGCATTTACTTGGTCGATCAACCTACGGAATACCTGATGCCAAAGGGCTGCGGATGTGATCGGGGAACAATGACTAACCCCGCCGCCCGCGGCGCTCCGGTCGAGCAGAACCTACATCTTGTTCATAGAAACCGCGCGTTAGCGCTGACAGCACTGGTCATATAGGGCAGATCGTAACCACACTCCTGGCCGAGCATATTGACGGTAGTTGGTGTGCCCGAGCAACTCTTCACACGATAACGCATCTGCAACGAGACGTCGCGAGGTTCGTCGGCCGAATGGTCAATATCCGAAACTTGCTAGCCAGTTTCTTTACACCTATCCAGCGTCTTTCCTCGTTAGACTTAACACTTCCGCGACATTCAAGCGCGCGAGCGTGGAGGGCGCTTCATAGTCAAAAGCTCCGTCACATCATGCCGATCATCTGCGGATGAAATGGCAATTGTCAGGAATTTACCATCCGGGTATGTCTTGGCTTTATCGTAAAGCTTGATCAACTGCGAGCGCCAGGCATTACGGCGCTCCTCAAACCTATCTCGTTCTGGTCACCCAAGACCACCACGGCGGAAAACCGCTTGTATTCCGGCAGCAAGGTACAAAATGCCCTTGTTTTCTTGTAGCGTAGGGACCAGCCGCGCTTCTTGCCGCCATAGAGCCATTCCGGCGCGAAGACCCCGGGGTAACTTTTCTCAATCCAATTCTGCAGAGAGGCCCAATGCTTGAACGTGCCCGGTCCGATCCAGTCCCGAACGGTGCTATCATCGGGCGATGCTGATTTGTCAGTAATCCTGTCGCCGATTTGGGGGGACTTTTCCATGCCGGTGTCCTTCAATTTTTCACGACCGATTCGAAGCTTGGCGGCCGACCTTGACCTTGTACGAAGGGATGTGTGGGCCTTCTTTCCAGATTTCGCAACTTCTGTCGCGGACCTCTCCACCATTGCGGCTAGGCGAGTTGCCTGTCAAAGCTGATATCGGGCGCGTAGACTTGCGGACACGGAAAACGGACGTCCGGTCCGTTATTCGGGGACAGGATTGTACTGACATTTGGGGCTAGTCCGTTGCAGTGACGATCTTTCGCGGCAGAACATGAATAAGCATGCGACCACGCTAACGATTCCGCGCGCTTCCGGGCCAGCACGGTCACCAGCCCGCACGATTAGTGTGTGCGCGCATCGCAGGCCGCAGCCTTTCGAGGGCGAGCGTGCGGTTCCGATATCGCGCGCCATCGCTGCGCAATGGGTTGCACACCGGTCTTTGGGTTGAAGTCGCAATCCTTAGCTAGCGCGTGCCTGCGTTCCTCGATGGCGCGCCCGGAGCACCTCGTAAGGCGATTCGTGGGACGGCTCGTCCTGCGCGTGTTCGTACCAGAGCAGCCGAGCTTGCAAGGACCTCGCGATGTAAGGCAGTTCATAGTTCGTGATCGCATGGGCTTGCTCGGGCCCACGCGCCAGCGGTCGCGGAACGATAGCCGCCAATTCGGCGCCGACCAGCAGCTGAGCGTCGAGGAGTGGCGCGGCTGCTCGATGCCGCCCGGGGCCCAAATACAAGCCCGCCGCTGGCCCACGTGAAACGATCGTTCACCGGCGACTCGCGCATTTGGCACCAACGGCCGGTCCATCAAGCGTGTCTACGGCTTCGACCGCCTTCACATCGTGCATCACATCACCGGCAGCCTGCACGGCTCTTGGATGAAGTGGGTGTGTTCGACGATATCGTGACGCCGTAAGGTGATCTTGAAGAAGACTCGTAAGGTCGAGATACTCTGGTCGATCGGGACGCCGAGAGCGCTCGATCCCAGATGAAGCTGATAGCGGCGCACCTCTTGGAAGGTTGCCGGAGCCGAAGACCATCTGAGGAACGCTGCGACTGTCTGACCAGTTGAAGGTGGTCATGTTGGGTGTTTGGCGCGCACTTGCGTATCGTCATCTCATCGATCATGCGCACGCCGACGCAGCGGGCTCACTGCCTCGTTGGTCATGGGCGGCTCCTCTCTAAGGTGGTGAAGGTTACGAATCCCTTCTCAAGAGAGCAGGCTTCGCTGCGCTATGCTCTTAGCCGCCCCGCCGGCTCTCATGCTCTACCACTCGAGCGGTTTACTTTGAGGCATTGCCGAACTGGCTCGGCTTTAAGGGCGAACGCAATGAACCTTCGTATCGTTCCATGGCGACTTTGGATACCCGACGATTTCCTAGGTCTAATTGAATCGCCGATCGCGACTATCTAGGCTGCATGCGTTAAAGGGCGCGGCGCTCAAAACAGCTCGCTCCCGCCTTCCGGTGGAATACGCCCCCTCCCGCGGAAGGTCTAAGGGCGGTGAAGTCCCCCAACTTCACCGCCCGCTTTTTCCACTCGATCGAAAGTACCAGAAGGAAGGCACAATGCCCCACTGCTCTCCGAGCCTTAGATCTGGCAGAGCCGCGCGATGCGCAGTTTGTGACGGCAAGTTTGGTCTCGTCCGGCACTACTCGTGGCGAACCCCCCTTTGCTCCAAGAAATGCGTTGACCGGTTCAGAACTCGGAGTGATCGCAATTGGATGGCCTGGCTCCAAATCGCTCTCGACCAGCTGCCGGAGAATGGCGCCAGGGGCGGCTCACGGTCAGACTGACGCGAATGACCCAACCCGGAAATTTGCCTCTGGGATGATGCGGCACTGCTGTGATTTCCAGCCCGTTCGTAGAATTTCTGCAGCTATCACCGGAGCACACCTTGAATATCGCTTTAATGTCTCAGTTGGTAGCGGGCGTCATCGTCGCGTCCTTTGTGGCATATAACTTGTTTCATTACGTACTGTTCCTTTTGGTGACCCGACCGAAGGACGCGAGTAAAATCGGCCACCAGCTGAATGAGTTCGAGCAGCGCCAACTGATCGAGTGGACACCAAAGCCGAGCGATTTTCTGAAACATGACGACGAAACGCGCACATACGATGACGTGTTCGGCAGGTATCGCGACGAACAATCAAACTACAGCACGTGTGTGTTCCCCCGTTTGGCATTTTCGCACCCTTACGAGGCCGAATATGCGCTTTTGAAGCCGAGAGACGGGATGCGATTCCTCGATCTCGGATGCGGCTCCGGCGCGGCAGCGGAATACCTCGCCAGACGGAGCAATATCGAAGTTGTGTGCGTGACCAATTCCTCTGTCCAGGCGGAGATCTGCCGGCGCAAATTTGCGAGGCTTGGGGGACGTGGACAGGTGATAGTCATCGACTTCGACAGCCTCGATCTCCCGAACGAATACTTTGACGGCATCTATGCGCTAGAATCGATTGGCTACACCAAAGATCTGGACGCGTGGCTAGCTAGGTGCTGGCGGATGCTCAAGCCGGGAGGACGGTTGCTGATCCATTCGCCGGGGTCGCTGGATCATTGTCGCCGTACCGAGGATTACCTGAGTGTCACCGCCTTCTTCGAGAATTGGCGTTACAATTTTGTCGGCGCCAATCTTCTGGTCTACAAGATGCGCCGACTTGGCTTCGGTCCAATCCACTATCGGCGCCTACCATTCTTGGCGTGGGGAGTAACCTGGAACTTCATTCAACACATGCTGTTGTGGAAATACCGGCTGAAGATGCGCACATTCGTGGAACTGGAGCGAATCATCTGGCGCACGTCGAAGGTATTTGTGTTCGGTAACCCGTACAACACGGTGCTGGCCACCAAACCCAGGCACCCTCATGCTCCCACACTCATATGTTCGGAAGGAGTGGCTGGGGTTTCCGACACTGACCACGAACTCCGCGCATCAATACCGGCTTCATGATAATCGCTGTCTTAGAGGGCCGCGCCTCGCCGGTCTGATGATGGTCACCAGCGTTGCTCCGGCACGAATACGCCTGCGGACCGCATCTGGATGTCGCCGCCGATGACGTCAAACGCCGGATCGGGCCCGCCGACGCCCTCCAAGCCGTCCTTCTCGAGGTCAACGAACTCCTTCGCGCCGAAGTCGAATGCTATCTGACAGTCGGCGGGGGTCCGGTACCGATGACACAGGCGAACGGACTGCGCCTGCCGCGCCGTAGCAGTGAGCGGTGACCACTCCGGCCAGCGCGTGCCCAGGGATCGATGGTGTCGGCCCCAATCGCGGCGATCGGTCGGGGTCGAGGGGCGAGCCAACCCTCATGATGAGGATCGACCGCTGGTCACCCTTCGCTTAGAAATGACCACCACGGCGGACGTGTCTGTTCGACTTCGCCATTCGATCTCAGGAGATGCATATTGTCTCCAGGCGCGGAGATAATCGCTGGTGTGGTGCTAAGACTCATCGGCTGGGCTCATGGCGAGATCGTCGGGCAGAGCGCGGTGGCCCGCAGCCGCGAGCGCGGCAAAGCCGCCCTTGACGGTCAGATGCCGGGCTTCAGCAAGCTTCAGTCGCCATGAGGCGTCCGCATTGGTCCACGCGATCTCGGGCCGGCCGTGGGCCGACAGGATGCCGTTGTCCATCTCGATCAGGATGGCGCGGGGGAGACGCTTGCCCGCGCTCATGGCCACTTCACCTCCGGCGGCAGCGACGACAGGATCGAGTCGACATTGCCGCCGGTCTTGAGTCCGAAAATCGTGCCGCGGTCGTAGAGCAGGTTGAACTCGACATAGCGTCCGCGCTGGATCAATTGCTCCTCGCGGTCTTCGGCCGTCCATGCCGTCGCAAAATTGCGACGCACGATGTCAGGATAGGTCTTCAGGAAGGCGTGGCCGACGTCGTGGGTGAAGGCGAGATCGGCGCCCCAATCACCGCTGTCGTGCCAGTCGTAGAAAATGCCGCCGACGCCGCGCGCCTCTTTCCGGTGCGGCAGATAGAAATACTCGTCGCACCATTTCTTGTATTTGTCGTAATCGGCGACGCCGTTCGCTCCGGTACAGGCGTCCTTCATCGCAGCGTGGAAAGCGATAGTGTCGGCATCGTCCTGGGTGCGCCGGCGATCTAGCACCGGAGTGAGGTCGGCGCCGCCGCCGAACCAAGCCTTGGTGGTGACTACGAAGCGGGTGTTCATGTGCACGGCCGGCACCTGCGGATTGCGTAAGTGAGCGATCAGCGAGATACCGGAGGCCCAGAACCGCGGATCCTCCGCCGCGCCAGGGATCTGCGCGCGAAACTCGGGCGCGAATTCGCCGTGAACGGTCGAGCAGTGCACGCCGACCTTCTCGAACAGGCGGCCGCACATCATCGACATCACGCCGCCACCGCCGGGCGCGCCGGTGTGGTCGGTGCGCCGCCACGGCGTGCGTTTGAAGCGGCCGGCCTCGCCCGGATAGAGGCTTTGCGGCGCGTCATCCTCCAGCCGCTCGAAGCTCGCGCAGATGCCGTCCCGCAAGGATTCGAACCAGGCGCGGGCGCGGGCTTTGCGATCTTCAATGATTGAAACGTCCATATCCAAAATCCTGAAGGAACCAACCCGTAGGGTGGGCAAAGGCGCCCTCGCGCCGTGCCCACCATCCTTCACCGGCGTCTTGAATCGTGGGCACGCGGCGCTTTGCCCACCCGACACGATCTATCCCTGCGGACCGTAATCGGTGCGCTCTCGTTGCAAGTGTGGCGGTGAATGCTGACGCGGATGAGCTTGCCGATATGCTGTAGCCGCCGCCAGACGAAGCGCAATAGGTTTTCCAGGATCGGGGTGATGAGCGGACGATGCCGTGGCATTCATTCCCGCGCGCGACGAACTCGCGTTCTTGGCCCTGATCTGGCTCTGTCGGAACATCCGTAACCCTCAACGCGCTCCCCAAATTCGTACCTGGGTGCTTCTGGGCCTTAACGTCACCTGAATCGCACGGTTTCGCGGTACTCGCTCATGTGCCGCACCTCGCAGCCGGCCCCGTATTCACGCCGCGTCGGAGGACGCGACCGTCGAGCCCCGCGTTTTGTCCAGCGCACTCGTCCAGTCGCGAAAACGAGCAACCTTGATAAAGGCGTCGAGCGCCGGCGAATACTGCCTCCCGGCCACGGCCAAAAGCTGCACCTCACGCCGGACAGGGTCGCCCTCGATTGGGATAGCCGCGAGCGACGGCAGCGTGGGAGCATGGTCTGGCGCCAGGATGGCCCCTAAACCGGCGGATGCCATTTGCTGAAGGTGCCTTTCCTGATCGCTCCTGTGCACAACTGTCGGGCCGGGATGGTCGGCAAAACACGTCTGCTTGAATCGGCCTGCGACGTCGCACCCGACCCTTTCGAGAAAAACCAGCTCGTGAAGGTTTTGAAGCGGGATAACTGTGTGACTCGCCATCGGATGTTTCCGTGACAAGACGAGCACATACCGCTCCTCGAAGAGCCGCCAGCGGTTGATGCGCTCAGGTACCTCCACCGCGTCGCCGACGAGTGCGGCATTGATCTTACCATCCAAAAGCATCGCAACGAGCCCGTTGGCATCGGCCTCGCGCAGATCGACTCGAAGATCAGGGATGATCCTGGCGAGTTCCAAGAGCAATTCCGTAATGATTGCGGCGGAGATTGATGGCGCCAGCCCGATCTTCAGCGGAGCGATGGTCTTCTTTTTATAGCCTCGCGCCTGAAGTCGTACCGACTCCGTCGCGGCAAATATTTCCTCCAGCGTTGGCAAAATCATGTTGCCCAGCTCGGTGAGCTGGGTGAGGTGACGTTCACGGTGGATCAACGCGCCACCGAGTTCTTGCTCCAGCTTGTGTATCGCCTTTGTCAGCGCCGGCTGAGTCACATTGCATTGCTCCGCAGCCCGCGTAAAATTGAGCGTCCTTGCCAGGGCTAAAAAATATCGCACCTGATGAAACTGCAGCTGCATACTTATACTCGAAAGGGTTGAGGTGGTTCGGACCATTCCAGTTCGTTGCCGGGGCGGGCAGGGGTGATGATAAAGCGGTTTGTCGCGGAGCCTCCCAGGAAACAGGTATTGTGTGCCGGCTCGGCATCTCGACCCGCGTCTTGCGGAACGTTTCCTCACCGACACTGCTTTGAATTAACGTTGCGGACCACGCCATCAGCTTTTGAGCGTCCCAAAGACGCGTCCAATCGTACGAACGTTGCATTGCCTCGCTCGGATCTCGACGTACTGGTACGACCTTGAATTCGCCGTCATTGGCGTCATCGCCTGTTTGGTCAGCTAAAGTGTGAATATGTCACTCGGAGCGTGCACGCACAGCCTATCCACTGCACTTTCCGGGGCCGGACAAATGGTCGTGGGATCGGGTCGGTTCTCCGCATTCCTCACACTTGTCATCACATCGACCGGGAAACCGTTTCACATCCGGTTCGATGACCTGACAGCAGAAGAGAGTAAGTGTCGTGGAGGGGCAATGGCATCGGGGAAACGTCCATCCTTGCGATAGGGAACTACAGTTCGGCTAAGCGTAGAAATATGCAGCTCCTTTGAAGGCGGATCCGTCAAATGGTCGGATCACATCGGGCACCAAAAACCTCCAGTCGCGCGGCCAGAGCATCGACTTTGCGCCTTGCGCGGTACGCGTCGTGTCCATCTGCCGATCGGTTGCAAAGCGACCATCGCCGATATCCCGTCTATGGCGATGGCTCTGCCCATGTTGATTGTAGTTGCGGTAGCCTCGCCCGTGAGTGTCGACATAGCGCGTGGTGCACGTGACGGTCACATCGTCGCAACTAGTCGCTGTGAATATCGCCGGCATCATTGTTCTCCTTGTCGCCGCTAAGCCTGATGCTCTTGCGGACTACAGATATAACGGGTTAATCACTGCGTGAAGCGCAGTTCTTGTTACGGCGTTCTCATTCTTGCGGTTTGTTGAGCGCGTATTTTATGGCGCCGACGTCCGTTGCGTGCCGACAACTCAGAGGTCTGGACACCAGCTCGACCCAAATGGCTCGAACAATCCGCCGTAGTATAGAGGTGAGTAACGGTCGCGCTGTTCGGGCCGCGCGACCCTCCGTTAAAACGGGTTCGCTAAGGTGCGACACACGCCACTGATACTCATAATCAAGGAACGTACCTTGCGCTCCTCGCTTGCCAAATCGAACTTGTTCCGGCGTTGACCGGACCTAGCGAATGCAATGACCGCGCACGAGGCCCGGAACGGCGACGGTGGTCAGGTTAGCGCGTCAATGCTTCCGATCACCGCTCCCATGCGGCGACACAATATCGGCATTTATCTTGAAGTTCGCCTCTGCTTTGTCGATCTCGGGTCACGGAGAGGTGCTTGACGATTTCTGAGGCGCCCCCGGCGACCTCTCTCAACGCCGTGGCCAACCCGACGTCGCCGCAATCCGAGTGCTCAGACTCGTCGTTCCTTAGCTGCGCTGAACGTGGAACGACATGGACATGAGCCGTTCCAAGGAACAAGCCACGAGCATGACGACCTCCTAAATGATGAATAGCGGCGCTGGCTGCGCCGGCGGAACTCCAGTGCGTGCGAGCCCAGAGTTCTTCCGTTAGGGATCATGGCGCTGTGATTTGGCCACCCCGATTGGCCATCTTAATGCGCCACATACGAGCTAAGATGACTCCGCTGCACCATCTCCGCACAACAGAACAGACGTGAGACTGATATCACAATTCGTGACGCCGGTAGCGATCCGCTCCGTTGCAGACGCGCTGCAAACTGTTCAATTCACGAGGCCTGATTTGACCGTGCGGGCAGCGTGAATTGAAACGTCGCGCCCCGAGGTTGAGTGGCGGTGGCCCACAGTCGGCCCCCATGCGCTTCAATAATGGTGCGGCAGATCGATAGGCCCATCCCCAAGCCGCCGGGCTTTGTCGTGTTGAAGGCGTCAAAGATGCGCTCCAGACCCAGTGAACTCAGACCTGGCCCGGAATCCCGCAGTACTACCAGCACGCCGTCCGGCTCGCCCTTACCAGTGGTGATCACCAGTTCTCGCGGATCCCCGCTGATCGAGCTCAATGCTTCAACGGCATTGATGATCAGGTTCATTATTACTTGTTGCAGCTGGACCCGATCTCCTTGAATGAGCGGCAAACCGTCCCCGAGGTGTGATTGCACCGAAATGCCATTCTTCACGACTTCGCCGCGGGTCAGGGCGATCACCTCAAGGATTGCTTCGTTGATGTCCACGTCTTCTTTCCGTAGAGGTGCTTTTTTGAAAAGCGCTCGTATGCGGCCGACAACCTCGCTGACGCGTTTGCCATTTGCAAAGATCCGGTTGAGAGCCTCCCGAGCTTTCTCCAGATCTGCTGGTTCTTTGCTCAGCCAGTGCAACGCCGCAGAGGCATTGTTGAGCGTCGCCCCGATGGGCTGGTTGACTTCATGGGCGATCGAAGCCGAGAGCTGCCCCATTGTTGCAACTCGATTCGCGTGCACGAGCTCCATCTGCACCTCACTGTAGCGCCGCTCGCTTTCACGAATTTCCTCCTCCGCCCGCTTGCGCTCAGTTAAGTCTACCACGAAGGCCGCGCCTTGGTCCGATCGCTCGCCGAACGTCGCTGCCCCGACCAGCACCGGCACGCGACCGCCGCTTTTCAGGAAGTACTCCTTCTCGTAAGGTTGCGTGGTTCCGGTTGCCTCCAGCTGGGCTAGTCGTCGGTCGTCGGCATCGCTCCATTCCGTGGGTGTCAGATCCCGCCAGCGCAGTCGACCGGAGACGAGATCGTCGCGGCTGTATCCGACGATGCGGAGAAACGCTTCGTTGGCATCGATGATCCTACCGTCAACATCCCAGACGAAGATGCCGATGATGTTGGCATCCACTAGCCGTCGGATTCTGGCCTCCCGCTCAGTTAGCTCGCGATACAGGCTGGCGTTCTCTATTGAGATAGCGGCCTGGGAAGCGAGCAGCGTGAGGACTACCATTCGAGCAGGAGTAAACGCGGCAGTCGTAAGGTTGTTCTCCAAGTACAGCAGGCCAATCAACTTGGTCTGCTTCAGTATCGGCAGGCAGAGCACTGAGCGTGAGCGATGGTCGCGAATATACTCATCCGCCGAAAACAAGTTCTGACTGGACGCATCGTGCAGGAGAACGCTTTTTTTTGTGCGAAGCACGTATTGAAACACCGAGTTTGGTAGATCTGCGGTCGTGACGCGGGCCTGTTTCAGGACCACGGTCACCTTGTCACTGCTGGCCGTGGCTTCTGCTTCAATTTGATACTTGTCGGCTCGCGGAAGAATCAAGAGACCTCGATCCGCGCCCGCGTGTTCGATTGCCGAACTCATGAGCGTGTTCATTAACTTCTCGAAAACGATCTCGCCTGACACCGCTTCCGAAACTCTGATTACGGTAGCCAAATCGAGTTGCTCGAAGGGTGTTACTATGGTCGCCGTGGAATTCCGGACCGACTCGTCCACTTTGAGGTGCGGATAAAGTTCCTCGAGTTGGCGAACCTTTCCATCGGCTCCCCAGCGCTGATAGCAGGCCCGCGCGGCCCGCAAATAGGTTTCCGCGATCTTCTCGTAATCGCGCTCTGCGTAGAAACGCCCGGCAATCTCGTTGGCAATTGCCTGGATGTGCACGAACCCGTATTTGCGAGCCTCGCGGATCGCCTTGTCGTACAGCTCCTGCGCGTTCAGTGTTCGGCCCTCCATGCGGGCGATCTCGGCGCCGACCAAGGCGGCGCGGTCTTCGAAGGTTTCGGGGTTGACCTCCGCCCACGCATGGAGTTGCCGGTGGTGCTCGAGCACAGATGCGAAATGCGTCGGTCTCTGCTCCGGTGGGGCGTGATCCCACACCGCCGCATGCGCCAGCGCGGCATAGAGGCGATACTCCGCCGACTCGAACGTTGCCGCCGACGTCCAAAGCAGCGGTTCCGCGTGCAGCGATGCATCGAGCGCCGCCGCAAGTTCTCCGGCGAAAAAATGCGCCTGCAGCTTTCGCGTCCAGTAATAGAACTCCGCCAGTACCAGATCGGGGCTGTTGGCCAAGCGGCGTTCGGTATCGAGTTGGCTATATCCCTCATGATCCAGGCAGCCGAACGTTTCAGTCAGCCCGCGCAAGGTGCGGATCAAACCAAGTTGTGCTCCGCAGCGCTCGATGAGCGGACCGAAACGCACCCGCCTCGCAAATGCCAAGCCCTTCTCGCATTCCTCTTGCACTTCCGCGAGTGGATCTCCGGCAGCGAGGCCAACCGTGACGGTCAGCAGCTCGCACTCGGCTGTCAGATACTCGATGGAGAAGATAAGCCGGTAATTGCGTTCCCAAGTCTCTTCTGTAAGAAGGGCGCGGCCGGCCCTGAGATAGATGAGAGCCGAGTCGTATGCTGTCGAGAGTTTCGCGCGCCGACCTGCGATCAGGTTCAATTCTGCGACGCGCTCGCGATCCTCGACAAGGTTGATAAGATGGGAGCCACGGTTAAGTTGATTGGCGATATCAAATATCGCCTTCTCACGTCGTTCTGCGGGCGTATGCTCGGCGAGGAGCATTCCAATCCGCAGGTGAGCCTCCGCGCGAAGCTCCGCCGGGATAAGCGAGTAGGCGGCTTCCTGCACCCGGTCGTGCAGGAAGCCGTAGTAATTGTCCGTGCGGAAGATCAGGCCCGATCGCACTGCTTCCCAGAGATGGTCGTGCATGTCCTCGACGGAACCCTGATACCCAATCCGTAGCATCTCGAACTCTGCACTGTTGCCCATGCATGCGAACTGCTGCAGTACCCTCTGGGTTTCCGGCGAAAGGCGCTTTAACTTGTCGACCATCAGCTCTACGACGTTGTCCGTGAAGCCTTTGGCACGAATGCGGGGCAGGTCCCATACCCAACGGCGCGCGCGATAATCGAATGTCAGCAGGCGATCGTCCGCGAGAGTCGAAATGAACTGAATTGCAAAGAACGGGTTGCCCGTGGTCTTTTCGTAAATCAAGTCTGCCAGTGGGGCGGCGGTCTCCATTTGGCAGTGAAGGGAGTCCACAAGCAGCTTACCTAGATCGTCGCGACTGAGTGGTGTGAGAACGATTTCCTGCACTGCGGCTCCGGCCTGACGGATCGCCTGAAGCCTACGTACCAGCGGATGGTTGGCATTGACCTCGTTGGTCCGATACGCACCGATGAGCAATAAATGCTGCAAATCGTTGCGTGTTAACAGATCTTCGAGGAGGTCGAGTGTGGCGACGTCCAGCCATTGCATGTCATCGAGGAAGAGCGCAAGCGGATGTTCAGGTCGCGCAAACACGCCAATGAACCGTCGAAGGACGGTCTGAAAACGTCTCTGCGCTTCCCGCGGCGGCAATTCCGGCACTGGCGGCTGGTCGCCAATCACGTGCCGCAATTCCGGGACGAGATCGATGAGGAGCAGTCCGTTCGGACCCACCGCCTCGAGAATTGCGTCTTGCCATTTGCGGAGGTCTTCCTCGTTCTCGCTGAGGAGCGGCCGGACAAGGCTCTGAAACGCATGTGCCAGCGAGGCGTGCGGAATATCCCGCTTGTGCTGGTCGGATTTGCCCGACGCGAACAAGCCGCGTGGCGGCACGAGTGGTTTATGGAGCTCATTAACGACTGCGGATTTACCGATGCCGGAGTATCCGGAGACCAGCACCAGTTCGGCTCGGCCACCGCCAACAATGCGGTCGAAGGCGGTCAGCAGAGTGCCAATTTCGCGGTCCCTCCCATATAGCTTCTCAGGGATGATGACGCGATCCGGGGTGTCGCAAGCGCCAGGAGTGAAGTCATCGATCGACCCGTGGGACTCCCATTGGGATAGGCAGCGCCGAAGATCGCTCTCAACTCCCACCGCTGTCTGATATCTCTCCTCCGCGGTCTTCGAGAGCAACTTCATCGTGATCGCGGAGACCGAGACCGGTACGGTTCCCACCCGCGCTCTCGGTGGGGCGGGTTGTTTCGCGATATGACAGTGCACCCATTCCATCGGTTCGGAGGCCGTGAATGGAAGACTCCCGGTCAGCATTTCGTAAAAAGTCACTCCAAGCGAGTAAAGGTCGCTCCGATAATCGATCGAACGATTCATTCGTCCCGTCTGCTCGGGTGCCATGTAGGCGAGCGTTCCTGCGATGAACTCGGGAGGATCGGGCGACTGGCGCTCGCGCGGAAGTTGGGACGCAATCCCGAATCCGGTGAGCCATGCGTTTCCGGTGCCGTCGACGAGGACATTCGAAGGCTTGATATCGCGATGTATGAGGCCCTGCTGATGGACTTGACCCAGTGTTCTTGCCAGCCCAATAGCGATGTTCAGGAAGCGAGTCAGATCCAGCGGTTGCCCATGGTCACGCTCAAGAATCCAATCCAGCGGCTGACCGCCGGGATCCTTGAGTAAGAGGATCGTCCGCCCTTCGTGACGAACAATGGCCAGAGGCTTGGCAGCCCACGCGGGATCGAGTTCGGCTGCGAATGAGTATTCGTGCATGAGCCGCCTGATACTCTGAGGCGACGGCTGTTCAAAGAGTGCGACCGCTAGGACTGGCAAAGGGTCGTCGTGCTTTCGGCCGCGGTAAAGGGTAAAGTCCGCGCTTTCGCGCAGGGGCACCAGCACGTACCCCGAGAGGTGACATTCTTGTTGCCACGGCATCACGACCTCGGAACATTGATTTGGGCAGGACGCTAAAAGGATGTCAACAGGGAAGAAACATCAATGGCCGCGGGGCCGCAGAGTTGGTTCAAGCTTTCTAACGAACTGGAACTTTCCAACGAGCTGAAAAGGGTCTCTTCATCGACGGGATTGCTCGAGAGTTAGGTCCGTCTTATGAGCAAATGCCCGGCTGAAGTTTATCCGTCTGCCTTGGGGACAACTGCGCAGCGGGTTGGCGGAAGCCGGCGCACTTGCCTGGTGAGCAGGAGCACCGCTGCCGGACAGAACTCCGATTCTTGAATTGTGGCTTGTCGGTCATATTCCGGCATAGCATCAGCGGCGCCTCCAGCAACTTGTTGAACCTGCAATTGGAGACCTATTTGGTTTAGTGTTGAAGAGCTCCCGCAAGCATTCCGGCGTGACTCGTCTGAACGTTTGGTAACTGAACTGCGGCGATCAGCTCAGGGAACGCATTTCTGAGGCAAGATGCGATAACATGAGGCCGGCCGTCTGATTATCTATTTGCAAATGCCTCAAAGAGCGGACGGAGCTGTTTCACAGGCTCATGGTGACCAGATGATCATCCGTGGCGAGGTTGTGTCCCCGGTGGTGGTGTAGCTCGATACAGCAAAGCCGCCCGTCCGCGGGAAATCCCAACGAGTCCGCCGGAATCGCGCGACGAGACCTGAAGGGCGCGGCGATGAAAGAATCTGCGCTTGCGGGGCCTCGCATTCTGTGCCCCACCGCGTCGCAGCCTGCGCCACTAGCTACCAGTTCGAATGGGACTGGCATCCCAGCGAGACTGCTGCAGATTGGCCAAATATCGGTTCCAAGAGATAGGAATAGGCGAGCAACTGGCGCATCCCGTATCGACTTTCCAGCGGTTATATGTAGGCTTTCGGCACTTTGATCCGGCGCTTCAATTCATCTTGATGGGCGATCTGTTATGATCCATCGCTGCCGTTTACGCGCCGAAAAGAGATTAGTATGTAACTTGAGTGCAAGCGTGACGGCAAAATAGCCCTGCGCGGATACTGGACACGAGATCAGCTACAAATGACTCGTTTGAAGTCCAAGTCGAAGAAGAAAACGCGGACGGTAATCGGACGCGCAAATGCAACGCGCCAACGGGCGCGACCTTCCAAGAAGATTGCTGTCGATGATCGCCACGTCGGTTCCTCGAAACCGAGCGGAAGTGGGCAGGGTCAAGGGCAGCCTTGGGAGGAAGGCAGTTTAACGCCCGAGCAGATCCGCAGCGTAAAGAAGAACATTATGGCTCAACGACGAGCCCAACGCCGTCGCATGGGCGAGGTTAAAACCGCTTCGGAAGCCCTTTCGTACGAAATAGACCAGTATAAGCAAGTCCTGGATCGATCACGGTTGCAACTCGAGGTCTTGCATAAATTGCCCGCGGTCGCGTGGACAGTTACGCGGCATGGCAGTTGTGACTTTGTCAATCAATTCTATCTGGATGCGACCGGCCTATCGGCGGATTATTGCACGGCGCCGCTGAAAACGTGGAGAAAGAGTCCAAGCGATCTTCCGCCCTTTCTTTCCGCTTTGCATCCGGACCATAAGGAACGTGTGTCCCACATATTTTGGGACGGTGTCCGATCTGGCGGAGGCTGGACGTTTGAGGCACCGTTTCGCTATGCAGACGGTTCCTATCGTTGGCACTTTGATCGTGCGGTCCCGGTGCGAGACGCCCGGGGCAAGGTACTCCGGTTCGTCGGCTCTAGTTCGGATATTCAGGAGTTGAGGTCGGAGAGGGACGCGCTGGTGGATAGGGAGAGACGGCTTCTCGCAATCATCGATGGTAGCCCCAACCCGATCTTTCTTAAGGACCCTGATGGTCGCTTTTTGCTGGTCAACAGCGAATTTGAAAAGATCACCGGTGTCTTCCGCAATCAAATTATTGGTAAAACCGAGGATGACCTATCTAAATTGCGCGGAGCGGGCGCACTTCGAACGAACGATCGAGAAGTGCCTCGTTCGGGCGAAGTGATGCTTGAGGAGCTTGCTACGACCGATATAGGTCCGCGCTGGGGCGCAGTTCAGAAGTTCCCAATCGTCGATGCGGACGGTCGAATCTATGCGACCGCCCACATCACGACGGAGGTCACACTACGCAAAAGCGCGGCGGAACACCTTCGTCTGGCCGAGGACCAAACGCGATTGATCTTGGATTCCTCCCTCGACGCTGTCATCACGATTGACGCGCGTGATATAATTACGGGCTGGAGCAAAAGCGCCGAACACATGTTTGGATGGTCCTGCGATGAAGCCGTCGGCAAGCGAATCGTGGATACGATTATCCCCATGCAGTATCGCGAGGCTCATTCGCGAGGGTGTGAGCATTTTCTCGCAACCGGCGAAGGCCCGATACTAAACAGACGCATCGACATAACGGCGCTCCACAGCGCTGGACATGAATTCCCCGTCGAACTGACTGTCACTGCTATTCGGCTGGAAACCTGGCACTTCACCGCGTTTGTGCGCGACTTGACAGATCAGAGACGAGTGGAGGAGGCGCTACGCGGAGCGCGGGAAGAGCTGACCCGGGTGACCCGTCTTACTGCGATGGCGCAGCTGTCTGCGTCCATCGCTCACGAGATCAACCAACCTCTGACGGCCATTGCAGCCAATAGCGATACGTGCCTCCACTGGTTGAGCACGGAGGAGCCGGATCTCACCAAAGCGAGGGCGGCTGCCCAGCGGTTGGCCAAGGACGCGCGACGCGCGAGCGATATAATCGCCCGCATTAAGGCGTTGATGAACAAAACCCCGGTTGGAAAGGCCCCGCTCGATATTATTGAGGCGATTCGTGATGTCATGAAGCTAACGCAAGAGGAATTTCGCAAGCACCGTATAACGACGCTTGCTGATCTGCACGAGTCGGTTCCGCGGATCAACGGCGACCGCGTCCAATTGGAGCAAGTCATTCTGAATCTCGTATTGAACAGCATCGAATCAATGATGCTTGTGACGGATCGTCCAAGGACCCTTTCGATAAGGTCTCGGGTGCTGGATGACAGAATGGTTGAGATCTCATTCCACGATACCGGCGTTGGATTCGATTCCACGGTGATCGATCGACTCTTCGACGCGTTCTTCACGACAAAACACAACGGAACGGGTATGGGCTTGGCAATTTGTCGTTCGATAATCGAAGCCCACGATGGACAGATTTCGGTGACCCCAGGTGCTCCATTTGGAGCAGTTTTCCAATTCAGCTTACCCATTGCAGATGCACCATGAACGAGAGTGACCAGCCCGTCGTTGCCGTCATAGACGATGACGAATTCGTCCGCGAAAGTTTGGGTGCCCTTCTGGAGACGATCTCAGTGAAGGTCGCGCTCTTCAAGTCAGTTGAGGCGTTTTTGGGCACCAATCCTCCGGTACTACCGAGCTGCATCGTTCTGGATGTGAGACTTCCAGGTGCAAGCGGCTTTGAGTTGCAAAAACAACTAGTCGCGGCTCACGTCGATACGCCTATTGTTTTCATTACCGGCCATGGCGATATCGCGATGTCAGTGCGGGCCATGAAAGCAGGTGCAATAGAGTTCCTGTCAAAGCCTTTCCGGGAGCAAGAGCTGCTCGATGCGGTACGCCAAGGGATCGAACGCCACCGTGCGCTCGCCGCGCAAGGACGCGCTCAGGCGCAAATCCACGAGCGATTTGTGCGCCTGACCGATCGAGAAAAGGAAATCATGACTTTGCTTGCAAAGGGGCGCGTAAGCAAGCAGATTGCCGGCCAACTTGGCGTCAGCGAAGTAACTGTCCGCGTTCATCGTAGCCAAATTATGCAAAAAATGGACGCGCGCTCGCTGGCGGATTTGGTACGAATTGCGGATCGGCTCAAGGCGGATGACGAAAACCCCGCGGACCCGGAAGGACTGCCTCGCATGAGCCGCACGGCGAAGCACGTCACAGGGAAACAGAAGGGGCGCGGCGATATAACGAAGTGACCCTTTGACCATCTTCGAGGAACCCATTGGCGTGATGCGGGCGTTCATCTGGACCCCACCACAAAACTTGGATAGCTCCACCATCTGCGCTCCCAATGAGTCCGCTGCCAGGCCCCACGGGTCCGCGGGGGCTCATGAACTGAAGCGGGCGTTTTTCTAATGGCGCATAAGCGAACAGGCCGGGTTCTGAACCCGATCGTAGTTGGCCTAAACGAAACGAAAGGACTGCCCTCTCATTGTTTATCTGCGACTACAAAATGGTAGGTACCGAAGGCCGGCTGTGCAAGTTAGCATGTCGGGGTTGAGTCAACGGCCGCGAAATGGAAACTCCGTTAAATGCACTGGAGCAGTTTTTCGCAGAAGGAGGTTGAACATGGCAACAAGCAAGATGATTTTGGATGGCGACTTCGACAAAATCGACTTCCGAGGAGAACTGGTCGACGGACATCTCGTCGCAAAAGGGATTCTTGCGGACCAAGCGGCAATGGATTCTATCCCAGTCGGGATGTACGTTCTCGAAAAGGATGCCACCGTCGTCAAGTGCAACAAAGCTGCAATCGCGGGTTGGGGACGCACGCCTTCTCTGGGAACCTCAGAAAAGTATTGCGGGTCACACCTTCTTCGTTACCCCTCGGGAGAAGTGATGCCGCACGAACTTGCACCCCCCTCCGTGGTGATCAACAACGGCGGCACCGTTCGGAACGCCGATGTCATCTGCGAACAGCCCAACGGTAATCGTCTTCTGGCCCTCGTTAATGTCTTTCCGATTCGCGACGACGAGGACGAGGTGATCGGAGCCGTCAACATTTTCCGTCACAACACCAGCAAGACTGTTCCTGGCTTACTCTCCGAGCCTGCAAGTATTTCTAACTCCAAGATCGGTGACGGGGAGGAGTGAGCCTCCTCCTTCGCCACTTTGGGCTGCACTAGGCCTTGGTAGTTCGGTTCTCGGAATGTAGGGTACCAAGAACCTATGTTCCGTGATGCCCGACGCAACCCGGGTGACCGCTCTTCATGCCCCGGAGATCACCGCGTGCGCCAACTAGGCCGCGCTATACTTTTGCGGAGGAGCTATTCGTGCAACCGAACGAGCGACGCGAACGGGAGCGTGAGATGCGTGACGCTGGGCGGCTGCCCCCAGGGCAGTCGCTGACCCACAAGTGGCCGGTGCTGCATGTGGGCTCGGTGCCGGTCTTTGCTCCCACGACGTGGGATTTTCGCGTGTTCGGCCTGGTAGAGGAGCAGCTGCGGCTTTCCTGGGAAGAGCTCTGCAAACTGCCGCAAAGTGAAGTGTTTGCTGACTTGCACTCCGTCTCGCGCTGGAGCCGGTTCAACAACCATTGGGGAGGGATTCTCGCCGCAGAATTGATGAAGCGAGTAACGTTGCGGCCAGAGGCGCGGCACGTGATGATCCATGGCGAGAACAACTACACGGCGAACCTGCCAATCTCGGACTTTCTGCTCCCGACGACGGTTTTCGCCTTGCGGCATGACGGCGAACCCCTTACGGCCGAACATGGCTACCCGCTCCGGCTCGTGGTTCCAAACCTCTATGGTTATAAGAGCGTGAAATGGGTGCGCGGGATCCAGTTCTTGGATCGCGAATCGCCGGGCTTGTGGGAATTTAACGGATTTCACATTTACGGGGACCCGTTCAAAGAGCAACGATTTTCGAGCTGAAGGGTACGTTTCCTGCGCGGCAGCCGATCGATTGCTGATTAGGGATTTTTATCTGATTTCGCGCGCTGTAGAGCCGATTCGACGCATCCGAGTAGAACCTTTTCGTCGATGGGTTTGGTCAGGTAGCCAACGACGCCTTGATCCAGAGCCCGAGTTCGCGCGCTGTCGTCGGGGTAAGCGGTGATCAGAATCGTTGGTATATTATAGCCGGATCCTACCAAGCGGCTATGCAACTCAGTCCCAGTCATGCGCGGCATGTGGACATCAACGATCAAACAGGAGCTATCGCGCACGTTTGGAGACGCCAGAAACTCCACTGCGGACGAGTAGGTCTCAGTCGTAAATCCCATCGCTTGCAGGAGACCCGCTAAGGCTGAGCGAGATTGTTCATCATCATCGATGATCGAAATTTGAATCTCGCTAGACATATCCCCGCCTTCATCACTGGGGAGGTGGCCCGCCGCATCTCGCGTTCCGTGTCCATCTCAGGAAGCGCGCTGCGCGGACACCATTGGACCCTAACGACAAGGGTCTGAACTGGCGATTGTACGGCGGACGGGCGGTGCTACACTTTGGAACAACCGATGCTATACTTAGGGATAATCGATGCAGACCATGTGAATAGTTCAGCCCAGTTTGGGCCGCGTCCGAACGCGTGCGCTGATGTCGGGCCGTCGCGCTTGACGCGGCAGCAGGGCCTGGCGGCAAGCGATTAAGCCGTCAGTTGATTTGCCCAAACAATAACCCTCTTAGCTGATGGACCCACGTGCAAGCAGGAAGCGATTAAGACCGGGGCGACTTTATACCGAGCGTCTCCGCCATTTTGACAAGCTCGGCCAGCGATTGCGCACCCATCTTCTGCATAACATGACCGCGGTGCGCCTTTACAGTAATCTCAGCTATCTCTAGCTTAAAAGCGATCTGCTTGTTCTTTAAGCCAGTCGTCACGAGAGCCAGCACCTCTCGCTCGCGCGCGCTTAATCGCTCAAGACGCGAGTTCAATTCCGTGAGCCACTGCTGGGTCTTCCGCCGCGTCCGATCGCGCTCGAGCGCGATCGTGACTGCATCCAGCATGTCTTGATCGCGGAATGGCTTGGTTAGAAAATCCACAGCGCCTGCCTTCATGGCCCTGACCGACATCGGAATGTCGCCGTGGCCGGTCATGAAGATAATGGGAATGGAAGCGTTCACTTTCGACAGCTCGGCTTGGACGTCGAGACCGCCTAGGCCCGGCAATCTGACGTCAAGTACGAGGCAGCTCACCGCGTCGGGCAACAATTCGCCTTGCAGCAGCTCCGCTGCCGAGCCAAACATCTTGACCTTGAAGCCAACCGAGTTGAACAGGTCCCCGAGTGAGGCGCGGAAGTCGTTGTCGTCGTCAACCACGACGATAGTTGGCTCCTCAGCTACCGCACGCTTTTGAATTGAATGCTGCGCCACGGGATACTCCGCCAAAACCGACGATTCCGTGTAAAACTATCATCTTCACGAAGATCATTCAACAAATGACACTCCGCGAGTTCCAGCGTGGAACGCGATCGTTTGCGCGTGAAGATGATCTGACCTTTCATCGGTCGGACTAAAATAGGGGTGATGACTACAATCGACCTAGTCTCGCTCCCAGCCTATCAGCAGCTACAGATTTGCGAAACGTCCCTAGGATCGCTCTGGGCGGGTCCTTTTCCCAGCGCCGCTTGCTTTCGGTCGCTTTGCCCAAGTCCCGCGATGGGCTTTCTGCCTCTCTTCGCCACCAGCGGCAGATGCATGCCTTCTTAAGGTCCGTAACCTGCTTTCTTGACGGGCATCCAACGCCCGATCGTCCTCATCGCAATGTGACACCGAGACGCTACCTTCGAATGGCAAAGTTGAGCGCGACGGCGCAATTCATTCATACGGTTATCGGAGGAGCCACGCTTCGGCGGTACTCCGCGGGAGCAATTCCCGTCGCCTTCCGAAACGCTGTGGCGAACGCGTTACGACTGCTGAAGCCGACCGCCCGACCGATTTCCGTCATAGAGCCTGCGCGGTTTGCCAGCAGTAATTTGGCCTGCTCAACGCGACGTTTGGTCTGGTACCGATGAGGCGGCATTCCGAGAGATTGCTTGAACACCCGGCAGAAATGATACGGGCTAAGACGAACGAGCTGCGCCAACGTGCCAATCGGTATCCGCTCATTGAGATGCTCCTGGATGTAGGCTGTGACGAGCCGTTGCTGCCACTGTGCAAGACCACCTTGGAGTTGACGTTGAATGCTGGGCATCCCGCAAGTGAAACGCACGACTTCATGCATGAGCAAACTACCGAGACTCTCGAAGTAGACCGGGTCTCCTGCAGAGCTATCGACGAACGTCTTCAGCTTGAGCGCGGTGTTCCATAGCGTTTCGTCTTCGAACAGTAGGCGTGGGGAGTCCGGCAGGCCGGTGATGCCACGGTTAGAAAGAGCCCTCAGCCTCTCAGGGTCGAAGTAGAAGTACATGAGCCGCATCTGCGATCCGCGCGGCTCGTGGCAATCGTAAAACTCGCGGCCAGCAGGAACGAATGTCAGCTTCCGCTCGAGGTTCCGGAGGGCTGATGGCGGCAGACCTTCCACAAATGTTTCTCCATCGCGGCGCTCCCCCTTCTCGTACATGACGAGCATATGCATTGGAGCCCGATACTGATGTTGGATTTTGCCTCGATTTGTGGATCGCACAGATTCGGCCGTCATGCCGTGCCCCGTTATGGTGAGGCGTGCCACAGCCTCGCGAGGAGAAATTTCAACAACGGGATGGATCAAGTCCGCCGGCACCTGATCATCCAATTGGCGAATTGGATCGAAAATGAGTGGCTCATGGTCGCAAACAATGATCGGAGATTGAGCTATCGGCAGCAACATTCGTGATCTTGAAAGTTGTTGCCGATCTTCAGGGCCGTGGCGCCAATCGCGTGGCTTTCCAAGCTCCTTGCAAAAAGGGACTTGCTGGAGCTCGGGTCGCGGCGTGGAGGGCGAAAGTGGTCGGCGGCGTTCCAACATCGCTTCACCCGTCTGCTGGAATTTGACTCGTGGCATCAACTGGTCATCATTGGCTGGACGCATGGAATTCGAACTCCGATTCAGGACTGCATTCATCCATACCGTTGCGCGATCGCGGTGCCTGCTTTGGGAGTAGGGCGTCGCGCCGGGCCGAGCGGCAGATCCTCCCCGAAAGCTGCTACAAGGGATGCGAGGTGAGCCTGCCCTGCGACACGGAAGTCGCCAATTGCACTCGCGTTTGCATGTCTGACAGAAAGGGCAAAACGGGATTAGACTTTTGGCGGAGCAGGGCTGCGACTTTTGGATATCCCGGCTCCGACCTATTTGGCGCGCGGCGTCACTTCACCGACTCTGCTTTTTTGAAGCGGCGGGCAAGCAAACCTCAATTTGGTTACGTCTGTCTCCCTCAACGCCGTGCGGGCTAGAAGGCGCCTCTGTCGGTCGGGGCATACGTTATCAGCAACAGATGTTCGACTGAGGAGGTTGGCCTGCTCACCGATTGTCGTGGCTCGCGGCTGCATCTTGCAGAAGCACTCCTGACAAAATGCCGAATAGGGCACGCGCTCCGCAAATGGGACCCAATGCGTCGTGCAGCGATCAGGTATCGGTTCGAAGGACACTCTTGGTGTACCAGCTCGTCCAGCTCGATGCTTGGCTATTGTCTCTCCTCGATCGTGTCGCTCGGTATGCAGGAGCCCTGGCGCGGTGAAAGGGTCGTGACCTCCTCAACGGAAGCTGCTGCCTACTTGTTCGTCTGCCCGCGCGCATCGCGATACTGGGGGCGGCGACTATTCCTAACGATTATTCGTGGACGGTTACCATTCCAAAGTTGAATTTTCGCTTTCCAAAACGCTCGGTCACCATGGAAGAAACATCCGCTGCCAAGTACCGTGGGCGTACCGGGGAGGACCAGAATGGGCGATGAAGTTTCAAAGGGGCGCCCGGCTAGTACGCAGGTCGAACCCTCTGCGGAGACCTTGAGCGGTTTACGCATGCTGGACATCCGGACCGACCGCCTGCTTTCGTCATGGTTGCAAGAGGCCGGTATTCCTGACGGCGCCCTGAAGGCGAACGAACTTGCCCCCGATTTTCTTCTGCCCGAGGCAAATGGAAAGCTCGTTTCATCTTTGGAATTGCGACAAACTGCACCGTTAATTGTCATCTTCGTTTACGGGACTTGGTCCCCAATGTGCGCAGCTGGTCTACGCGCTCTTCACGGGGCCATCCCTAGTATCCGCGCTGCTGGCGCCAGAGTAATTGCGATAACGCCCGAGACAGGGGACTTGCTGCGCAATTTCAAACGCGACCACCGACTGGATCTGGAACTCCTCTCCGACCTAGATCTTGGGGTGAGCCTTTCGTTCGGCCTGTTGTCCGTGGTGCCGGGGGACGTAAAGAGCCATCTCTTGCGGCGCGGACTCGATCTCTGCGCTCCCCATGGCTTCTCCTTTTGGATGTTGCCGATGCCGGCCATCTATGTCCTCGACCAACGAGGGATCATCCGTCGAGCGTTTGTCGGCCCGGACTCCATCACGGGAGCGCAGACCGAAACCTTACTTGCTGCCCTGTCCGAAATAGGATGGGCCTAAGCCTCGTCCTTCGAGGCCGACCGGAATGAGACAAGTCAATTCAAGAGGCTGCGCATGGGCCACTGCAACTGCGTCATAGCCCGGCTTGTCCTGGCCATCCACGACTTCGCGTCACTTCAGCAACGACGGTTGGATGCCCGTGCCAAGCTCGGGCATGAGGAGGCGGGGCCGGGGCCCGTGATTTGGATCAAGGAACCTGCACCTTGTGCATCAGCGGTGCAAACATTGTCCTTGTTCGAGTCAGGGGCAGATGCGCGGCGGAGTTTGTCCAACGCACTCGTCCAGTCGCGAACACGAGCAACCTTGATGAAGGCGTCAAGCGCCGGCGAATACTGCCTCCCCGCCACGGCCAAAAGCTGCACCTCGCGCCGGACGGGGTCGCCCTCAATTCCGACAGTGGCGAGCGACGGTAGTCTGGGAGCGTGCTCTGGCGCCAAGATGGCCCCCAAACCGGCGAATGCCATTTGCTGAAGATGCCTTTCCTGATCGCTCCTGTGCACAACCTTGGGGCCTGGGTGGCCGGCAAAACAAGCCCGCTTAAATCGGTCTGCGACGTCGCATCCGACCCTTTCGAGAAAGACCAACTCATGCAAGTCTTCGAGCAGGATGACGGTTTGCCTGGCCATCGGATGTTTCCGAGACAAGATGAGCACGCAGCGTTCCTCGAACAGGCGCCAGCGGTCGATACGCTCAGGCAGCTCCATGGCGTCACCGACAAGTGCGGCATTGATCTCGCCATCCAAAAGCATCGCAACCAGCCCGTTGGCATCGGCCTCGCGCAGATCGACTCGAAGATCGGGGATGATCCTGGCGAGCTCCACGAGCAATTCCGTAATGAGTGCGGCGGAGACTGACGGCACCAGTCCGATCTTAAGCGGGGCTATTGTCTTCTTTTGATACCCTCGTGCCTGAAGCCGTACGGCCTCGGCGGCGGAAAATATTTTCTCCAGCGTGGGCAAAATCATCTTGCCCAGATCGGTGAGCTGGGTGAGATGACGTTCACGGTGAATCAGCGCGCCACCGAGTTCTTGCTCCAGCTTTTGTATCGCCTTTGTCAGCGCCGGCTGCGTCACATTGCATTGCTCCGCAGCTCGCGTAAAATTTAGCGTCTTTGCTAGGGCTAAGAAATATCGCACCTGATAAAGTTGCAGCTGCATAGTCATACTCGAAACATTTGCCGCGGTACGGGCCGTTCGGTTCGTTGCCATAGTAGGCAGGGGTGATGATCAAGCGGTTGCTCGCGGAGCTTCCGAGGAAACAGGTATTGTGCGCCGGCTCGGAATTGCCGGCCGCGTCTTGCTGAAAGCGTTCGCATCGATGCTGTTTCCTATTGAGGTCGCGGTTGCTAGAACATCGTACGCGAGACCAGTTTAATGTCAGGTTTGCATTGGGATCGCCTCGCCTACCTTTCCATTAAGTGCTTTTTGTATTTGGGGATCTCCTAAGGCGTCAGTTCTGGACAGTGAAATGAGGGCCGCGGGAAGCGCGGCACGCTCACGCTCGTCGAAGAGGTTCCCAACTTCGCTTAGGCAGTTGGTCATGGCGAGCAGATGCGCATCATCCTAGCCATAATGCAGTTCCACGATTTGCAATTGTCCTGTCCTAAGACTAGGACATCAGCTCAATCCGAGAGTCCGAAACACATGTCCGATCGTCCAAATCTTACATTGCTTCGATCCCATCTCGATGTGCTGATGGCAACTTTGGATGTCGACGTCATTGGGCTCATCGAGTGTTTGGTTAGCCCAGGCTGGCGCCTGTCATTCGGAAGCGCGGAGGCGCCGGCTATCCACTACAATCTTTCCGGGACCGGACGAATGGTCGTGGGTGGCTTCTCCGCATTTCCTCTAGTACCTCACACCCTTGTCATCACACCGGCCAAGAAGCCGTTTCACATCGAGGTCGATGACCGCACAGCGGCCAAGAGAGTGAATGTGGTCGAAGCGCAATGGGATCCGCGCTTCGGCGAGCGAATCCAGCGATTCGTCGCCGGGGACCTGGACCCGATGGTCATGCTGATCTGCGGGTACTTTCGCGCTACCTACGGCTCGTCGATCGACCTCTTTGCAGGCCTTTCCACGCCGATTGTCGAGCGCTTCGAACCAGCCGATGAAGTGGGGTCGAAGTTGCAGGCCGCGTTGGCAGAAATCAGCGGCGGGCGGGTTGGAATGCAGGCGATGACAACCGCCATTCTCAAGCAGGTGCTCGTCACGCTCGTCCGTCGCAGTCTCAGTTCGACCAGCGTTTGGCTCGAACGCTTCTCTATTTTGAGTGACCGTCAAATCGCTCTTGCGTTCGCCGATATGCTAGCGCGGCCGGCGGCCGATCACTCTGTCATGGCCTTGGCGCAAAAGGCCGGCTTGAGCCGATCCGCATTCATGGCGCGCTTTGTGCGCACGATAGGATGTTCGCCAATGGTAGCGCTCCGGCAAATACGGATGAAGCGTGCAGCCGATATGCTCGCCGCGAGGACATTTTCAGTTGAGCAGATCGCGCGGGCGGTCGGTTACAGGAGCTACAGTAGCTTTCTCCGTGCCTTTCGCCAAGTGCATGGATACGTTCCGGAAGAATCTGAGGGTGATGGACAGAACTCCGATTGAACATACGGCGAGGTGGTGAGGGCAGCCAAACGCCGCCGTGATGCGATCGCGTCTGAATTAAGCTTATGATAAATGGCTATCGGATAGATAGTCGCAGGGCATTTCCCATTATCCGGCGGCGACGGCACCTCAGCAGCTCGCCTTGCGAGTTACTACCCGGGCGATCGAAACGCGTCGCCGAGCTGTCGTGGTCACAACAACGTTAGCCGCGGCTCATCGTGCTTGGGCGACGATCCTTTGTCACGAATTCGATCATGGCCTCGAAAGCGGATCGCCGATTAGCAACTGATGGCACCTGCATTGCGAAAGCGAAATGACTGATTGAAGTCATGTGTGGACGGTCCCGTGTCCCGGATTTTCTTCGCTGCTTGAGACGCGGTCGCCCTCTAACTCCTGCCGTACCGGCCTTGATCGTAGGCCTGCAGGATGCGGACAAACTCGGCCATGCTGGATCGATCCCGATCGGTCACAACCGCAACTTGAGCATTGGACGCGGGCCGGCTCCCTTGCCGGAACCGGATTAAGAGATCGGCGATGCTTATCATGGGGGGCTCTCCGCAACCATGGAAGTAAACAGTAATTACTGGCAACATACGGCTCGATGATGGGAAAGACCGGTCGAGCATTACGTGGCCGACCTTGTCCTGCAACTGCCTGCTCGCGGGCCGGTTCCGTTGCTGTTCGCTCCGTATCATCTGGTAGCACCGAGCGCTTAGTTGTTGCCATTGCGCGAGGGTATGAAGTGACCCTGCCGAGGTATAGGTCGACCAGACCTCGGTTCAATTCCAAATGAGTGCACACAAAAAAAGGGCCGCCTGCGTTGCCACAAGCGGCCTAAGTCTAGGGAGGAAACGCCCAAGGTGGGCAGCGATAGCTGGGAGGGCCACCGCACGCGTTATAGATACGACGATCGCGATTGTTGCTCAATTGACCCTACGTACGGGTCGGGCATCCAAACGGAGTAAGGGACCTATACGAAGAAGGCGCCCTTTGAAGCGGACCGCTTACACGAGACGAGCGCCGTCACTTTTAGCTCATTACGCCGAGCATCGAGCGCGGGCTATCTCGACGTCGCACGCGATCGAATAGCGCGCGGCTCCCACCTACTATCGGTCTCTCGAATTGCTGTGCCGTCTGCACGGGACGATTTCGGCACTCCAAGTATACAAATCGGAGCCGCTCAGCTCTGGGCGCCTAGCGGGCATCAAAACAATAACTGGAGGTAATTTGTGAAATCGTCTCCGGTGTGATGCGATACTCATCGGCTTGTAGACGCCCGAGTGGCACGAACTTTCGTCGGGAGCGCGAGCAATCCCGGCCTGCAGGTTGAGTTCGAGGAGATCGGAATTTGAGTCTGAACTTCACTGCGTACAGCAATCCCGGTAATTTCGTGCGTATCGCCGCAAGGCTGCTGCCTTGGCTTTGGGGTTCGACGGCGTTCGCCTTCGCAGTTGGTCTGCTTGGAACATTCGCCGCGCCACCCGACTACCAGCAAGGCGAGACGGTGCGCATCATGTACATCCACGTTCCCGCAGCGTGGACAGCGATGCTTGCCTACACGTTCATGGCGGTGTTTGCGCTCGGATCCTTAGTTTGGCGTCATCCACTTTCCGATGCAGCACAAAAGGCGGCTGCGCCGCTTGGCGCGGCTTTCACCTTTATCTGCCTCGTCACAGGCTCCCTCTGGGGTAAACCAATGTGGGGCGCATATTGGGTTTGGGACGCCCGGCTCACCTCCGTGTTGGTTCTGTTTCTGATCTATCTCGGTCTAATCGCGCTCTGGCAGACGATCGAGGACCCGAACAGGGCGGCACGAGCAGTTTCGATCATGACCTTGGTTGGGTTCATCAACATCCCAATCGTGAAGTTTTCGGTTGATTGGTGGAACACTCTCCACCAACCGGCATCGGTATTTCGCATGGAGGGCTCGGCGATTGCCGGCACGATGTTATGGCCGCTGATTGTGATGGCGCTCGCATACTCGCTTTTGTTCGTGACTCTCCACGTAATGGCAGTCCGTAACGAAATCATGCGACGCCGTATCCGGCGGCTTGCGATCACGATGGCGGCTGCGGGTGAACCTGCCATGGCTTGCATACTGCCTGTCGAAATGGCGTCCTGAGCAGATTGTGATGCAGCATAGCGGATTCATCACAATGACTTTTCTGGTGACAGGCACCGTGCTTGCCGGGATGATCGCGGCGGTCCTCATCGACTATCGCGTTCAGCGCCGTACCCTGCGTCGTCTGCGACTTGGTCACTCGGATCCGCGCGGCCGCGTATGAGCAACATCACACCTTCGATTCACCTCCCTGCGAGCACCACGGCCCGTCAACGCGCGCTGGCCCGCCTGTGGGTGATTATCCCGCTTCTAGTCTTCTTCGGAATCACGGTATTATTCCTGGTGCGGCTCGGCGCCGGAGACCCGTCGCTCGTGCCCTCCGCTGTGATCGGCAAGCCGGCACCGCAGTTTGCACTGGAGCCGCTCGAGGGGCTTCGCACGCCTGGTCCACCCGGCTTGTCGAGCGCCGATCTGCGGAAGGGGCACGTGACAATTGTGAACGTGTTCGCATCATGGTGTATCGAGTGCCGGGAAGAACAAGGGGCTCTGATGGCGTTGGCGAGCGACCGGATGCTGCAGCGGCAGGGGGTGACGCTTACCGGCATCGTCTACAAAGACGATCCCAGAAACGCGCTAGCCTATCTCGCCGCGAATGGGAACCCCTTCGCACAAGTCGGCACTGACCTGTCCGGCCGAACGGGCATCGATTTCGGCGTCTATGGCGTCCCCGAGACCTATGTGGTCAAGGGGGATGGCACAATCGCCTACAAGCTGGTTGGAGGCATCTCGGACGCAAGTCGACCTGCTTTGATGGCGGCAATTGCCGGGGCAGAGCGTCCATGACGACTGCCTTGCAAGTCCATTTACATCATTCGGGAGTGGCCGATCGGACCATGGGAGCGGCACACATAGAAGCAGTCCGATTTTCAAGCGCGCCGGATGCCCGAAAACGTGGTACGTTAGGGATTGGCGAAAACGGACGGAGGCCTTGAACGTGCTCTGGGCCGTCTTCGCAATGATGACCTTTGCAATCGTGCTGGCGCTGGCCCGGTCGCTCTCCGAGCGGCGTGAGAGCTTTGGCGGTCACGATTCCGACGTGGCCTTCTATCGCGGCCTTCTGGCCGAGGCGGATGATGACGTCCGCTGCGGACTCGTAGGGCCCGAGGATGCCATGGCCACGCGTGCCGAAATCGGGCGCCGGCTGCTTGCGTCACTCGACTCCGCGTCGGAGAGCCGGCCGCATGCGTGGCCGCGCTGGCAGCCGAGACGCACTGCCGCGGCCTTGGCGATCGCCCTAGTGCTGCCACTCGTGGCTCTCGCGTCGTATCTCAAGGTCGGCGCTCCCAACCAGCCTGATATGCCGATCGCATCGAGGCGCACGGGTGAGGACTTCACTCTCGCTGCCGCGATTTCCGAAGTCGAGACGCGTCTGAAGGGCCACCCCAATGATGGCCGCGGATTCCAGGTTGTCGCGCCAATTTACCTGCGCATGGGAAGGTTTCAGGATGCGGCGCATGCGTATAGGGCGGCGCTACGGCTGCTCGGCGAAAATGCGGAGGAGCGTGCGTCTCTTGGGCAGGCCCTGACGATGGCTGCCGACGGCGTTGTGACTGCAGAAGCACGCGGTGCCATTGACCAAGCGCTCGTGGATGATCCCAAACAGCCTCTGGCGCGATTCTTCCATGCGCTCGCAGTAGAGCAAGATGGCGACACAGATCGGGCGAGACAACTTTGGGAGGCGCTGGAGGCCGATACGCCAGCCGGCGCCCCGTGGATGGATGCCGTCCGCCAACACCTGGATAAGTCTTCTAGGCCAACTCAATCAAAAGCAGAAGCCGGCCGAAGCCGGGCTGAAGTCGCGGCGCTTCCACCGGAGCAGCGGAGAGACGCGATCCGCGGGATGGTGGGAGGACTGGCCGAGAAGCTTTCGAAGGATGGCCATGACCTTCAGGGATGGCTGCAACTGATTAGGTCCTACGTCGTATTGGGTGAACGCCAGAAGGCCGAGGCGGCCGTCGCAAGTGCGCGCGCCCAGTTAGCAGAAGATGCGCAAGCGCCAGAGCGCATCGATGAACTCGTCAGTCAGCTTGGTTTGAAGAGGTAGACTTTGACCAGAAAGGGCAGGCGCATCGCTATCATCAGCGCAGCAGGCTTCACCTTGGCCATCGCGGTTGGGCTCGTCCTGTTTGCGTTGCGTGACAGTATCGTCTTCTTCTACGGGCCGACCGAGATGGCCGAAAAGGCGCCGCCGCGAGGAACCCGTCTGCGCATCGGCGGCCTGGTGAAACGTGGCTCACTTACCTATGGTGGATCGTCGACTGTCGTCTTCGCGGTGACCGACCTGAAGTACGACATCCAGGTCAGCTACACCGGATTGCTGCCGGATCTCTTCCGTGAAGGACAAGGCGTCGTGGCCGAGGGCACGGTGGAGGGACCGGGCGTCTTTCATGCCGATACTGTGTTCGCCAAACACGACGAGCGATACATGCCCAAGGACGTAGCCGACAAACTCAAGCAATCAGGCATTTGGCGGAACGAAAATCCGCGTGGGCGCAATAGCGCGGCCTTCCACGAAACACCACAACGGGACGGACCGAAAGGATGATCGTCGAAACCGGACATTACGCGCTCGCTCTGGCTCTCGCCGTCGCGCTGCTTCAGTCAGTTCTGCCGCTCTGGGGGACCCGCAGTGGCGATTCTGGGCTGACTTCCATTGCGGTCCCGGCTGCAATCACCCAGTTCCTGCTGTTGGGCTATGCCTTCGCGGCCCTGACTTACGCTCATGTGGTGTCCGACTTCAGTCTCGTGACAGTCGCCGAGAACTCGCTCACGACCAAACCACTCGTGTACAAACTCGCCGGCGTCTGGGGCAACCACGAAGGATCCATGCTGCTTTGGGTTCTGATTCTCGCGGCCTTCGGAGCGGCAGTTGCGATTCTCGGGCGCGGCATGGCAAAGGAATTGCGCGCCAATACACTAACGGTCCAAGGCTGGATCTCTTTTGCCTTCCTCTGCTTCATCCTGTTCACCTCCGATCCCTTCGTGCGACGGTTTCCGGCGCCCTTTGAAGGCCAGGATCTCAATCCGCTGCTTCAAGATGCGGGCCTTGCAATACACCCACCGCTCCTTTACCTCGGTTATGTCGGCTCCTCGATCGTGTTCTCGTTCGCGGTGGCGGCGCTGATCAGCGGACGGTTGGACGCCGCTTGGGCCCGCTACGTTCGGCCTTGGATACTGATTGCCTGGATCTTTCTAACGCTTGGCATAGCCATGGGCTCGTACTGGGCCTATTACACCCTCGGCTGGGGCGGGTTCTGGTTCTGGGATCCGGTCGAAAACGCGTCACTCATGCCCTGGCTTGCGGGTACCGCGCTCCTGCATTCGGCCGCCGTTATGGAGAAACGCGAAGCCCTCAAGATCTGGACACTGTTCCTGGCGATACTTACATTCTCGCTATCGCTGCTCGGCACCTTCCTGGTGCGTTCAGGGGTGCTGACCTCCGTTCATTCGTTTGCCAGCGACCCGACGCGCGGCGTCTTCATCCTGATCATCCTGACTATGTTCATCGGCGGTTCCCTCGCGCTTTATGCTTGGCGTGCGCCTTCCCTGAGCCAACGTGGTCTGTTCGCGCCCGTGTCACGCGAGAGCGCGCTCGCAGTCAACAACCTGCTGCTCACCGCCTGCTGCGCTACGGTCCTGACCGGCACGCTCTATCCGCTCGCGCTTGAGGCTCTGACCGGGGACAAGATTTCGGTCGGTGCACCGTTTTTCAATTTGACCCTCGGTCCGCTACTAGCGTTGATCGTTCTGCTAATGCCGATCGGTCAGTCGCTCGCCTGGAAGCGTGGCGACCTGCTCGGCGCGGCGCAACGGGCGACGGTTGCAGCCTTGGGGGGCCTCGTGGTCGCACTTGTGCTCGTTGCCGTCATCCGAGGCGGCCCTGTCCTCGCCACGGTTGGCCTCGGCCTCGCCGTCTACCTCATAGTCGGTTCGTTCGCCGATGTGATGTCGCGTATCTGGGCACGTGGGCAGCCCATTCGAGTGATGCTGGCCCGCGCGGTCGGGCTGCCGCGCTCCGCCTGGGGTGCTGCTATCGCTCACGCTGGCCTTGGCGTGACACTTATGGGCTTGGCGGCGACCGGTTGGGGCGTGGAGCGGATCGCGACCGTCAAGCTAGGTCAGGGGATCGATCTCGGGCCTTATCAAGCGACTATCGAAAATCTACAATCTCGACAGGGCCCGAACTACTCCGAAGTCCTGGCCTACACGGTCATAAGCCGGGGCGGCGCGGCCGTGGCCACCGTCGAGCCCGCCAAGCGCAGTTTTCCCGTTCGACAGACTACCGTCAGCGAGGCAGGCATCGTGACGCTGGGTTTTGGCCAGATCTACATTTCGCTTGGGGACCAGCACGCGGATGGTTCGATCGATGCGCGCATGTTCTGGAAGCCGCTTGTGACGGCCATCTGGATAGGCGGCGTCATCATGGCGTTTGGAGGGATCGTGTCGTTGTCTGATAGACGCCTCAGAATCGGCTTCGCGCGCCGCGCGGTTCGCGTCCGCGCCGCAGCTAACCCCGCAGCAGCGCCGCAGGCCGCCGAATGACTCCGCTTCGTCGCATTCTTCTGCTTTCGATCGTATCCGCAGGCCTCGCGCCTGGCTTGGCCAGGGCGGTGCAGCCAGACGAGGTCCTGCCCAACCCGAACCTTGAGGCGCGCGCGCGCGATATTTCCGCCGGACTGCGCTGCCTGGTCTGCCAAAACCAGTCGATCGACGATTCGAAAGCAGAGTTCGCGCGGGATCTCCGACTGCTGGTGCGCGAACGCCTTAACGTCGGCGAGAGCGACGAGCAGGTCCGCGACTTTCTGGTTAAGCGTTATGGGAACTTTATCCTGCTGAGACCACCGCTCGACTTGGAAACCACCTTCCTCTGGGGAATGCCGGCTTTGGTGCTCGCAGCGGGCGGGATCGCTCTCCTGTTCAGATTGCGACGCCTGCAACCTACGCCGGCGGCGCCCTTGAGCCAAGCCGAGCGGGATCGGCTCGCGGCCTTGTTAGACGCGGATACTCCGCTATAGGCATTGCCCGATGATCAAGTCGTCTTAGCTTGGGAAGCGTGCGGAGTCGCTCCGCGACGGCGAGCTCCCAAGCAAACCCTTCCGCTGCATGCGCTTGTCATTCTCCCGCCCCGCGAAGTGCCGCGGCTGCGGCGATTGGGGCGAGGGCGATGGATGCAAGTCCCAGAGCGCAGAGAACCAGGAACGGTGTCAGAACGGGCGCTGTGCCACTCTGCGCGGCGGAGACACCGAAGATCAGCACTGGTATGGCTAGCGGTACAACGAGGATCGAAAGCAGAAGACCACCCCGCCGCAGCGTGACGGTAAGCGCTGCACCGATCGCTCCCAGGAAGGTGAAAGTTGGCGTACCCACCAACAAGGTCGCTGCTACCGCCCAGAGCGCCGAGCCGTCCAAGTCCAACATCAGGCCAAACAAAGGCGAGAGCAGAACGAGCGGTAGCCCTGTAACAAACCAGTGGGCCACGCACTTCACCAGAACAATGAGTTCTAGCGGCGTCGGCGACAACAACATCTGGTCCAGCGAACCGTCCTCGTGATCTGCCTGGAACAGACGGTCAAGGCCCAATAGACTCGCGAGGAGCGCCGCTATCCACAGAATGGCTGGACCGATGCGCGATAGCAAGCGCAGGTCAGGTCCAATCGCGAAAGGCACCACAGTTACGAGACTGAGGAAGAAGACAAGGCCAAGAACTCCGCCTCCGCCGATGCGACGCGCCAGCGTGACGTCGCGAAGAAAGACGACGAGGAGAATACGGATCATGGCCCCAATCCGGCGTCGCCATTGCGTCGAGACCATTCCGGGGAACTCGGAAAAGCGGCGTGACCTCTTCTCTCCCGACCTTGAGACAGACGGCTATAAGGATGCCGGCCGCGCCTCAGCGGGAAGACACTCACCTCGCTCCGAGCCTGACTTGGATTGTCCCCGGCAGACCGAGTGGTTCGTGGGTGGCGGCGAGCATCAATCCTCCTCTTCCGAGATGGTCTGCGACAATAGTCTTGAGCAAGGCTCGTGCGTGCCGGTCTAACGCCGTTAGCGGCTCGTCGAGCAGCCATAGAGGGCGATCGGCAACCAGGAGCCGGGCCAATGCGACACGGCGACGCTGCCCCGCGGAGAGATAGCCAACGGGCAGATCGAGAACGTGGGCTAACTCCAGACGCTCCAGCGCGTCTAACGGGGTTAGCCGACCTCGGCCCAAAATTCCCAGGCCGATCTCGAGGTTTTCGCGGGCGGTCAACGCTGACTTCAGCCCGTCGAGATGACCCACGTAGTGGAGGCGCTCTGCCAAGGGTGCTGAATCCATGGCTTCGGACTCCACCAGTGACATGCGACCAGATCCCAATGGCAAGAAACCGGCGATAGTGCGCAAAAGAGTGGATTTGCCCACGCCATTGGGACCCGTCACTTCGGCGAGTTGGCTCGAGCCAAGTTGCAAATACACTCCGCCTAACACCACGCGCTCGCCGCGCGCGACGGACAGATCCTCGATCAAGAGATGACACCGCTGCGTGATATCCATTTTTATTTCCGGTTGCCCGTTGTCTCGCTCGGATCGCTTTCGAACGCCGGGTTGGAGGGCTTATCGAAATGATCGATTCTGGATCAGCATGTTCGAACGAAGGGCGGCGCCGTTGGGGAGAACCGCCCAACAGGATGACGAAGGTCAATTCTTCGGGGCTCCCCACTAGACGAATGCGAACCCTATTATGATCGTAAGCAGCAAGATCTGCCACGCGATGACCCATGCAACGTAGCAGCGCGATAGAAGGAGTGGATTGGGTCGCATCACATCTTTTAACCGAAAGCGTGTCGAAAAGGGGCGGGTCTCTCCTCAAACGGCTTTCTTTGGCTGGTCCGTCGTCCCAACTTGGCTGCCTCGGCCGCAACCTGGGAGGCGCGAAGCCTTCCCAGCGCGGTCCGCGCCCGCCGGGTAGCCGATGCCCCTCCGATGCACAACGTTGGGGGAGGCGGTTGCGAAGGGGGCGCTCCCAAGCACGGCTCTCAGGCAAGAGAGAGGGTCTCCCAAGTCTCCGCGAGCGCAGCTGCGAGTTCCGCTATGTGGCTATCGCCGTGATATGGCGAGGGCGTGATGCGGAGACGCTCGGTCCCACGGGGAACGGTCGGATAGTTGATCGGCTGGATGTAAATGGCGTGGCGCTCTAGAAGACGATCGGCTGCCGCCTTACACAATTCCGCATCGCCGACAATCACAGGCACGATGTGGGTGTCGGTCGGGAAGACCGGAAGCCCGGCGGCTTTGAGCGCCCGCTTCGTTGCAGCGGCTTGCCGTTGGTGTGCTTCGCGCTCGGCAGACGAGTGCTTCAGGTAACGAACGGACGCACGGGCTGCGGCGGCAATTGGTGGAGGGAGTGCCGTCGTGAAGATGAATCCGGGCGCGAAACTGCGCACCGCGTCGCAGATCGACCGCGACGCCGCGATATAGCCGCCAACGCAGCCGAATCCCTTGGCGAGGGTACCCTCGATCACGGTCACGCGGTGCATCACGCCATCACGCTCGCTGATCCCGGCACCGTGACCGCCATAGAGGCCAACCGCGTGAACCTCATCGAGGTAGGTCATCGCGCCATACCGGTCCGCGAGGTCGCAGATGGCGCCGATCGGCGCCACATCGCCATCCATCGAGTATACGGACTCGAACACGACAAGCTTGGGGCGGTCTCCTGCCTCGCGCAGCAACGACTCAAGGTGACCGAGATCGTTGTGCCGGAAAATCCGCTTTTCGCAATTTGATTGGCGGACGCCTTCGATAATCGAATTGTGGTTATCTGCATCAGATAAGACCACGCAGCCTGGCATCAGCTTACCGATCGTCGAGATGCTGGCCTGATTCGATACGTACCCGGAGGTAAAGACGAGGCTCGCCTCCTTGCCATGCAGATCAGCGAGCTCGCCCTCCAAATCAACCAAGGGGGAATTATTGCCGGCGATGTTGCGCGTTCCACCCGCTCCTGCGCCGCAGCGGTGTGCCGCTGCGGTCAGTGCACTCACGACTTCCGGGTGCTGTCCCATACCGAGATAGTCATTCGAGCACCAAACCGTGATTTCCCTAACAGTTCCGTCAGACCGGCGCCATTTGGCGGCTGGGAAGCGGCCGGAGATCCGTTCGATGTCGGCGAAGACGCGATAACGTTGCTCCCCGTGCAGGCGCTCAAGACAGCCGTGGAAATGACGCTCGTAAGCTTCGGCCGCACAATTGTGATCGTCCGCAGCGAACGTCCCGTTGGGCGGCGTCAATGCTCGTTCCCCCGGCACTACGTCCACACACAAACGTCTGCTACTGACGTTTCCGTGTGGCCGATGCCTTGCTTGCCAACTCGCTGGTACGTCCAGATCGTCCATCTCAATCTCTCCTGACCGTCCCTCGACCGTAGCTCATCACGCATTCGCGCTCGTATTAGTTATAGTTTGCATGAGGTCCGGTTATGGTCGGGTGCCGCCTGAGCCAGCTTACAACTGGCCCGCCTGCGTCCATTTCGGAAAACCGCACGCCCGTTCTGGTGCAACTATCAGCGAGGCGGCTTTGCCGTCCTCTCCGTGACAGCGGCTGAATTGCAGAGCGTAGAGACGTGCCTTGCGCGAGGTCAGAATGCATACCTGTTCTACGATGCGGCCCTTTCCATGACGACGGTATGGTCCGCCCTTTGTATGGTGGCAAGCCGATGAGCAACCAGGATCGTGGTGCGTCAGTCGTTGTGCGATCAGCGCCTACTCCAACTCGCTCGTTCCCGAGTCGAGCGTGGAAGCCGCCGTTTCACGATCGCGCGGGCGATAGCGAGGCGCTGGCGTTGACCGATTGAGAGAGTCACTCCGCGCCTGCCGACCGACGTGTCGTATCCTTCTGGCGGCGGCGCGTGGTGAAACAATCGGCTGCCGCTTTGGTCACGCCCTGCGCACCTGGTCGATCAGGCCTCCCGCCGACAAAGCGGATCTTCTCGGCGATGCTGCCGGAGAAGATCCGAGATCCTTATGCACGAGGGCGAACTACCGCCTGAGGTGCTGGGATCCAGCGTCGCGCGGTCAGTTGCGGCGAAGCGGGTCGCATCAACATTCGTTTCCAGCGAAGCGCTTCTGTGCCTTCGTCCTTCGAGGCCTTGCACGATGCGCTCGGCGCGCAGATGCAAACGCCACTGGTCACGAGGTTGTCCTGAGCACCGGAATAGCATCAGTCCAGCGAGATCGGACTACACGGGCCGGATCAGCAAGCTGGGCAATGGTTCGTTGCGCATGGCACTCTACGATGTTGCCCATATCATGCTACCAAGCCGCTCAGGGGCTGTTCACAACTGAAGAGCTGGGCCGGTGCGGATCGCCAACATGAGCAAGGCCAAGGTGGGGCTCGCCGGCCGACTAGCGGTGAGCATGCAAGGCATGCTTGCAAAAGCAGGCTCTTGAGCTGGACAGGAAGCGCGAAACAGTTCGGGCAGGCTACGCTACCAGGCCTACTCGAAACGAAGTGCTTTAGCTGGACGATGGAGCACAACGCCGCACGCTTCGCGGTGAGTAACATCGCGCGGATTAGATTGCCAAAGCGCAATCTCTCCAATCAATCGATTGTCACGCCGGTGACTCCGAATCATTTCGGCATGCGTTGCGCGGGCGAAACGCTCGTTATCGCCAAACATAGGTAGTTCGAGAGGACATCATTCCCGACGGGTATCAATTGCATGCCCCTTCGTTGCTTCCGCACATAGGCACGCACGTTTAATCTGACTTGTGCGTAGTTGATGAGACCGCCTGCGCACGAATGCCGCTACTACAGCATTCGGTGACATTATAGCTGGTCAGAGGAGAGAGATCATGAGACGCACAGTATTAGCACTATCCGCCGTCCTCGGTGCTAGCGCTATAGCGACCGCAGTCTTCGCACAGCAACCACAGCTACCACCACCCGACGATTGGCACGCCACCGGCCGGTATCTTCCTGAATACACGAAAGATGGCGAGCTTATTCTGCCAAAGAACTTCCACGAATGGGTTTATGTCGGTTCGCCACTGACGCCAAACTTCTTAAACCCCCCTCAAGCAAACTTCCCTGAATTTCACAACGTCTATATCGAGCCTGGTTCTTACGATATTTACAAGAAAACAGGTCTGTTCCCCGAGGGAACAATCTTCGTGAAAGAACTGCAGCTCATGCAGCCCGCCACTCATCCGGACGGTTCGAGAACTGAGCCATCTGGGAAGGGATTCTTCCCGGGCGCCTTCAACGGCGCGGATGTGACGGTCAAGGACAGCGAGAGATATAAGGCAACCAACGGCTGGGGCTACTACAACTTCAACCACCATGAACCCAAGGCAGCCACCGCGAAAGTCCGGCCAATCGAGGAATGCGCCTATTGCCACATTGCGAGTGCGAAACGGGATGACGTATGGACGCAGTTCTACGTGTTGCTCGACCAGGTGCCGGTGCCGCCTGGCCAGAACTCTTCTAAAAAAATGCCGCCCAGTCAGAATCCTTCGATTACAAAGTAGGAAACCCTGTGATGACATTTCTCAGAAGTGCGGCCGTGGCGTCCGCGTCCTTCATCGTAGTTACGGTCGGGTGTCTTGTTTCGCAGCCCGTAGCCAGCCAGCCCGCCCCTGCGCAGGAACAACTTGTTGATGCGGCAGGCAACATGCATATCCCGAAGAACTACCGAACCACCTACGAATTCCTTGGGAGTTGGTCTGTCGCAGGTGACAAAGGCGCTAAGCAAATTCACGTCGTCTACGCTTCGCCCGGAACTGCGGCAAGCTATCGCACAACGGGCGAATTTCCCCAAGGTTCGATCCTGGTGAAGGAGGTTTACGACGCGGCCACTTCGGATATGACGACTGGAACGGTCAGCCATCAAGAACTTCTCAAAGGTTGGTTCATGATGGTGAAGGACGGTAAGAACAGCCACCCCGATAATAAGTTGTGGGGCAACGGCTGGGGCTGGTCTTGGTTCGACGCGGGCGATTCCGTGAAAACGACCTCAACGAACTTTCGTTCAGATTGCCTGGGCTGCCACATCCCAGCCAAGGCGACTGACTGGATCTATGTCCATGGCTATCCCGGGCTAAAGAAGTGACGGATCGTTAGCCACGTCCGCTTGGATGTCGTGGGTAAGACCAGATGCGTGGGTAATACCAGACTGGATGCAGAAAAAGGTAGGGTCATGAAGCACAGTAAAAAGTTCAGCAGATGCATTTGTGGATCGATGATGATCTTTCTTCTGTCGTTTTCGGCACCCCAAGGGAGTCTAGCAGCCGGTCCGGTAACCTACAAAAAAATCACAAAGCAATTCCTCACGTCGGGCAAAGTGGACCTTGTACGGGAGGTGGTGACCCTGCCGCTCCATCGCGGCCGTCTTGCCTCGGGAGAAACTGTTTGGTTCGTGCTTACCGACGTAAGTGACTACGCTACTTCGAAAGACATGGGGCTCACATGGGCGCCGAGTCTCGCTAAGGCAAAAGACTTGACGAGCACACGGGTTGCGGAAATGGATGAGTCGGGTAACTTCACGTTCCAATCGGGCCGGGTCGATTTCTCACCGCCACAAACGTTGGTGGGGGGGGAGGCGCCCCATTTTTTTCCGCCTAGGACGGCCCGAGCCGGATCCGTCGGGGATGTGCACTACAGCCCATTGGCTCGGGTGGCTAATCGCAAGGACATTGTCTTTAACGCTCCAGTCATCGCTTTTAATGTCGAGCCCGCGAAAATCGCGTTCTGCAACGGCAGTCCTGATTACTCTGTCGTGACGGACTCCGTGGCGAGCATCTGTCCTGACAAAGGTACCGTTGACTTGAAACTCCGGTTTGGCTTCGCAAACGGCAAACACCTGCGTTATCTTAGTTTTGACGCAAACTCCGAGGAGTCGGCGACCCTCGAGTCGTCCACCTTTGCGCCTGCGGAAAGCGACATTCTTCAGAGCGGCGCGATTGAGGTGATCTATACGATTGTGAACGGCAAGATGGGTGAGAACGATCCGAACCGCCAGGGGCTCGACAGTGCCATCAACGGAGAGGGCCCCTCGCTCGACATCCTCGCGCACTTCAAGGAGATCAGCGCCGGATACTCTCCGATGTGGGACGTACGACTCGCCGAGTGGACCCAGGAGGCTATCTCGAAGGATCAACGGAAACTGATCACTGACGGCGACGATCTCGAAGCAAAAAGTGCGTCAGGTTTGCTGGTGAGTCCTGCGGGCGGGCCCGTGAAGACGACGGGGAATCTCGTGAATTGTCCGGTCGTAGGCTTCACCGATGAATAACCTCTTGCCCCGCAGCGGCGCGTCTCGCGTCGCCGCTCTGCCCTTGACGTTGCCCCCAAGTTTTTTCAGTTTTGAGTTCGCTCTTGCCGGCGGATTTGCCCGGTTGGGCGGTGCGAGCGACGGGAGCTGGCGCGGAGCCTTTCGGGTAGCGCAGCGCCAGATCCTGGCGCGGGCGGCAGGTCATGGCGAACTCGGACGAGTTCTCCATCCGAGCTGCGAATGCAGGCGGCGTTCGTGAGCAATCGCCCTCAGGCGCTGGCGGCGGTTAGCAGCGTCAGCCTGGGTTGTCTGATATCTCATGGTCATGCGGCAGCAGCCGCTTTACACGCCCGCCGTTCGCTCATCCCGTGAGCATCCACCAGATGAGCGACAGCTTTCCGCTTCCCCGCGAGCGTCACCATTTCCTTCCCAGGAGATCCTTCAAGGCCGCATTGTCAACATGGCGTCAGCCAGAAGCCGCTTCAGCTTCGTGTTCGCTTCCTTGTTGCCGTCTCGCGCTTTTCTATGCATTACGCGCGGCCATGGCCCCGCGCCGTCACGCAAGAGCGGCCCCGCAAAAAGGCCTAATTTTACTCACCAACCACGCCGAAGCGCGTGTAAGGCGAGAGTGAGTTGGGCATCCACTCTCAGACGTCGTCGAACATCTGCTGCATCCCAGCTTTCGGTAGGGACGCGGATTTGGGCCTAGGTTGCCGTCCATCTCGACCCTTTGCGCTCTGGCTCCGCAGCCGATTTCCAGAGCACCTGGCAAGCGCATGAGCCTCGAAGTAGCTGACGTGCACGACGGGCGGGTCGGATCGACCAGTTGAGACTTCAGCGTCATCGTCCCGTGCTGGCCGTTCGGGGTCTGCCACTTACGCGGCTCCGACCGGCCCTTAGGCCGCTCATGTTACATCCGAGCTCGATCAGCCCAGCGACCTCCCCGGCCCGGGAGCAACCAAGTTAGCGACTGCTCGGGTCGACATGCGCGCGCTATTAGACTTCGTCCATTGCCGGCCCGCGTGATCATGACGCGCCGAGGACGCTGCAGCCGCGCCTCAGTGTCTCGTACTAGGCATTGAACAGGAATGTGAACCGCTCATCGAATGGCCGTAGTCCGTCAGATCAGCGAGAGCGATCGCCACAAAAAGCAGGTCGCGTATGTGAGGTGCCAGGTTCGCAGAGCCCGCATCGGTCATCGACTGGGTCCGTTGCGCCCGCGACGGAAATCGGTTCTCCGTCCTACTCGTTCGTGTGCCGGACTATCGCTAGAACTGCTCAAGGCCACCTGAGCACGAGCGCCGATTGGAACGGATGCGCAAAGGCAGTTGCAAGTCCTCACGAGAAATCAAATGGGCCATTCAACGCGCATAGACTCGCGCACGCCAAACGTCAGGGAATGATCCAGGGCCGAGAATCTGAGGCCTTGCCCGGCCGTCCAAACCTCACCACCTTGTCGCGTTCTGAGCGACTTCGCAGGAGCGGCGAGAGCAGTTTGCAAACGCTTACGACACACCCGCCGCGGGGCTGCGCGCGCGCCGCAGGCCACCGACAACGCAATCGCCCGTCAGGCGGCGTTCCTGCGCGGCAACTTCCATTGTGGACGAACACGATGGCAAGTGTAGCCGTTCGGATAGCGTTCCAGGTAATCCTGGTGCTCTGGCTCCGCCTCCCAGAAATCGCCAGCGGGCGAAAGCTCGGTCACCACTTTGCCCGGCCACAGCCCTGAGGCCTCGACGTCGGCGATGGTCTCCTGTGCGACGCGGTGCTGATCCTCGTTTATGTAGAAAATCGCCGACCTGTAGCTTGCACCCTGGTCGTTTCCCTGCCGGTTGAGAGTCGTCGGATCGTGGATCTGGAAGAAGAACTCAAGCAGGTCGCGGAAGCTAGTCTGACTCGAATCGAACGTGATCTCGATCGCTTCCGCGTGTGTGCCGTGGTGGCGGTACGTGGCATTCTCGACGTCGCCGCCGGAGTAGCCGACCCGCGTTGAGATCACACCGGGCAGGCGCCGCACCAGCTGCTGCATCCCCCAGAAGCAACCGCCTGCCAGGATCGCGCGTTCTGTAGTCCCTGCCATTTTCAGGCCTCCTGCTTTCCAAAGAACCTCACGTACTCGCCGAATCGCTCACACCCCAATTGGTCGCGGTGGATTACGCGAAGGGGGGCCGAGTTGACGCAGTATCTCAGCCCTTCCTTGTGGCAACGCCCCGTCAGGTAAAACATGGCCGAGGTGGCTGTCTCAGTGCTTGGAGCGGACCTCTGTCTCCGTGTATGCCTGCGAGCTGTCACCGTTCTCGAGGACACTTGCGGCCTCGAGATGCCGCTTTTCATTTCGAGCGCGGCGCAATCATGAACATCGCCGGTCATGTCAGCGCTCCCGGCATGAAGCAGCGAATGTGCGGTTGGTCGGTCATCTGAAACCCGGAGCTATACCACACCCATACCAACGTGCTATGGTCCATGTTCGGCTCGGTAACGAGGGCATCGTCGGGAACATCAACCCACTCGGTATCGCCCTTCTTCATGTCCTGACCGTTGGAGGCGGATCTGTAGAGGTCGGCGGTCTTGGGCACCATAACCCTGTAATGGCTTTCCTTCTTGTTTTGAGTGGTCCATTCGACATCCCGCAGATGTAGGGCGTCGGAGCCATCACAGCAGGGGCCAGACTTACTACGGAGTTTCGCAAACCACGGGTTCAGCTCCGGGTGCATTGCATCATGGCCGTTGGAAGATGGCAGGTTCATCGTCAACATTAGGGCGCTCGCGAGCACGCACCTGACGATCAGGTAACAAGCCGAAATGAGAGGACCGCAGTTCTCTTCGGGAGTAACACTCGACACTACGGTCCCCTTCATCCGGACTTCCCAAAACCGGCTCCTTTGGATTGGGGCCGTTGGGGTGGAGTCAGTCTTGGGTGTGTCAACCATCCAATCACTCGGCCATACTCAAGAACGACTCACCGGGATAGTGCAGAAGCGAGCGGAAAACGCCGACGTTCTGGTAGAGTGAAGTCAGGACTGCTGCTTGCATTCCGCTTTCGCGTTGACCAAGAAACGGCGTACGCAATGGGCACAAGACGACTTCAAAGGCGTGAAGTTCACTTCGGGCTTTGGCGGGCGCTCGCGCTTTCCGTGAAACTCGGCCATCCCGTTTCGCTGTCGAGCTCGTCGAAGCATGCGAAGAGCGGCTCGCTGGAAACGTCGACGCAGAGACCAGACTCCCTGTTGTCCCAGGATTTGTTGCAGAAGGGAGCGCTCGATCCGATCAGTCTGCGTCTCGCGATACTGCTCGGCAGTCAACTTCGAGACCGCTTCGGGGTTGTTCCTGTAGGTCGGCATTCGCCGTACTCCGTGGTGTGCTACATTGTTGAAGATATGTACCGGGTCGTCGTCCGTCCAATCACCTCCGGCTATCGAAACGATGCCATGAGGATCGACATTGGAGGTGTTTCAATTTGCAAGGGCCTATTCAACTTCTCCCAGGAGGCGGGTCTGACACTGCTGCAACAGGACTTTGAATCGGGCTACGGCGAAGGCGTGTACCAGGGACTGCGGTACGGCGTCACCGGGCGGAAGTCTTCACGGAAAGCGAATCCAGCCCGTTCGCGCGAGCGGTCGCCGGCGGCGACGTCGTCAGCTTCAACCTTTACCGGCCGAGGTCGGGTGAGGCTCTTTGCGTCCTGCGAAATACCAGCCAGGCGAATTTGTTCTCGGGCATCTCCCCAGGGAGCGGAGAGCATCGACCCGCCGAGGAGAGTTGAAACGCATGGAAAGCTGCACTCGAGACCGCAGTTGACGTTTTTCGATTCAGCCGGGCACGGCGACTTAGGATCGCTCCCGTCTGCGGTGAAGTGGCGTTCACCGCCGCGCTCCATCGTGATCCTGACGGCCTTCGCGCTCGCTTCTGATTCCGTGTAGCTCGCCGCGAGCGTCTCGAGAGATAAACGATCGGCTCTCGTCACTCAGAGTGTTCGCTCGACGGGGGGGCACGCCAGCAAACTTCTCCAGTGCCGGTTGGGAGTGCGGCCTGTTGCCTCTGCATCCGAGCTGATCGTCGTGCTCGGGGAGGACGTCAGCTGCCGGCGCCAGGTACCGGGACGCGCCCTCGCGGAGACCGCCACGAACCTCCACGGCTCACCAAACGCGATCAGAACGTGGCAGTTGCCTGGCCGCGTCGACCTCGCGGTCGAGCGGAAGGGGTGCTAGCTGCGTGGAATTCAAGGCGGGACGTCTCGGAGGCATGGAGCCGGCCGAGCAAACCCTGCTCGTCGACCTCAGACGAACGCGCCGCTCACGTCGGCTTCAGGATATCGATGAGCCACCGACGGTTGCGCTCCTGACTCCACACGGATAGCGGACGCGGTCGCCGCGGTCATGGGATCGTGGACCTTCATCATCGTCCAGAGCGTGATCCTGTGCGTCTGGACATGGGCAACCTGGTGGGACGATCAGGCGCTCGGATCCTTACCCGCTCACTCTTCTCAATCTCGCGCTTTCGTTCCAGGCGGCCGACGCCGCGCCAGTCATCATGATGAGCCACAACCGGCAGCAGGACATCGATCGCGAGGCGGCGGAGAACGACTACGGATCAACGTGAAGGCGGAGCTCGAGATAGAGTTGTTGCATGAGAAGATCGACCAACTGCACGAGCGTGAAACCCTCAAGCTAACGGAGGCAGTCAGGATGCTGACCGTGCTGCTGGAGGAGCCGGCGTCGGGTGCACGCGAGTCCGATGCGGAAGGCGGAGGGCGGTCATAACCAGCGACTATCGACTTCATGGCGTGATGTCATTTTTCATTCGCCGCGCGGAAGTGCATAACGGTACCTTGCTCATCCGGCGCACGGCCGCTTAGCGGGCTTACGCGGCTCTCGCCCGCAGAGAGCAGCCATACGCGAATGACTGAAGCGGTTCTCGCAACCCGGGCGATGGCAGAGCTGCGCGATGGTCGAGATCCCGGAGGACGCCGCTATGAAGAGCTTCTTTCGCAACCGTATCCGAAACGTCCGGCTACACCCAGGGACAGCATGTTTCCGTGCGGCTGATGGGGCCAACGGCTACACTGCCGTGCTTAGACCCTCGATCGACCGGGCAATTCTACGTCGAGAATCGACTGCGTCGCAGCACTCTAGGAGCGAGATACGAGTATGTTTTCAGTGATTTTTGAGATGCTCCCCAACAAAGAGAGCCGGGATGACTATTTCGACAACGCCAAGAGGCTGCACCCCGAGCTGGAGCAGGTCGATGGCTTCGTCGACAATATCCGATACAAGAGCCTGATTCGCGAGGGCTGGATCCTTTCGCTTTCAAACTGGCGGGACGAGAAGTCGCTTGTCCGCTGGCGCTCCCACCGGCGTCATCATGAGGTTCAGCAGAAGGGGCGCGAGGAAATCCTCGCGGACTATCACCTGCGCGTCGGCCAGATCACTGCCGACAATCAGGTGCCGACGGGGTACGCAGTCACTGAGCAAAGGCTCGATGAGACCGAAGTCGGGGAGGGAACGACGGTGACGCTTATCAACGCGACTCGCCCCGGGGAGTGGAAGCAAACCGACAACCCGTACGATTGCGCCGAGTGGCTCGGCCTGAACCCGTGGGCTCCCGACACCACGTCCTGGGACATCTTCGAGGCCGTACTTACGCCCGGCGACCTGATTCTGCTCATATCCTGGAAGGACGCCGGTGCAGCGCGGGCCTACGAGGACGCTTACGCGCCGAATGAGACGGCACGGGTTCGGACAGTGCGGATCGTACGCGATTATGGCAAATACGACCGTCGCGAGGCACCTCAGTACTATGCAGAGGCCCAGGGCGGTAAGACCCTCTACGCCTGAAACCGCTCCGTCGTGAAGGCCGCCCAGCTGCGAATTAGACCGTGCGTCGGCGAAGTCGCGAGCCGCGGAGCAGCCAGCGTCGCTCTCGCGAGGTGACAGCGACGAACACGATCAAGGAGACCCGCCGAAATGAGGACGGCGTAGGCCGAGGCATCGCTGAAATCCGGGTTCTGCTAACGCGTCGCTCGTCTGGCTCCTCATCGTGTTCCGCTCGAACATCATAGCGGCCTCGTTGCGCTGGCTTGGGCGATCCCTCGAAGCGTCCTTCTGTCGTCCAGTGGTGATCAGGGCTTACGTGCTCTCGTCGTTAGCGAGCGTGAGCCGGAGGCGCGCGGAAAGGTCCGTGTAAACCGATCGTGCACTGACCTGCTCGGCTCGCCAGCCAAGACCCAAGTCAAACTCTGAAAGGAAAGCACGATGACGAATTCGAACGATGATGGACCTCTCCGCCACAGGCTGAGGTGGCCGGAGACCTTGACGACGCTGGCACGCTTAACGGCCGTGCCGGCGCATCGGTGTTCTCAATCGCGGCCCCGACAGCAGGGGCGGCACCGGGGGGCGGCCCCGACGAGTTGCTAAGTGCTTCGCTCGCCGCATGCACGGCGATGACCACACGGCTGCAGGCGCGAAGGCGGAAAATGCCGCTATCCGACGTCGCAGTAGCCGTGTCGTACCACCATGTCAGGGATGGCGGCTGCGACTGCTTCGAGCGCTCCATCAAGCTCGAAGGAACGCCTGGCGACGAGGCCGCGCACAACTGATGCAGGCTGCGAACGTGTGTCTCGCCGAGCGGACGCTGGGCCTTGCGCCGAGATCCGCGCTAACGATAACGTCGGCATCGGGCCGGCGGCAAGCTATGACGACAACTTGAGCGAGCTTCCGATTCCGTACATCACCCCCGATTAGCGGGCCACGAGATAGTCCGCGAGCACTACGGCGTTGTTGCGCTTGGTATCGTGCGCGCCGAAGAGCAGCGTGACTTTGCCCGTCAATGCAAGATTTGTCAGGTGCTCGACTGCGGCGCGATTGGCGCGGAGCTCCTCGAAGTATCGCTTGTGAAACTCGCGCCACCGGTTCCGGTCATGACCAAACCAGGTCCTGAGGCCGCCGCTCGGAGCGATGTCCTTCAGCCATACGTCCACGCTGGCATGCTCCTTCGTGAGTCCGCGCGGCCAGATGCGGTCGACGAGCACCCTCGTGCCGTCCGAGCCCTCGGGCAGCTCGTACACACGTTTAACACCAAGCCGACAGGAGTGTCGAGACATTGGTTTCTCCAGTCCTCTCCTCCGTAAAGGAGGGCAACTCGCATTAGGTCGCCTTCGCGGGACTGACCTCGGGAAAATCGATCGGGGTCTGCACCGCATTGTTGATGAAGTTCGTCAACAAGAACTGAGCAGTCAGCGCGATCATCTCGACGATGTTGGCGTCTGTCCACCCCGCATCCCTGACGGCCGTAAACTGGGCGTCGGAAACTTTGCCGCGCGTCTCGATGAGCGCTTTCGCGAAGGCGACCGCAGCCTGGCGCTTGGGATCGGTTGAGCGGCCCTCCCTGTTCAACTCGATTTCATCCGCTGGGATTTTGGCTAGATTGCCCGCCATAAAGCTGTGCGCGGCCAGGCAGTAGTCGCACCCGTCCGCCTCAGACACCGCCAGCGCGATCCCGTCTCTCGTCTTGATGTCCAGCGTCTTAGCAAGTGATGCCATCAGGGTAGCCCAGCCGGAGAGCACGTTCGGGCTGATCGACATGAGGCGGTGCAGGTTGGGCACGAAGCCCAGCACCTTGTCGACGTTGTCGAGGATCGGCTTGGAGCCCGCCGGAGCGTCCTCGCGTTTCGGAATGGAAATGCGTGGCATTTGATCCTCCATTAGACCGCCAACGATTATTCGGTTGGTGACGAAGCAACCAACGCCGACGTTTCAGCTACCGGTAGCGACCGGACCGCCTCGAAGACTAGGACGCGTCGCACCGCGGCGCTCATGCTTGTTGATCATGCAGTCCATAACGGCAGGTCATCGGCCGAGCGCCGATCGGGCACTGAGTCGCAGTCCCAGACTTCGTGCTCAGCTGCTCGCCGCGCTGACCGGGGTGGAACCGGCGGCTCTGAACGCCCCCATCTCGCCTTCCAGTCTAAGATGCAGTACCTGACCGGATCGAGCGCTTGCTCGAGCTCGCGGAAGCGGGCGTGATGTGCTGCGGGCACTTTAAGCCGCAGCATGACCCCCTGATCAACCTTCGCTGTTGCCAAGTGACGCGACGCGCCGCGCCAGATCGGCGTCGTGTTTCAACTCTCTCAATTCCGCGAGCGCTTTAGATCTCGAGACGCCGGCGGTTGGGCTAGTCCATCAACATGACGGCGGCACCGTCGTTGGCCCCACCATTGCCGATCCTGTACTGCGCGTCAGCCCTTTGCATCCGTTACTGTTGTTCAGGCATGCCGGCACGTGATATGGACCGCGGCGGCGCTCGCCTCGGTCACCGCTTTGATGGCTCTGGCACCGGGCTCGGAAATGATCCTTCAGAGCATCAGGGGGCGAATTGACCCCCGCGCTCGCTGCGCGGGCAGTGCGCATACGTCGCACGAAACCTCGCAGCCTTTCCTAAACCTGCGGTGAGACCGGGGAACATGCCCGAGAACAAACGCGACAACCTTCTCGGCCGGTACTTCGCAGGACGCAAAGAGCCTAACCCGACCTCAGCCGGGATTGAAGCAGACGCCGTCGCCGCCGGCGACCGCTCGCGCAAACTCATGGCATCGTTTCGATAGCTGGAGGTGATTGGACGGTCGACGACCCGATACATATCTTCAATGTAGCACACCACGGAGTACGGCGGATGCCGACCTACAGGAACACCGCCGAAGCGGTCTCGAAGTTGACTCCGAGCAGTATCGCGAGACGCAGACTGATGGGACCAAGCGTTCCCTTCTCCAACGAATACTGGGACAACAGGAAGTCTGGTCTCTACATCGACGTTTCCAGCAAGCCGCCATTCGCATGCTTCGACAAGCTCGACAGCGAAACGGGATGACCGAGTTTCATGGAAACATTGTGCGCCCGCCAAAGCCTGAAGTGCACTTCACGCCTTCGAAGTCGTCTTCCCAAGATACCCAAAGCTTGAGGGACTACCGCGTGCGTACGAAACAGCGACGGCCCGTCCGAAAGCCGCAACGCTGACACGGCGCGGTCAGTCTAACGGAGGTCGACGTGACGTTTTTCTATAAAGCTATTGAAACACCGGGGGACCCCTCAAACTCATGAGCCACAAAACCTTAGCGGTGGTCTTGGAAAACTTCGATCTAAAGCGCGTGCGCCTTGGCGAACTCTTGGAGGCTGTTGACCACCCGATCCTTGAGCGCGCGGAGGACCAGCTCAGCCATTTCTCGGCGGGCACACGGAGGTCCTTCCACATCGAGCCTCGAACTCGTCGGCTCCGCATTCCAGAAGGGCATCTGGAAGGCACTGCTAGTGCTTCACTTCGCCAAGACACGCTGATACGCGATGATCGCAAGTGCCGTTGGCGATTCAAAGGCGGCCCGCGTCGTAGGTGCGGCAAACGGCAAGAAGTCGCATCGAAGTCAGCATGCTCGGCGGTTCAGTCATACATAGCGCCGCTTTGCCAATGCGTGGTGAGTATCAAAAGCAGATGCAGCAAGCTCCTCGAGACCGCCTGTGACCCCTTTCGGACCGAACGTCATTATATGCGTGAGCCTGGCCCTAAATGGCTGGGTACGCATGGCGTGGTATCTGAGAAGCGCTCTCCACGCCAGCGTCCCAATGCTTTGATCCGAGACCGTACCGGTTCCGGGCGAATGCCCGCCACAACTGGATCGATCGAGACAAACTCTTGCTACCTAGATAGGAGAACTATCATGACAAAACGTTCGCTTATGATCACGGCCACAAGCTGTTTCATTGCATTTGCACCGGCAGCATATGGGCGCTCGGCCTACGACGGCTCTTGGGACCTCGTCTTCGTGACGCAAAGGGGAACCTGCGATTCCAGTTACAGCTTTACTGTCGATGTGACCAACGGAATTGTCACGCATCCCAATCTCGTAAAATTTCGAGGTTACGTTGCAAGGTCCGGCGCGGTTCGCGCTTCGGTAGCGGTCCAAGACCAAGTTGCCGCCGGTGCGGGCAAATTGTTCGCAACGTCCGGTCGGGGGACCTGGAGCGGCCACTCAGGAATGGCACGATGCTCGGGCTACTGGACCGCGCGCCGCAATTGAAGGACGCGACGGGGCACGCGACGGGATGCGAGTGCGCGAATGCTGTTAACGCCAAGTCTTACGCAAAGGAGCATTTCCTCGGTGAACTGGAGACCGTAATGAAATGACAGTTCCCAGAATACTAGCCGGCATCGCAGTCCTGCTCGGCTTGTTCTCAACCGGCCTCGACAGGACAATGCGGTTGGAGACGCCTCGGTCTATGAGCGCGCGCATTGGGTCGGGTGAATCTGCCCCCGTCGGTACTAATCGGCTAGCTCTAGTGATTGGCAATTCAACCTATCCCGATGCCGACTCTCCTCTTTCTCAAATGACACGCGATGCGGAAGGTTTGACAAATGCTCTTCGCAACGACGGTTTTCTGGTCGACGCCGTTGACAATGCGACGCGTCCCGACGTTACCCGCGCAATTGATCGTCTAACGGCAAAAGTACATTTTAACTCAATTGTGTTAGTGTATTTCGGAGGTTACGGTGTCCAATCTGACGGACAGAATTATCTGATTCCGGTCGATGCGAAGATCTGGACTGAAGAAGATGTCCGCCGACAAGGCGTAAGTATTGACCGCCTCCTTTCGCAACTCAAGTCTTCCGGAGCACGCGTACGGCTCGTAGTGATTGAGGCCTCGCGGCGCAATCCCTACGAGCGACGCTTCAGGAATTACTCACACGGACTTGCGCCTATTCAAACGAGTGAAAACGCGCTCATCCTGAGCTCAGCGGCGCCTGGCCAAGTCGTCGAAGACGTGGACGAACTGCATAGCCAGCTGATGACCGCTCTTCTTGAGCGCATCGGGTCTTCGAAAGGGATCGAGGAGGTCTTCAACAACACGCGAAACGCCGTGGTGGCTGCTACCCAGGGCCAACAGATTCCAGCTGTGTCGTCTACGCTGACCGAGAACATTAACCTTTCGCCGATACGCAACGGCGCGCTGCCGTGTGCTCTGTCGGCTCCGCAGCTGGCCGCCGCCGCGAGTCATCAAACAGAGTTCTGCTGAGATCTAAGGATCAAGGGCTCACTTTCCCTGGAGTGCGCCATTCACTCATCTCCGCGTTGTTTGGGACCTTCAACGCGCTCCGACGCCGTCCCGTATCGACGACGCCGCATCACCGGAGGTCTCTTGCGCTTCATGATCGTCTGCTCCTGCAATGTCCTCAGCGACCACGATGTTCGCCACGCCGTCAACACGGCCGATGACGCGCCGCGCAATGCCAAGCAGATCTATGACTGCCTTGGTTGTAGCGCTGAATGCGGCCGCTGCGCCCGCACCATCAAGACGATCATCAAAGAGGCATACAGGGAATGTGCGCTAGCCTGTCAGGCCGGCTGCCCGCATAGCCAGATCATGGATGACGCGGGGGATGAGCCCAAAGTCGCGCCCGCAGCGCCCTGACTTCGGTGGATTTGCCGCTCGGTTCGCGCCTGGAATGCCTGCTTGCTTGTTTTTTGCCAGAAGCATTCTAAACTCCTAGGCTCCAAGACCCGCCTCAACTGTTGGAGTTCACCATGCAGGGCGACCCCAAAGTCATCGAGTATCTGAACAAGGGATTGCGTCACGAGCTCACTGCCATCAACCAGTACTGGCTGCACTACCGGCTGCTGGCCAATTGGGGCCTCTCGGAGATGGCCAAGGTCTGGCGCAAGGAATCAATCGAGGAGATGCAGCACGCCGATCGCATCACCGACCGTGTGATATTCCTAGAGGGCTTTCCCAACATGCAGATACTCGATCCCTTGCGGATCGGCCAGAACGTCAACGAAATCATCGAGTGCGATCTCGCCGCCGAGATGAGCGCGCGTGCGCTGTACCAAGAGGCGGCGACGCATTGTCATTCCGTGAAGGATTATGTCACCCGCGACTTGTTCGAGAACCTGATGACGGACGAGGAACACCACATCGATTTCCTCGAGACGCAGCTTGATTTGATCAACCGGATCGGGATCGAGCTTTACACCCAGAATCATGTCGGTGAGCTCAAGAGCGAAGAGCACTGAAATTTACGTCGATAGTCCCTTCTGCCAGTCCTAAGTTCGCGTTCTGCGCCTGCTTTGCCTCCGCGTAGGCTGCGAGCGGTTGCTTCAGCTCACTGGTCCTACTGGCGGAGCAAGGAGAGAACCGGTCCAGGGCCCCCTCCGTGACGTTTCCGCGTTCACGGAACGTGAGTACATGGCGAGGCAAGTGCCATTGGCACTCAGTGGTGGAAAATCGCTGCTCAGCCGGACCAAGTTCATCGGGTCGGCCGAGTCTTTCGGTCATAGATGAGGTGGACTTGGTCGGCCATCTCTGTAGCCGCTTGTCGCGAGAAGGTCATTGGAAGTCTTCGGCCCGGATCCGCGCCGTTGACAATAAGGTGCGCGACACGACGAGCTAGCGTGTTGGCTTTGCTCCACGGCGCTGCTCGGGATTGAGTTCAGCAAGATTTGTTCCGGCTGTCGGCAGGCTCGGCTCCTTCAGAGAGAATTGGAGGCCTACGCTAGAGGAAAACGCTCCGCCAGCCTTAACGCTCTGCGAAGGCGTGATCTGCGTCCGATGGCAACGAACCGCGGTGTGCCACCGGTGCGGTAGTGGGCCATAGTGGTGGTAAGAACTCCCGCGACGAATGGCCCTCGTGGGCGACGGGTCCGGGGCCGTAGCGCTACTGGTCGAAGGGCAACTTGTCGCGCGCATTGACGTAGGCCCCTCGATGCAGTCTGGACTGCGGCGTTTCCGAGGTCCTCATTTGCGGGGATCGTGAGCCAACCTCTGGAGAATTGGAGATCGGTGCGAGTGGTAGCCACCGCACCAACACTGAAAGAAGAGAGAAGCCTGTGGCGCGCGGCGAGTTCCTCGTGAGAGGCGAACGTTCCCTTCCCCGAGCTTCGATCCAGTAGGGCTCGAGTTCAAGGGCAGGCTGTCCTGCGATACTTGCTCATGGCTATACTCCCAATTCTAATTGCGGCGGGTGTACGGCGGCGCTTCGGCCTCACGACCGCGCTCGCGGCACCAATGTCATTGCCATGGAATGGACCGGTAAAGCTATGATCGTCTCGATAACCGCTTTAGGCTTATCCAGATAGGCACGTGGAACACCTTTTCGGTGGCCGAGAGTTTCTGGTCGGGCGAGGCGGTGCAGAGGGCAACGCTGCGCGCCCGCGGTGCCGCCAAGCGTCTCTCTCGATCCGATAACGGTCGGCTATCGACTCCATGGCAAGAGGTGATTTTCCTTTTGACCGACATGGACTCAATCTTCGACCCATGGTCGCCGGCCCTCGGGTAAGAGCCGAAATCGACCTTCCGTTGAACAGTCGCAAGCCAAAAGGTCCGACATGCAGATCAAAGAGACAACCGGCGTTTCATTCCCCGGCGCGGTCGAAAGCCCGCCGCTGGAGGATGTCGTCGTGCTCAGGGACCGCGCCGGGCTTGCGCTTGGAGTGCAGCGTGCGAGCAACGCAAGCGTGCGGGGCGCACGCGATGATGGTAGCGGCCTCATCGCGTCCAGGTACGTTGAGATCCCGCTCGTCGGGTCCGACGGCAAGGTCTCGGGAATTTTGTGCCGCACCAGTCCGCGGCCCGACACCGGAGGGGCGGTCGCGGCTGGCGAGCGGGCAGGGGTGAGGGCAGCGGACCTGAAGCAGTTCCTCCACGACATCAATAACCTTCTCGCCGTTATCGGGAGCGGACTGCAGCTGCTGGAGTGCCAGAGCGAAGCCGCGCACCGAAAGGCCACCGCCGACAAAATGCAGGAGGCGATCACGAGAGGCGCGTTGCTTTCCCGGCAGCTCCTCGACGCTGCGCGACCGCGCCCCAAGTCGACCGATGAGTTCGTCTCAGGCAGTCGCCTCACAGCAATAGCGGGCACGCTTGACCGGGCGTTGCGTCCGGATATCACAGTCCGCACCGAGATTGCCTCTGATTTATGGAACTTCAACGCTGATCCGGAAGAACTGTACTTTGCGCTACTCAATCTCTGTCGAAACTCGGCCGATGCCATGCCGGACCGCGGCGTGATCACCGTCGCGGCGCGGAACGTCGAACCTTCCTCCGGTGCGGCCGCGGCATTCGTTGAGATCATCGTCGCCGACGACGGGAAGGGCATGCCTGAGGAGGTCCTTTCGCAGGCATTCACCCCGTATTTCTCCACAAAACCCATGGACAGCGGCACCGGTCTCGGGCTCCCCCAGGTCCAGCGCTTCGCCGAAGGCCGCGGCGGCGCGATCAGTATAGAGAGCAAGCAGGGTTTAGGCACCTTGGTGCGCCTCTTCCTCCCGCGCGTACACGCGGCTGGGCTCCCCAGCAGCATCGTCGGCACGAAAATAGCCTACGCGCCGTCACCTGACGGCGGTGTATTCCACGTCATCAAACCGGCGACAGCTGCGCCGACGTCGTAGCCGGCGCGAACACCCGACCGTTCAGTGATGCAGCTCATGATCCCCCCGGGCCGTCTCGACCGTCCGGTCGACCAAGAGACGGACCACGTGCTCGGCGCCGTGGATGCTGAGATCTCGCTCGTCGAGTACGGCAGCTACGCCTGTCCGCACTGCAGGGCTGCCAACGAGCGCATCGCGCAAGCACGCGACCAACTTGGCAACCGCGTCTGCTATGCCTTCCGCCACAAGCCGCTCGCGGACAACAGCATTTCCTTTCGGGCCGCCGAGCTCGCTGAGCATGCTCAGACGCCCGAGGCGTTCTGGTCCGCGCACATCAAGCTGATGACGAGGTCGATGCAGCTCACAGAGGACGACCTCGTCGCGGTGGCCGCGGACCTCGGTGTGAGCGCCGATTTCGCGCTTGGCAACAGCGACGCCTTACGGCGCGCGAGGGCGAGGGTGGAGGCGGACGTCGCAAGCGCACGCGCAAGCGGGGTGAGAATCACGCCGACTTTCTACATCAACCGCCGACGCTATGACGGACCCTGGGACGAGAGCTCTCTCGTCGACGCGATGCTTGGCACGCTTGGCCACCGCGTCCGTACGGCAGCCCTGGAGTTCGCGAGCTGGGGCCCGTCCGCGGGTATTTTGCTAGTCCTCGCGACCTTGACGGCCATCGTCATGACGAACTCGCCGATCCGGCCGGCTTTCGAGGCGCTCTGGCGCCAGGAGTTGGGCGTGAGCTTGGGTGAGGCGGCCTTTCAAATGCCCATCCTCCGTTGGGTCAACGACGGCCTGCTGACGGTGTTCTTCCTCGTCGTGGGATTGGAAGTGAAGCGTGAGATGACAGTTGGCCACCTCGCAAGCCGCCGCTCCGCGGCGCTTCCGATCGCCGCCGCGCTCGGCGGGATGGTCGTGCCGGCGCTTCTCTATGCGCTGGTCATCCCTGCGGGGCCGTGGTCGCACGGGTGGGGCATTCCGATGGCGACCGACACTGCGTTCGCGATTGCCTTGACCGCCGTGATGGGCGCCCGCGTTCCTGTTGGGCTGCGGATCTTCCTTACCGCGGCGGCCATCGTCGACGACATCGGTGCGATCGTCGTCGTCGCCGTGTTCTACTCCGGCGATATCCAACTGGGCTACTTGGCCGCGGCCGCGGCCGTGGTCGTCGCGCTGGCGCTGCTGAGCCGGTCGAAAGTCTACCTTCTCTCGCCTTATGCTCTCTTAGGCGTCGCGTTGTGGGCGTTCGTCTACGCGGGCGGCCTCCACGCGACGGTGGCTGGCGTGGTACTGGCGCTATTCGTTCCGACGCGCCCGCCTGCCAACCTGGCTGCCCTGATCACGCAGGCCAGCACGATCATTGCCTCCGAGGCCCAGCATGAGGGCGAGGTTCTCAGGCACGGCCCCTCCACCCCGGCGCTGCACGCGCTCGAAGCGATCTACGACCGACTTGAATCGCCCGCCGACCGGCTGCTGCGACACGCCGGCGCGCGGTCGAGCTACGCAGTGCTCCCGATCTTCGCACTGGCGAATGCGGGTGTGGCAATCAACCCCGGCGTCTTCGTTGGGCATAACTGGCTCATGGCCGCGATCATTGCGGGCCTCACCATAGGAAAGCCGGTCGGCATCTTCCTCGCGGCCGCTGCGGCCGTGCGCGCTGACATAGCCGTGAAGCCGGCGGAGTACACGTGGCGGCAGTTGGCCGGGGCGGGATCCCTGGCTGGGATCGGCTTCACGATGTCGCTGTTCATCGCCGGGCAAGCGTTTCCAAGCGCCACTGACTTCTCAGCCGCCAAGATTGCCGTGTTCGCTGCGTCAATTCTTTCCGCCGTCGTTGGGATTGCCCTGCTCTGGGGAGCTCCGCGCCAAGAGCTTATCGAAGAGGCGCTGCAGAGCACCGGCATGCAAGTGTCGAAATCCGCGGGTGCTTATGCGGAATCGCGGATATTTTTGGATGATTCTAGCCATGAAAATGAGAGTCGCAGTCGCTGACGGCCAAATCCGCGAGACATCATCGATTCCGTCAGTCGTATCCCGCCGTCGAGGACACCAACGCGCTGCGGTATCGCAGCGAACCGTCACATTTGAAGGAGGTTGACCATGACCCAGGTTTATTTTCACTGTTCGAACACGAAGACGGTTTTCGTCGATCGCCGCGGCGCTGTGGTGGACGATCTTGCTGAGGCACGCGATCACGCAACCCGTGTCGTCCAATCCTTAACCCGCGAGCGAAGTCTCGAGGATTGGCGTGACTGGGTCCTGCATGTCAGCGACGACAGCGGCGATGAGCTCTTCGTAGTGCCCTTCACCTCCGTGCTCGGCAAGCCGAATTGAGGGCGCATATATCAGACGGCTGGAGGCCCGCGACTCGTCAGCCTCGTCGGGGTCGGGTCAACAAAGTGCACACCTTACCTGCCGCCTCCGTCAGGCCCGGCGGGAACGGCGCCGGATCGGGTGGGAAACGCAGCGGTTGAGACCGGCATCGCGAGCTTGTCAAGTTGCTACCGAACTATGTGACTTCTCGGACGCCTTGGACAATAATTGATCATCGAGCGCGTGCGGCGTGCCGAAGTGGAAAACAAGACATAGCCGCACAAAACATCGGCCCCAAGACGGCGGGGAGGCCCTCGAGTGGCCGAGGCTGATGTGTTAGAGGCTCGCTACTCGGGACAGCGACATCTCATCAGTGAAGCGCATCTGCGATCTCGCGGGGAATAGCGCAACTCGCCGCTATGACAGCCGACACGCACATTGTGCGGGCGGCGATCCTGAAAAATGCAGGAAAGCGCACGAACTCCTGTCGCCGAGCACGGCATTTAGGGTGCACGCGCTTAGGATAAGCTGGAGCAACCTCCAATTTATCCAACAGCCATGAAACCGAAGACACTGAGCTTTTCAATGCCGATACTGCTCATCGCAGGCTAGAATTAGACCAACGTATGATCAGACCATTCCGATTGTGGAATGCGATCCTCCCTCAGCACGATAACGCGATACAAGCGTGCCATGGCCTAAGAAATCGTTCTGAGATAGCAGTGAGTCCAACGGCTCCGTGCCGAGAGTCGCAACGGAACCGGACCCGCGAGCCGGCAGTTGCAAGAAGAGGTCGGCGGCGTAGCGCCCGTCGGCCTTTTCTCGGCTCGCTTCCGATCACTGAAGGGTCCCAATTATGTATAGCTCGGATAGCAACGACCGGTAAGAAGAGGCTCTCCTGAATCACAAACACTGAATGGCGCCGGTTCCGGGAGGTCGCAATGCAACAGATCTATCTCACGATTACTGTTAGCAGTCTCACGTTGCTGGTCGGCGTGTATTTGCTCGCCGTCGTGCTTCTGTGAAACGGTTGAATCGAGATTGCCGTTCGCGCATCACATCTGGTGGACCATCACATCTTGAAGCCGACAGGTCTCGGAACCAGTAGGGTCGAGCTGGAACGTCCATCGCATGTAGGTGCTATCGTTCGCATGAGGAGCGTAGCGCGGCCAGACGGAAGTGGATAAACGTCCCTTCCCGGAATGACACCCGAGCTTGCCGGCGAGTTCATGCAGCGGCTCAACGCAGGGGAGACGCTTCGAAGGATCACGTCTGGCGACAAGCGATGCGGCCCTGCATTGGTCACCCCTCAGCGTTTCAAGAAGCATTGCGAGCTGCACCCCGAGTGGGCTGACGAGGCGAGGCGGCTTGCCAAGGCCAATGAACAAGCCGCGGCGCAAGTCCGAGTAACCGTAACGTGGAGGCTCGCGATACAGCGGTCGGCTGACAATCGCCGAACAGCGGAAAGATGCAAGAACGGCCATATCCGGACGATGGACAATACATTTTATGAGCAGCATCTGGGTTACCTCGTCAGACGCTGCAAGGATTGTATGAAGAACCGAGATCCTCGGGTGAAATCCAGGGCCGGATAACTGCCTTACCAGGTGATCCTCTATCTCCGGTCCTGCTGCATCCGCAGTCACGAGAAAGGTCTCGTGCCTTACATCATCCCAAGTGACCGCTCCGAGAGCGGCCATTGCGTGAGCGTCAGGGACCGCAACACAAATTTTCTCATCCCACAGTCTTTCCGCTCGACATCCAGGTAGTTTTGGATCGCCAGGTATAAAGGCGGCATCCAGTCGGCCGTTGAGCACGGCGCTGGCATTCACCTGAGAGGTCGCCTCATCCAGCTTTATCTCAATCCCCGGAAATCTGCGATGGTACGCTCCAAGCAAATCGGCCAGGAAGCCACTCGCCAACGAAGCCATCAGCCCAATCCGCAGCTCTTCGAAATGACCTCGTCGGGCGAGCGTAAGTCCGTTGACGGCCTCTCTGAGATGTTCCGCTCCGACTGCGGCCTCCCACAGGATTCCCCGGCAAGTGTCGTGCGCGCACCAGATCGGCTCCGCTCGAACAGTTGAACCCCAATGCGTCGCTCTAGCAGTTGAATCCGACGACTTACAGTGGACTGTCGAATATTAAGAATGTCTGCCGTGCGCGCGCCGTCACTTACCCGGAAGTCGTGGTTGATGTGATCGGGCAAGCTGCGCGCTCGACCACGACATAACGACAGCCTGTTTGAACGATTCTCCACTTGTCGCGATAAGCGACATGCCCACTTGATCTGGCTTTGCGACGGGGTTGCTCGCCACTTGCCCGGTTTAAGCGAGTGCCGACTTCCGCGCGATCGGTCCACCAATCGACGTTATTACATTCGTACGGTGCTCCGTCAGTTCGGCAATAAGCCTATCCTTCAATGGCCCTGCCGCATCCTCTTCATCTGCTTCGGACGGCGGCGCGCGTTGGCACGCGCGACCTCGATTGCGCCAAGGGCGGCAAGTCTCTACAGATGCAGCTGGTGGCATTCCTCGCTCGGGCATCACGCGGCGCGGCGGCAATAACGATCGTCTATCGACTCTATGGCGAGAGGTGATTTCCCTCTCCGGCGTTGCAAGGTCATTCTCGTCGGGTGGTGGATAGTCATCTTCAAAGCGAACAGGAGCTACCGTGACTATTCAAGTCCGCGGCCTCGCGATTGCTGTTCCTATCGCGGTGGCTGCAACGGCCGAATCGTCTGCTGCTCCGATCAATTGCACGTCGATCAAGGCGGCGGTACTAGCCGCGACGACGGACGTGCGCTATCGGGTGCGGCGAGGTTATCCTACTGATAATTCGTACCGGGGCTATCCAACCTATGATTACTTCCATCCCGGTGAGGCCAAAGCTTGGCCGTGTGCGGCTCCCTCGAGCTGCCGCTAGCCAACATGTATTTGAGACATCATAGCGTTCCTCGATCATTCGCACGTCGTTCTTGGAGCAAGCTGAAAAGAGTTAGCGCGAGCGTATGTCTTCAGCCTTATCCTTGCGCATTTCATCGAGCTCGGTGCTGGTTATTCACCGAATGCGGGATGTTCAGTTGGCCGAGTGGTCCAAAGAGGATATCGCAACAAAGAATCAACGGAAGCTCATCACTGACGGTGACGACGTGGTAGCTAACGGTGAAACAGGCTTATTGGTAAGCTCACGCGCGCATCCCGGTCCTGTTGCGACGGTTTGGGATAACGACAAAGGAGCGAGCAAATGGCGCTCCAAGACAGCTTGACGGGCAAATCAGCTCATGAACGCGCCTTCTCAAGCACGAATACGGGAAGGGCGAGTACAGAGCATTTCTACGCCGATCTGGAGCCGTTCGATAACTTCTCACAAATAACGCATTTCGACCGCTATCTCCCCTTACCGCGCGATTGGTTCATCGGAATTGCCGATGTCGTCCAATCGACGACGGCGATCAAGACCGGCCGATACAAAGCCGTCAACACGGTGGGCGCTGCGGTGCTGGTCGCCATAACCAACGCGTTACCTGAACTCTGCTTTCCCTATGTTTTCGGCGGCGACGGAGCGACCGTAGCGATCCCCGGCAAGTATCTTGACGAAGTGAAGTATGCATTGGCGCGAACTGCGGCATGGGCAGACGATACTCTCGATCTTGCACTTCGAGTCGCGATCGTTCCGGTTTCTGCAATCCGCGCAGCCGGTCACGATGTTCGTGTCGCGCGATATGCCGCGTCCGAGAACGTCTCGTACGCCATGTTCACCGGCGGCGGCATGGCGTGGGCGGAAGGACAACTCAAGAAGGGAGAATTCAAAGTACGCCGCGCACCGTTGAATGCCAAGCCCGATTTATCAGGGCTCTACTGCGGATTCGGGCCAATCCCTACTGAGCAGGGCACCATCCTCTCTATCATCGCCATTCCGGTCGAAGAGCAAAGGTCGTATGCGGCTTTGGTGGCGGATGTTTTGGCCTTGATCGAATTTTCGTCGCGTCGATCGGGCCATCCGTTGCCGGAGGGCGGTCCGTTGCCCGCCTGGCTCGGAGGCAAAATCCAGAGATTGCTTGATAAGCACTCCTCACACGCGCACCTTCTGACGGCCATCGCAGATGCACTACGAGCCATCAAGACGCGATTCGTTCTTTCGGCAGGTATTCGCATGGGCCAGTTCAAACCCCTCAAATATCGACGAGAGATTTCGAACAATACGGATTTCCGAAAGTTCGACGATGGCCTGAAAATGACGGTGGACTGTTCGCCGGAAATCGCAGATGCTATCGAGGCTCGACTGGTTTCGGCCCAGCTCTCTGGCGTTTGTGTAGCGGGCACACATCGTCAGACGAGCGCGCATCTCACCTGTTACGTGCCTTCAAACATCCGGTCAGATCACGTCCACTTCGTTGATGGGGCCGACGGAGGTTACGCCGCGGCAGCGGCCAAACTCAAAGCAGGCAAGACCGCTGTCATGGCAGGCATGGCAGCAGCGCGAGCAGTTGATACTCCGGCGGCACCTTGACACTTGCGGGCCGTCACAACTTGAAGGGCGAGGTCAGCCATGACCATCAAACGTCGTGAATTCGTTGTTGGAGCGGGCGTCATTGGCGTCCTCGGCGTAACTGGCGGATCAGTCGCCCCACAACCCGCATCGGCAGAGCATGCGATGCAGATGGGCGCGAAGCAGACTGCTCATGCATCCTCACCCGCACAGACGGCAACTTCCGCACCACCCGAGAAGCGCGCTTACACGTTCCTCAATCCCGATGAGGCCACCTGGGTCGAGGCGGCGGTCAATCATATGATTCCGGCCGATGACTTGACGGCCAGCGGCGTCGATTTGGGCATTGCCTATTTCATCGATCAGCAATTGGCAGGCGGTTTCGGGCAAGGCGGTAAAATGTTTATGCAAGGTCCATGGCATCCTGGGGTGCCCCAACAAGGATGGCAGGTTCGCCTCTCTCCTGCGGAAGCTTATCGCGCCGCCATCCCGGCGATCAACGCATACTGCACCAAGACCTACGGCAAGGACTTTTCATCGATCACGGAAAGTCAGCGCGATGAGATCTTAAATGATCTCGGCACAGGCAAAGCGGATTCGGGACCGCTTCCTGCTGGCCTCTTCCTTGATCTGCTTTATCAGAACGTGATGGAAGGCTTTTTCAGCGATCCCGCTTACGGCGGCAATCGCGATAAGGCTGCGTGGAAGATGATCGGCTATAGCGGGGCGACCGGGAACTTCGTCGACCTGATCGAGACGACTTACAACAAGCCTTACACCGAACCAAGCCAAAGCATCGCTGACTTGAGCTGATTTTCAGGTCGAAGGAGAATTCCGATGGCGACGAAGTTGAAACCCGTCGACGCAGTCATTGTTGGTTTTGGCTGGACCGGGGCTGTGCTGGCCAGGGAACTCACAAAAGCGGGACTCAACGTGCTGGCGCTTGAGCGCGGCGGGATGCGCGACACTATCCCGAACTTTGCCGCGCCGATGATACATGACGAATTGCGTTTCGCCATTCGTCATGACCTAATGCAGGACGCCTCCCGCGAGACTCTCACCTTTCGCAACAACGTCGACCAGACGGCGCTGCCGATCAGGCGCTGGGGATCGTTCTTGCCGGGAAATGGTGTGGGCGGCGCAGGCGTCCACTGGAACGGCCAGCACTATCGGTTCGCGCCCAGCGAGTTCATGATCCGCAGCCACTATGGCGAACGATACGGCAAGACGTTCATTCCTAAAGAAATGACGATACAAGATTGGCCAGTTACGTACGACGAACTTGAGCCCTACTACGACCGCTTCGAATATCTCTGCGGCACCGCCGGGAAGGCCGGCAACATCAACGGCGTGATCCAGGAGGGCGGGAATCCTTTCGAAGGGTCCCGTGCGCGCGAATATCCGAACCCGGCGATGAAGCGCAGCTTTCAAATGAAGATGTTCGAGGATGCTACGCGGGGAATGGGGTTTCACCCCTATGTTCAGCCATCCTCCGACGTTACGCAGGCCTACACGAACCCTGAGGGTGTGGACATGGGCTCCTGCGTGTACTGTGGGTTCTGCGAGCGCTTCGGTTGCGAAATGTCAGCGAAGGCAAGCCCGCAATCGACGCTTCTGCCACTTCTGCTGAAAGACCCTAGATTTGAATTACGCACGCTTTCTCATGTCACTAAGGTCAATCTTGACTCCGGCCGCAAAAAGGCAACCGGCGTTACCTATATCGACTCGCAAGGTCGGGAGTTCGAACAGTCCGCCGATATGGTACTGCTCTGCGCATTTGGTCTGCATAACGCACGGCTGATGATGCTCTCGGGAATCGGTCGCATCTACGATCCTAAGACCGGTAAGGGTAGTGTTGGGCGCAACTATGCCTACCAGATGTCCAGCAGCGTCACCGCGCACTTCAACGATAAAGTCTTCAATCCGTTCATGGGCGCCGGCGCGTGCGCCATGATCATAGATGATTTCAACTACGACAACTTCGATCATGGGCCGCTCGGCTTCGTGGGTGGTTCTTACATCTGTGTCGAGAGCAAGGGGCAACGGCCGATCGATTTCCGCAACCTGCCACCAGGCGAGCCTCGCTGGGGCAAAGGCTGGAAGCAATCGGTTGCCCACTGGTATAACCGAACTTTCGTGATCGCGTCTTTCGGCAGCGTCACAGCCCAGCGCAGCAACTATCTTGACCTCGACCCGAACTATAAGGACGGCTTCGGCAATCCCCTGCTGCGGATGACGTTCGACTTCAGCAAAAACGATCTGGACATGTCGAAGTACTGCACCGATCGTGCAGCCGACATTGCCAAGCACATGAACCCGGACAAAATGGGCATCAACTATCGCAAGGGCCCTTATTCGATCGTCCCTTACCAGACGACGCACACGACAGGCGGCACCATTATGGGAGCCGATCCGACAACCAGCGCTGTCAACCGCTATCTGCAAAGCTGGGATGTTCCCAACGTGTTTGTTTTGGGCGCCGGCGCTTTTCCGCAAAACCCGTCGCACAATCCGACGGGCACTGTCGGAGCTCTGGCCTATTGGGCGGCCGATGCAATCACAACGAAGTATCTGAAATCGCCGGGGCGCCTGGTCCCGAGCTGAGCACGTCGGACCCGCGCCGATGGCGCCAGCCATCGAGTAGAACGCGACCCCATGGAGCACGATCTGAGGTTATTCCGGAGCGGCCGATGTACGCCAACGTTGGGGCGCTTACGGCGCCTTACCGTCACACGCGATAATATCACTGGTGCAGAATGGCATATGTTCTCACGGTAAACGGCAAGCCGCATACGATGGACGCTGACGGCGACACCCCACTGCTGTGGGTGCTTCGCGACATGCTCCAAATGACTGGCACCAAGTTCGGATGCGGTATGGCTATGGCGCTGTGCGGCGCGTGCACGGTGCATCTCGAGGGCGCGGCGACAAGAGCCTGTATCACTCCGATTGACAGCGTCCGGTCGCCGAGTGATCACCGCGGAGGTTATTGCGGTCCGGGCATGTCCGTATCCGCGATGCGGAACGGTTTCCCAACGTGCCCAAACCTGATATCAGCGCCGCGAGAACGATCTGCTTGCCTTCGTGGCGGATCGTAGAGCTCCTGGTGATCGCGCGCCGCTTCCGCTGCAACGTCGTCCTGCGCGGTGGTCAGCTCTTCACCGAAAGTTTCGAAGGCAACTGGCTCCATAGGCGTGGCGCGCGGGGAGGCCGGACTTCATCGTCTATCGCCTCGTTTGGCGCTCGGCCGGCTGATGCTGCCCGGATAGCAAAGACACACTCACGCGCGTAGTTCGCCACCCGGCCCAGCTACCGGTTGACCTACTCACGATTATCGACATTGATCTTTGGTCTCCGCGGCGCAATCACCCATGCGCAGCAGCATCTGCAACCTGGAAAGCGCCGGTCGTTAGGCCTTTGCGGGGCGAGAGGGCCCCACCGGCCAAGCTCGGTTCCCTGATTTGACGAAGCTGCGGCAACTGCCCTGCGGCACAGGTGCAGATCGTTAATGGAGAACGCCAGCCGGGCCGTTGCAATTTCGCGCAACAGTAATCGGTTCCACACTGCTCAAGAAAGCCGAGCGCCTGCGCTATGCTGGCTTCCCAAGAGCATAAGTCGTCAAGTCAACTAGCGAATTCAGATTGTCCTTTGCTCTTCCACGGTACGGAGCGCAGCCTTCAGTATCTCTTCGGCGCCTTGCTGAAGAAGTTTATGCCCGAGACTTCTGCCTATTGCGTCGGCTTGATCGGCCAGACCCACACTTTCATCGGCGATCTTCCTTTGGCCATCCGGATGAGTCACTTGTCCTCGAAGTGTTAACGTCCCGGCGAGCCATGTGGCAGAGACCCCGACGGGGAGGCTGCAACCCGCATCGAGACTTCTCATCAATGCGCGCTCTGCATCCACTTCGGAGCGCGATTGCCGGTCTTCAATCTTTTGAAGCAGCGCTATAAGCGCCGTATCCTCTTCGCGAGCTTCGGCCGCGAGAGCACCTTGACCGACTGCATACGGGAAAACACGAGCGTCTAAAATCTGTGAAGCCTCATGCAGCAATCCTAGTCGGGACAACCCGGCCGCCGCCAATAGAGTCGCGTCTATTCCCTGTCGGTTCTTTACCTTATACAGCCTTGGAGAAACGTTCCCTCGGATAGGTCGAATATCGAGACCATTGCATAACTCGAGAAGTTGAGCTTTACGGCGAATTGATCCAGTGCCGACGCGCAGCCCCGGCCGTAGCTGACTTAGTGTAACGCCACAAATCGCGTCCCGAGGATCCTCTCTTTTGGGAACGGCTGCCAATACCAAGCCGGGCTGCAATTTGGTTGGAAGATCCTTGAGGGAATGAACGACCAGGTCAACTTCGTTGCGCAGAAGCGTGTCTTCGCTCTCCTTCGTGAACGCTCCGATGCCGCCAAGCTGATGAAAGGCCGACCTTCGATCTCTATCGCCAACCGAGCTCACGAAGACCAAGCGTACCTCAGCGGCCGGCTCGACGCCACGAATAAGGTCGGCGACGTGACTGGCTTGCCAGATGGCCAAATCACTACGCCTGGTGCCGAGTCGAATTTCCACAATGAAACCTCTTGCTTCTTCAGCAGTTCGCGAACCTATAGCGTTGCGCAACTAGCTATGATCAGCGCCTGCTCATTTAGCCGCACAGCGTGACTCTGGTGTGGTAGTCTTTGCATGGATATCTTCTCTCACGCCATATTCACATCTATCCACAGTCGCCCCGAAAACGGAGAAGCAGCCAATAGCTCGCAACTTTATAAAGGCACTGGACTAAGTCGAGAAGGGTGCGGGCTCCTGGAGAATGGAGCTTGCGCACCGTTCGGATGTCAAGCGCGCTGAATGCGTCCGTACATCGCTTCAACTTCAAGCGGTCGAGCTCAAACGCCGCAGCGAGCTGCCATCACCTGTGTTTATACCGGAACGATCAAGGTGATCGAACGGTGTCGAACCTTTACGTGCGGCATCACGCTAACTTAAGTGGACGCCTCCGTCGTCAAGAGCGAACGCCTGTCGATGAGACCGCGTCCCTTCGCCTCACGCAATGGATCATGCACGAGCATATTCGTCTTCACTTGCGGAGATCCGGATGGGTCAGCAGCCACAGCGTTGACTCGTTTGATCTTGGGGCGCGCTATTTGAATGGATTCATCGACGAGGAATAAGTTGGTGTTTTCGCGTAATCCTCCGGAACGTTCCAAAGAGTTGCGACATACCAAGCGGTCCAAGCAACGATCAGTAGCGTCAGCACCCACACCCAGACCGGCGTCGGCGAGGGCGATTCCGCTCGGTGCGGCTCGAACGGCTCTTCCGCTCCAAACGCGTTGACCATGAGGCGCACGGTACCGTGGACGACGGCACCATCACCAAGCCCGGTGACCGTGATCCCGGGGCCGTTGCGGACTTGGAATCGAAGGCGCCGGACCCCGACCTGGCCGGTGGCATCTTGGGCTTCGATGCGCAGGCCGTGCTCGCCGTCGGCAAGGCTCTTGGTGTCGAGCGCTATCTCGGTCGGCGGCCGCTGATCGGCGACCGGATCTGGGGTGTCGTCTAGATAGATGCGGATGCGCGGGTCGGGCACGTGTTGCATTCCTCTAACGGTCGGTGTCCAAGACGCGATATTTTGGATGATTGGGATCCCGTTCGCCGGGGTCGAAGAGCATCCACAGCGCCGCCACGATGCAGCTAAGGGTCACGAGCCCAGCCCCGCCCGCCACCAGCACGTTGCCAAGTAGTGGTCCGGTAAGACTATGATCGCCAGCAGCATTAGCGATCGTAGGCGTAGTGCAGAGATAGCCAAGCGCCGAGAGGATCCAAGCGGTAATCGTATCAGTCATCATCGCCTCCTATTTCTTGGCGCGGAGCTTCGTGATGTCCGCGAGCGTCACCAGCGGCCCGTGGTTGCCCCATGACGTGCGCTCGTGATTGATGATATCAGCGATCTGCTGATCAGATAGTCTGTCAGCGAACGGCGGCATCTCTACTTCGTACTTCTGGCCGTTGATCGCCTTCCCACCAAGGCCGCGCAGCATGGTGGTGATGTGTTCGGCAGGGTCAGTGGCGTTAACGACCTGATCGCCCGCAAGCGGCGGAAACGTGCCGGGCACACCTTTGCCCTCTGCACCGTGACAGGCGGCGCAGTTCTCGGCGAACAGCTTCGATCCTTCCGCGGGATCGAATGTCGGTGCCGGGGCCGCTATCGGCGAGACCGGTTTCGTCGGCTGCTTCTGCAGTGGTTCGTTGGCGCGCGCCGCGACGACATCAGCCGCGCTGATCAAGGCACCACGATTGCCCCATGAGGAGCGCTCGTGGTTGATGATATCGGCGATCTCCTGATCCGACAATTGATCCGCGAACGCGGGCATCGGAGCTTCATATTTTTGGCCATTGATCACGTTTCCGCTAAGTCCATGCAGCACAGCGCCAATGTGTGCCGTCGGATTGGCGGCGTTAACCACCGGATCTCCGGCGAGCGGCGGAAACGTTCCGGGCACACCCTTGCCTTCCGCGCCGTGGCAGGATGCGCAGTTGTTGGCGAACAATGCTGCACCTTTGCCGGCATCAAACCCTAGCGGCCCGCTCGAGCGACTCAATGGCACGGTGCCGGGCCGCGTTGGAGCGAGCGCGGGCTGCTTCAGCGACAACAGATAGGCCACCAGCGCCTTGCCGTCGTCATTAGGAATCACGGTACCGCCTGGCGCGAACTCAGGCGGCAATGACACCGCTTTCTCTTCGGGAGGTAATTTGTCCACAACGCTGAATAGCCAAGGGTAAGCTGGCATGATCGATTGCGGCACCACTGCGCGCGGCTGATAGAGATGGATGAACTGCCATATGCTGCTCGATTGCCGACTGCCGATATTGCTCAAGTCCGGACCGTTGCGCTCCGAACCTAGCAATTCCGTCGTCTGGTAAGCATAATCGCCCGGTGCGGACGGACGGCCAAAGGACTTATCTCCAGAGAGGGGGCGTACTTGCTGGGTATGGCAATAGAAGCAGCCTTCGGAGACATAAACATCCCGCCCTCGCGCCTCTAGGGGGGTCAGTGGCTTAAGGCCCGGCGTCGGAGGTACCTTCGATAGCCAGATGCCCGGCAGCACGCCCATAAGAACCGCCAATCCGGTGTAGATCAGCGTTGAACCACCGGAAATCGCCAACAACCTATTCATACCGGCACCGTCTTGGCTGCGGCAAGCTCGGCGTAGGACCGGCCGTAAGTCATTGTCCAGACATTGAAAGCGAAGACGAGATGGCCGGCGAACATCAGCGAGCCACCGACGGAGCGCCACAACCAATATGGCGCGGCATCTTCGACCGACTGGATGAAGGTGAGTCCTCGAAACCAATCGAGCCCCTGAATGGTTCCTGCGGCCGACAGCGCCGCAACGTAGATGACAACACCGACTGCGGAAAGCCAGAAATGGACGCCCATAGCCAGGTTGTAGGGATACTTGCCGGTGGCGCGCGGCAAGAGTGCGTAGACTCCGCCCCAGATCGCGAAGGTAACGAAGCCATACATCGTCAGGTGCGAGTGCCCTACCGTGTAATTAGTCAGATGCCACAGCTGCTGCAGCGAGCGGAACGCCTCAAATGTGCCTTGCGTCGAACCCAGTAGATAGCCGTAGACGGCGACGAGGATGAACACCGCGGGCGAGCGATATATCCATTCGTGAGTCCCCCGGAAGGTGAGAAGGAAGTTCGCAGTGCCGCTCAGCACAGGGACCAGCATGGCCACGCTGAAGACGATGGCCGTAGTCTGCAGCCACCACGGTAATGGACTGAATTCAAAATGATGGGCGCCGACGATCGGATAGAAGATGAGATTGGTCCAGAATGCAAAGACGCCAAGAGAATACGAATAGATCGGACGGTTCAGGAGCTTCGGCAGCGCATAGTAGGACACACCGAGCGATAGGGGCGTGAACCACAGTCCGACGGCGTTATGCATGAAGAAGGCCTGTACCGCGACCTGACCCAGTCCGAACTGGTACCATGGCAGAAGCGACACCACGACCATGACAATCGTCCACAGCGTGCCTCCGATAGTATACCAGTTAGAAATGTAGATATCCTCGGCATCCCGCTGCTCGACAGTGGCGATCATATTCCAGACCGCAGTGATCAAACCAAGCCCGAGGATTACGCGAATCCACCACAGCCACTCGCGATACTCCTGGCCGTAGTTGAAACCGAAATCGAGTGTAACGGTGCCCAGCACAGCGGCGACATTAAGGAGCGCAAGACTGATCCATGCGAGTCGCTCGCTGTAGAGCCGCGCGCCCGAACTGCGCGCTGCCACGAACAGCGCAAGTCCGATCAGCGCCTGGCTCGCCCAGGCATAAAATGTTCCGTTGGTGTGGATCGCCCGCAACCGTCCAAACGACAGCGCCGGCGTTGTCGCAAAATCCGGATAGGCGAACTTGAAGCTGACTAAGACTCCCACGGCCGTGGTCAATACAAGCCAGATTGTCGCCGACGCTACGTAAGCCGCTAACATCCGCGCCAGAGCGGGGTCATCCGGAGCGGCTGTCCGAAGCGGCATGGCCGTAGCGGTGTATGGCTTCATCCGACTCTCCGTCCCCTCGACGTCGTTGTCCAGCGTTGCTCGAAAGCGCGCCCGACGATGCTTTGCAGAATGCCCTTGCAACGCCTGCGAAGGAAATCACCTCTCGCCATCGATTCGATAGACAATCGTTATTGCCGCCGCGCCGCGTGACTCCGCAGCGAGGAACGTCACCAGACGCACATGCAGAGATTTCCGCTGGCTGCCTGGGAGCAATCCAGATCACGGGTGGCAGCGCGCCGCCTCCTCGACCATGACGCACTCCTACGGGGGATTTGGCGCGCGCCACGATCAATTTGTTTTTGCACCCTCAGGTCTGGTGTGATGGCACAGCTATTCGCCCGGCCCGCCGCTCGATCTGAGCTGATCCGACGAGTTAGGTCGTCTTTTGGAGCCAACCGAGACCTTCAGTTCACTCTGACGAATATCCGTTTAAAAGACATTTTCCGCGAAGCTTCGAATACGAGCGTCGCGACCGGCCAGGTCGCATCTGCGCGGCTTGCGCGATGCACGCATCCACAACCCGTCAACGTTCGTTCCACGTATCGGCGCGAGTGGGATGTCTCACTCAACTCTCCTTTGGCTCGTCCTCGTTTTTCAGCGCGGGCGACAATGGGAACTCTCTGCAGGCGGGACTGGTGGCATTTCCCGTTACTAGAGCACGCGGCGCGACGGCGCTAACGATGGTCTATCGAATCTATGACGAGAGGTGATTTCCTTCGCCGGCTTTGCAAGGTTATTCTCCAAAGCATCGTCCTAACGAAAGTCAGTGCCGCCATCGAGACGGGATTAAGAAGCCAGGAGGCTCCATATGCAACGCGACGAGATAACTGCCGCCGCAATAAACTGTAAGGAGACCGTCTATTTCGATGTGCCGTGGGAAGATGCCTACGGATACGCACAGGCGATCAAGGTTGGTGACACGATCCATGTCTCCGGTCAGCTCAGCCACGACGAGAACGGGAACCTAATCGCGCCTGCTTCTCTCGATGAATCCGGCAAGCCGGCCGAGTTCTCGATGATGGAACAGCAGATGCGGGCGACTTACGCCAATGCCGCCAAGCTTTTGGCGCGCTTCGGGGCGACGTTGGACAATGTCGTCGAGGAGACGCTGTATGTCCTCGATGTCGGTGCCGCATTCGCCGTTGCGGGCAGGGTGCGCAAGGACGCCTACGGCACGGCACGACCTCAGTGCGCCAGCAACCTGATAGGTGTGCTGAGACTGGCCTTTCCTGAACAGCTCATTGAGATCACGTTTACCGCTAGGCTGTCGGAACAGAAGCGAAGCCGCCACGATAACTCCCCGATGTCCCGAGTTAACGAAACATGACACAAGGACCTGAAACGGCGATGTCCGACATCCTGATCAAGCCGAAGGATTGCACCTTGGTGCTGGTCGATCAGCAAGCCGGGCTTGCTTTCGGCGTCGGGTCGATCGATCGCCAAACGCTTCTGAACAACGTGATCGCTCTAGCGCGCACTGCCACCGTTTTCGGCATGCCGATCGTGGCTTCCACGTCCGCCACAAAGGTCTACAGCGGTCCTCTGATGCCAGCGATCCACGCTGCGATTCCTGAAGTAGTCGCGATCGAGCGCCGCAACATGAACATGTGGGAGGACCACGCTGCGCGCGCTGCTATCGTGGCGACGGGACGACGGAAGCTGATCTTTTCGGGGCTGTTGACGGAAGCGTGTGTGACTTTTCCGGTGCTCTCCGCTCGCGCGGAGGGGTATGAGGTGCACGTCGTCGGCGACGCTTGCGGCGGGCTCACTCCGGTCAGTCACGATCTGTCGATGCGACGGATGGAAGCGGCGGGCGCAAAGCCGACGTCGTGGATCCAGGTCCTTCTGGAACTCCAGCGCGACTGGACCCGGCACGAGACCTATGACGGAGCGCGAGCAATCGTGGAGGCTCACGGCGGCGGATACGGTATCGGTTTGGCCTATGCACGGGATATGATCAAGCCTACGTAAGAAATGCGCCGATTATCCATCGGCCTGCGCCACGAGCCTGGGCTGCCGCCCACGCCGCGCGAGAGAGCGCGCGTGAATTAATCTTGATCCTCGAAGCCGCAAAACAGCGCAACCAGCAAGAGAACCTTGCTGGCGAGATCAACCGCTTGGCTGCCTCGATCTTCAAGTCGGAAAGAAGCTTCTTGTGAGCCACACTGTTGGGGAGACCCTGAGCAGGTCTCGAAAGTTGCAATGCGGATACCAACCCTTCGGCTAATTGGGGAGGGCTGCTGCCGCGAAGCAATCGGCATGTGCACCCGCTTAATTCGCCGCGGTAATGGGCACGGCACGTCGGAAACGTTGTTCGGGTAATCGGGGGGATCTGTTGATATGAGCGCTAAGGTCGACGTCCAGCGAGCCGCTCACACGACCGAGACTGTTTCGGAAATCTAGCGTGAATATTTCGTTCGCTTGGTTGGCTTTGCTGGAATTCCTCAATCGGTCCTCAACATGGTACCCGCTAGTCCTGCCCAAGCGGGCCCACAGCGCTCACGCTGCCCGCGGGCCCCATAGCTTCAGCCGACTTGGTCGATATTGCCGGCTCTGGATTTGTCTTGGTCGCGACCGCGCTGCTTACGAAGCGCCCCCGCACCGGTTTGCGCGTCAGCTCGACCACCGCTGCCTTGTTGCCCGGCTGATCAAGCATACGGGTCGTGACCAGCCCGGTGAGCCGCAACTCCTCCTGCGACAGTTCATGCAGATCTTCCCAGGGCGGCACGTTCAGCGACAGCGACAACAAATCACCCGCGCCGCCCATGTCGAAAGTGTATTTCGCGAGACGACCGATATCGCGTTCCACGATCATCAGATCATCCGCGCTGTAGGTCGCGGCTTTGGCATCATTGGCGCGGTCACCGATCCAGATCTGATGCACCCGAACATGGGCAGTCTCGGGCACGAAACGCGTCTTGCCCGAGAGCAGCAGGAACACGCACATCGATTCGCAATAAGCCACGGGAGCCTTGTCGGAAGGAGCGCTCTGTGCAGTGTTGGTCTGAACGCTGACGCCAACGGTGGTCAGCGCCCCCAGATCGCGCCAGCGCCGCCCGAGCGCGATCGCTTCATTGACCGCACCGCCGCTGGAATCCAGCACGATGGTCGCGCCGTCAAGCTGTCGACCTAGCGCGAATTCGTCGAAAACCCTCGGAGTATCGGCGGTCACGATGCCGACCGCGCTGACCCAACCTCGGCAATTCGGCTGGCAAGCAATCCAGCTAAACTTCATCGGCAATTTTCGCAATTCGAGGGTGACCCCGGCACCCGCCGAACCAGCCGGCGTCGTCGCCGGGCCGAGCAATGCGATGCAAATGGCGGCGACGCCGTGCCGCATCCAGCCTCGAGTTGCCACCCAACTATTACGGGCAGAGGTTACAATACATGTCGCCAGATTAATCGAGAGCGAGACGGCAAACAGGATACCCCATAGGACGAACATGTTAGAACCTTGGCCGGGTTATCGAGCCGGGTTTGCCGCGTCGCAGGGGGGGTATGTACACCGGCGGCGGCTGGTGCTGCCCGGGCAGCGGCACGGCTTCAGAATCTACTAGCCAGGCCTGATGGTTGGTGCGCCGTTTAAGGCCGAGGCCGCGCATGTAGTGCAGCCCGGGCCGGTAACAGTCGCGCACGTCCATGAACAGATTGCGAACGACCTCGGCGACGTCGGAGGCTGACTTAGCCGTCTTGAGGACAAAACCAAACAACGCGGCGTCATCTATGATTGTCATGGGTGAACTCTTGGCCATCGTCTTGCGGTTCGATAAATCGGTGCGGCTGTACCCCAAGCGTAGTCACAAGGAGATTGCCAACACCATTGCACAGAAGGTTGATCCGTGTGGTACTTCGGCTGAGAAGAGCATACCTAAGTGTAGGAGATGCGCTGGCACGTCCTACCTCGGCCGAGGGAAATCGGTCGATCAGCCGGATGACGCTGTTGAAGTAGGATGATTAATCAGAGGGCCGCGCGCCGCATAGAGTGATGAGTTAGCGATCGCCGCAGCTTGGCGGGCCGTGGACTGATGCTTGATGTACGTGAGCTTGCCACAACCGAGTTAACGCAAGGCCTTCGCAATCGCGTAGCGACGGACCCATTCTGTGCTCCGTTTGCTCGGGCTAGCTAGCCGGGAGATGCGGGTTTGCAATGCAAATACTTCGCTTTCGTCGACGACATTGGCTTCAATCATCGTGGGCTGGCCGTTGTGGCGCCCGCTATCGGCCCGGCATACAACACCGAATGCGACCAGATAGGTTGATCGAGATAATTGATCCCGACGGAATATACCCATTACCTTCGACCAGCGGGACGTCACCAGGTCAAACCCTGTTGAGTAAGCCCCTCGCGCGCATCTTCAAGATGAGCGGCTGATGGGAATGTCGCAGCTGCCCGGCAGCTGCCTTACACACTAGGGGCAGGCGGCTTTCGAACCTCAGTGTCGCAGTGTCAGGCGACCTGCTCGATCACGAGTCCCCTTCCGTTGAACGAGCTCGCGGCGCCGGTGCCGCGCCAGCTCAGCAAGACTCTCGGTGGAGGTAGTAAAATGTCGATCGAGACGAAAACCTTGCTCCTTTCCCACCAAGGGTTCGGTGTCGACGATGGCGGGCACCTTGCGTCGGAGGTTGACGGTGCGAATTGACAGCGGTGTTGCTCGCCCCTGCTCGTGTCGACTTCGATAGGAGCCCATACGTTATCGCCACTGCTCCACGACTTTGGCTGATTGGGCGTCGTGTGGAAATGGAAGAACTCATCGCGCTCACCTTTAGGATTGCGGACTGTTGGCACGCAAGCGCAAACACGCGGCGAGTCGTGGGGCAGGTGGTTCAGGCATCCTGCGCGACACTGCTTGCGCACTCCTCACTGGCGCGGGTGGCGCTATCGATTTTATTCCGTCTGTATGAGGCCTGCAGCATTTAGTCTAGATTAGTGAGCTGCTCGAAGGTCCGCGGCTTTCCGAGCGGGCCTTCCGAATACGCGCCGCTGGCATCAGACGGCAGCGCTTGGGACGAGCGGTGTCGACGCGTCGCGCCGATCGTACCGCACCGTCGGACTCCGCATTGCGACGATCTCCTCACCTACCGTCGGGTGCACGGCCATAACTGACGCGAAGTCTTTCATGGTAACTCCGCTGCGGATCGCTATGGCGAGCACCTGGATCATCTCGCTGGCCTCTTCGGCGACGATATGGACCCCGAGGATCCGGTCTGTTGCGCAATCCACAACGACCTTCAGAAGCGCGGTCTCGCAATCGCCCGTCACGGCGGCCTTCAGTGGCCGAAAGCGAACCTTGTAGACGTCGACGGCAGGGTACTGCGCCCTCGCCTCCAGCTCCGTCAGGCCAACGGAGCCGATCTCCGGGCTGGAGAAGACCGCGGTCGGCACATTGGAATAGTCGACCTGCCACGCTTTCTTGCCGAACAGGCTGTCGGCGAACGCGTGCCCCTCGCGAATCGCGACGGGCGTCAGGTTGAACTGGTTCGACACGTCACCCACAGCGTAGATGCTCGGAATATTCGTGCGGGAGCTCGCGTCGACAATGATAGCGCCGTCTGCCCCAGTCTTGACCCCGGCGCGGTCGAGCCCGAGCGCGGTCGTGTTCGGCGTGCGGCCGATGACGAGCAGCACCTGGTCGGCCATCAACCTTCCGCCCTGTTCAGTCGTAACGTCGATCCTTCCTGCATGGTCGCCGTCGCGGACGTCCCCGTCCCGCCGTTCGAGGCGGCGGATGCTGTCGCTAAACATCAGCTTAATGCCACGGTTCGTGTAGGACCCAGCGATCGCCTGGCGCACGTCCTCGTCAAAGCCGCGCAAGACATTGCTTCCGCGGCAGACGACAGTGACGTCGCTTCCCAGCGCGGCAAACAGGCCAGCGAACTCCATTGCGATGTATCCGGCGCCGCCGATCACAAGTTTTCTCGGGAATGTCTTCAAGTCGAAAACGGCATCCGAGGTGATGCCGAGCTCGATGCCGTCGAAGCGAGGCAATTCGGGCCGTGCGCCTGTCGCTATCAGGATCGTGCGTGCCCGTACGCGACGGCCGTTTTTGAGGAGGCGCACCGTATTTGCGTCCTCGAGCACGGCGCGAGACCTCACCACCTCGACGCCTGCACTTTCCTGACCGGTGCCGTAGAGCCCTTCCAGGCGTGTGATCTCGCGGTCCTTAGCGGCAATCAATGACGGCCAGTCGAAATGTGGGACCGACAAGCGCCAGCCGAATCCTGCGGCCTCCTCGAACGTGCCGCTGAAACGGCTCGCGTAGACGAACAGTTTTTTTGGTACGCAGCCGCGGATGACACACGTTCCTCCCAGCCGGTACTCCTCCGCGAGCATTACTCTCGCGAAATGTCCCGACGCGACGCGCGCAGCGCGGATCCCTCCTGACCCACCACCAATCACGAACAAATCGACATCGGACTCCGCTTCCCGAGAAGGCTCTGAAACCTCGGCGGCTTGTCTCGACACGCCTGGGGGCTCCTGAAATGCTTCTGTATCGCTCAACTCAGGAATCTTTTCTGTGCGGGACCGGAATGCTCTCATGTCCGCGCAGGCGCATTGCTGACGCTTGTTTCCAGAAGCTGCTACTTCAACGTAGCAAGATAGGCAACCAGGTCTGCCCGGTCCCTCGATTCCTTCAGCCCCGCGTAGGGCATCCTGTTTCCGGGAACCACCTTCTGTGGCGATTCCAGATATGCATCGAGGATCTTTGCCTCCCAAACGATGCCGGAATTCTTGATAGCGTCACTGTAGCTGAAGCCGGGAACCGTACCTGCCGTTCTGCCTATGATTCCTTCCAGGCCCGGCCCGATGCGATTATCATGATCCGTGGCATGGCACGCAGCGCAGGCTTTGAAGATCGCTTTGCCGTGCTCGGCGTCCTGTGCGTAGCCGGGATTCGCTGTTGCTCCCGCAAGTACGAGCACCGCAATAAACGCGCCGATCTTTCCTGCGCTTTCCATTGGCAACATCCTTCCTTGGATCGGGTTCAGAAGTAGCACGGCAGCGCAATGTAGTTGTCGCCTGCTTCGGTGATAGGCGGCGATTCTTGCTACAGCGGACGAAATTGGAAATTCCATTTGGATATGCATTCGATAGGCGAGAGATATCGTCGGCCAAGAGCGCTATGCGCGCCGGCGTCCGGCGAGTGTGGTACTGCACTCGGGATGTCGGGCGGTGTATGAGGACATGAAAGAGCACTTCGCGATGACTCAATGTCGGGTCGCAACGCCAGGACAACACTATGCGTCGCGCCCCGATCCGTGCCCCGGCCGGATAGCTCTTGCGGCGTCCTGTCGAGCGGGTGACGCGGCTCCTAGTTCGTGACTGCGAGCGCGCCGTCGTCCCGGGGCATTTCAAGCCGGCTCGTTGTACGTCTCGTCCGAGCACCCTAAGCTTTCGTATCATCGCAACGCCCTGTTTGGACTTCCCCAGCTCAACCTGTGCTCAATTGATCCGTTAGTGGCGATCCTCTTAGTGTTGGAGCATCCGACTTGCACACAGGCTAAGGGGAAGACAATGCCTTACCGCTTCGAACGTCTTGGGTCTGACAAGGGCAGGCAACGCGCAGTCTGTGAGGGCGACTTTGGTCTCGTCCGGCATTATTCATGGCGAACGCCGCTTTGCTCTAAGAAGTGCATCGATCGCTTCAAGGCACACCAGAGTGACCACAATGGGTTCCTGATCGCTTTCGACCAAACGCCCGAAGACCGCACGAGCGCGTCATGAGGAATCAGATTTCACGACGAGGCAAGGAATGCTTGAAGGCAGCGCAGACTTTGCTGCGCACTGCCGAAACCATCACTGACCAAGCGGTTGCGATTCAGCTTAAGGCTCTTGCCGACTACTACGAGCGGCGAGCCGAGAAGGCTTCGCTCGACGATGCAGCTAAGGCATTAGCTCGATCCGCAGACCGCTGAATACGACGAGCATACATGAGCTGACGGGCAGCCTCCCCAGCGGCGATCTCGCCCACGGGATCGCAGTTCAGCCGCAAGCCGAGCGTGGGGCCACGCGAACAGCACATCGCGAAACAACACCTTGGAGGGATGCCGCGTTTTTCCAGCGCGAGGTAGCTGCGGCAAACGATCATCTTCGTCACGGGTTGCGGCGACATCCCGACGTCTGCACACAATGAACCCGGGGGAGAACGCCCGGGTTTGCGGCGGACCCCACGTTAGACGGATGGTAACGCCGCTCGCGCGTTATCGTGCCCCTGCTTTCCCCGCCCACGATCGCACGGATCGACGCCGACGGCAGAGCAGGCGCGTATGCTCCCGAGCGCACCAACTTGACCGAACTAACACCCGCTTCGTTGCAACAGCGGTCCCGTCGCCGGGCTTTTATACCCTCGTTACGACCAGCACGAGGCTTCAAAGCCGAGGTCAACGAACGACCGCTGCATGCGTCGTCCCGGCGGAGTGCTACGCGACTCCTGGCCCCAGGGTTGCCCTGCCCTTTTGGAGGGCCGGTCTTGCACGCTGCGAGCCTCGATCCTTAGGCGCTGCCGAGTGCGTATCAAGCGTTATTTGATGGGAGTGGTGAGCGCTTTGTCATTGGTGTCGAGGACGAAAACAGCGAGCAGCTTCGCCGGCTCGGTCGTGCTCGCGTTGCGGCTGATCGAATGGGTCACACCGGGCGGTTCGGACCAGCTCTCACCTGCCCGATAGATACGCATCTCGCCATCGTTCATCTTCGACACAATCGCGCCCGAAACCACCTAGGCGTAGATGAAGGCTGCGCTCGCGTGGGTGTGGGGCGCGGAGGCTGCGTTGGGTGCGTAGTCGACTTCCAAGGCGATCAGCGACTTGCCAGGTATGTTAGGAATTGCAGCCTCGAAGTTCTTCGTGACGGTTTGCGCTTCGGCATCACGGACGTACATGGGACCGGCCATCAAGATGGCGAGGGCGGCGCAGTTAGCGGCGATGATGGTTCGGATCTTCATGGGCTTTCTCGCTTTAGGTGTCGGTCGCTTTCGTTTATGCCATCATCTAGGTCCCGAGGGGTTTCACACCGTACTTAGGATAGTAGCTATTCCTGATTTCGTCCTGACTTCGAGGAGGGTGGGCAAAGACATGGGCTGGAGACAGCAACTGGGTGATAGAAGCTGTCTCGATTGTGACAACGTGATCAACAGGACATTCTTGGCCATTCGTCACGCGAACTGAGTTGGCGATCATCAAAGACTTGTCATGGTCAGGCGGCAGTATCAACGCACGGCCCTTGAATCGATAACTGCGCCTCTGGAAAGATGTCGACCACGTTAATTTCGATGGCGGGATTGCGTTTCAAGTTTAGTATGGTCCGGGGATGCGATATCGGAGTAGTAGAGAACGCCGTCTGTGACGGTCAGAGACGCCTCGGCGAACGATTGGGCGTTCGGTGCTCGTTGACTGTCGCGACGAACGACAGTATCGCCTGCTTGATGGTCGTCTCCACGTCGGCGATGATTTCAATCATAGACTCCTCGCTTCAATCTTTGGGAATCCTTCCTAGCGCGCGGTCCTCGCAGTACCGCCGCGGCGCGTGGAGCGCAGGCGGGCCAAAGGGGAGGGCGCCAACAATCCATTTGGGAGAGGGGAACCTTTCGCCTTTTCTGTTTCCTCACGGACGAACTCGGATGATGGTTTTCCCGCTGGTCCGCTTGGTCGAATTCAAAACGGCGACCGCATCCTCGATGGTCGCGATGTTGCCGATGTTTGTACGCAGTCGTCCGTCCCGCACCCGCTGGACGATCTCACCCAGTTGTCGGCGATCAGACACGAGGACAAAATCGATCGCCCGGCCGTCGGTGGGCCGCGCCTCGATCGGCCCGGCGATGGTTACCAGCGTTCCTCCGGCTTGAATCAGGTCCGCGGACCGCTTCGCGATGTCGCCACCGATGACATCGAAAACCAGATTGACTCTGCCGACGTCTTCGAGGACGTCGTTCTGGAGGTCGACGAACTCCTGCGCGCCGAAGTCGAGCGCCTTCTGGCGGTCGGCAGCGCGTCCGGTGCCGATGACGTAGGCGCCGGCCTCACGTGCGAGCTGCGCCACCATCGAACCGACTGCGCCGGCCGCGCCGTGCACGAGGACGCTCTGCCCCGCCCCAAGGCGGCCGTGCACGAACAGCCCCTGCCACGCGGTGAGGCCCGGCATCGCTACGGCCGCACCCACCGTGAAATCGACGTCGCCCGGAAGCGGCGCGAGGTTGCGTGCCTCCACGGCCACATACTCAGCCAAGGTCCCTCCGCGATACGAGTCCGACAGACCGAACACCCGTTGTCCCACCGACAGCCCGGTCGTGCCATAGCCGAGAGCGGTGACGACACCCGCCAGCTCCTGGCCGGGAATTGTCGGCGTCCGGTCACGGTCGAGGCGATCGGTCCAGGTCGAAGGCCATGTCAGCTCACCGGAGGTGAATCCCGACGCATGAACCTGAACGATGACCTCGTTTATCGCCGCGTGCGGCTCGGGCTGCTGCATCAGTTTCATCCCGGCCGTTCCCGCAGCCTGGTCAGTCACAACGATCGCCTGCATGATAATTTCTCTCCGATCATTTGTCTCTTTACTGGATGTGCTCCGGCGAGAACCTGAGCTCGCGCTCGGCGGTACGGTTCGCCGCTACACCGGGGCGCGGCGGAATTGCTGGTCGATTGTGGCCCGTCCCACTACGCAGCCTTCTTCACCGATCGTGACGGCAAGGCCAGCGACCATTCTCATGAGAGCGTTCGCTGTTTGATGAACCGGTCGCGTTCGAGCTGTCGCAGGTGCTGCTTCCCGTCATATCGGTATGCGGATTGCGTGCGCCGACGACAGTGAACAGAGTTGCGACGGCGGCAAGTCCGCCGTATCCGAGCGTGATCTGCGGTAGCGAGAACGTGTTCGAAAGTTGGCCGGAGACAAGGCTAGGGAAGGCGGCACCGCCGTAGCAGATAAGGTAGATCGCGCTGAAGATCGGCGCCCGTTCGGCTGGCGTGCTGCCATGCAGCAAGCCGCGGGCGGCGGCGCTAATGGCGATTCCCTGGCCGGCTCCGGCGACGATGGTTGCGATGATGAACAAAACCAGTGTGCTGGCGGTGACCGCCGTGCAGAGGCCGATCATTCCGGCCAGAAAAATGATCATACCGACGCGTTGGGCTTGCGCGGATGTGAACCGGGCCCCCATGGGAGCGCCGAGAACGCTCAGGATCATATAGCCGGCGAACACCAGTCCGAGTATGAGGGGGCTGCGGGTATGGAGTTGATCTTCGACTAGCGCGGGCACAAATGCTTGGTAGAAGCCCGCAGTTGCCCATGTGGCCAGGAACACCGCCGCCGCAACAGGGAGCAGGTGCCTGACCCGGGCGGGTACGCTGACCCGCGGTAGCAGTGATCGCCAAGCGCCTGGCGTCGGAGTTGCTGTTTCAGGGCTGATGGCAATGAGTCCGGCAGACAATAATAGGAAGCCGATGCAAACTAGGTATATGAGGTCGCGTGGCCAGGGACCGAACTGGACCAAGGCACCGGAGGCGATGACGCCGACGGTAAGGCCGAGCATCGGTCCCTGGCTGGAGGCGACGGACGCCAACCATTCCGGTCTACTGGGTGCGGCGTCGACGATGTAGGATGTCAGGCTGCTGCTGGCCGACCCGGTACCGAGACCCACGAGGAGGCGACCGACCAGCAGGGTAGCGATGTCGTGCACATTCAGCAAAAGCACGCAGCCCAGTAGTACCAGGCTGAGGCTAATGATCGCAGTGAGCCGGCGGCCCAGATGATTGGACAGTCGTCCCAGCCCCAAGAGTGCGGCGATGGTGCCGATGGCGTAGGCGACGACAGCGATCGAGATGCCGACATTCGTGAAGCCGTCCTCCGCCCGGTAGATGTTGTAAAGGGGAATCGGAGCGGCCGCCGCGGCAAACGAGACCACTAGCGAGACTACTGCGGATACGAATGCGAGCCGGAGCGTGCCGCCCCGGTGAGCCTGGTTGATCACTGGTGCCAGATGTTGCAGCGAGCCGTGCATCCGTTGTCTCCCGGAGATTCGGGCGCGCAGGTCCAAACTCTCCAATTAGGTATTTTCACCAACTGGCTTTAATCGTCGACGCCAGGCCGAAGAGCGGCTGCATGGGTGAGAGCTGCCGTGCCGCGCATATATCCGGCGGCCTTTCGAATTAGCCTCCCTCGAATATTGTCGATCAGGTAGCGCAATCGTCGATATCCGGCGCGGCGCATGATAAATCTCCGCCCCCGAGGTGCTTGCCGTCGTGACCTGTGCCACACAATTGAACGGTCCAGCACGATCGGGCAATATCGCCAGCAACTAACACACGTCGCGCCTTGGCCTTCACCATCAGACCGTGAGATCGCGCTCGAGTCGGGCGGCGATTTCGGTGTGATCAGTGATGGTTCCCTCTTACTCGCGATGAATACGGCCTCTGCGTCGTACGGGGGCATTATCGCGCTCATCTCACCGGAGTGAAATCGCTTGAGCAGCGGCGCGACAATGCCTTCGGGTTCAGTAGGGAGCGGATAGGAGCCGGACATCACGGATTCCTGCTTCGTGTTGACTGAAATGGTTGCCCTGGTGTTATTCGATTAATCCGCGGCGGTGAGTTGTTATTGGTCGCAGCGCGGAACGAAAGTTTCCAATACCCGATACGAATAGTTTTCATACCCGCGGGGAATTGTGCTGCGACAGTCCTCTCTTCTAGTCATAACCGAGGTACGTTGCGCAGCCGGCGACCGCGTCACGGCGCGCGGCGAGCGGCAATAACGATTGTCTAGCGATTCGACGGTGAATGGTGATCTCCTTCGGGGCCTGTACTTGGCTTCCAACGCTGGAGGAAACCAGCACACGCGTCGCACACATGACCGCAGTGTTGATCGACTTTGAACGACCGCTCGGATAACTCAATCGACATCGAGGCGACTCCATCCTGAATGACCACTTCGTCATCGTCTCTCCTCACTAACCCTGCTGCCGCGAGTGGCTTAGCTGCTCGACCGGAGCAGTATCGGTGTCTTTCCGGTCAGTCTGGGTGCTATTTTCGCGTCCGGATACGCAAACTGGTTTATGGCCGAGAGCTTCGCGACCCCGAAATCGCCAGTTACCTGAGCCGCTCTTGGCCAGGCCGAGTGCCCGCCGCCATTTTGCGATCGGCCCAGCTCTTGATATCGCCGACTGTCATCGCCTTGAGGAACGTATTGGCGTTGACCAGCTTTTCGCGTGTGGTCCGACCCGTCATGTCAGCGGCGGCCATAACTAAAGCAGCGTCGGCACTTTCTGCCCCGGATAATAGCGCCACGGCGCCCGCCGGTCCCGCGAAATGGGCAAGGTAGAGAGAACCGGCCGTCACGGGCAGACCGCGCTTGGTCAGCATCGCGGCATGTTCCTCGACCAGCCGTGCGGCAATGTCGCGCGTAAGCTCGGCATCTCCCCGCAGGTCCAAGACTCCCTTGTCGCTGCGGCCTTGGATCAGATCGCGTCGGTGCCTTCGAACGGCTTCGAGCCACGTATGATCGAGAAACTGGGCGGCGCCAGTGGCGCTCGACCGCTTGTTCTTTGCATTCGGGTCACCGTTGGACTCGGCTATTATAATGCGCTCGACCAATGCCTTCGCAGCCGCTCTGTCGATCGATTTCCCCTTCAATTGAACATCGCGAAAAAGGACGAAACTTACGACGAAAGCCAGGCCGATTGCCAGTCCAACAACGAGCGTGATGAATTCCGCGGACAACCACTTCCGCGCGGCGACAACGGATCCACGCTCGTCGGGGCGAGGCGGTCGGATTTCCTCGTCGCGGCGTGTTTGCTCTGACACATGCGGCGGGAGCCGCGGGTTGCCATCGGCTGTCGTCCCAACGTAGAGAAATCCGTGCTCTAGGTCTGGCATCGCGTCTGCAGGTTTAATGCTTTCAAAACGCCATCGAAGGCACCTGACAGGCACGGCTTTGCCTCCGCGATTGGTTTGGCGCGACTGGCGCCTGCGCTTGCCTTGGAAATTCCGTGCCGGGGCCGAGGTCTGGGCAGCATGATCGCGGATTTTCCGCTTGCGTTGCCTTTCTGCTCGACGATCTCCGAATGTGCTCGTGCAACGATCGCAATGTGGTCCGGCGGATGCGTCAGTTCGCTCGAGGAAAGCGGCTGCGGCGACGCTTCGAATTGCGGAATGTCGAACCGGTCTGCCTTGGTCAGTGTATCGTGTGAGGGACGTAATCCGACCGTTGCCAGAGCCGGCGGCTCGTTCACAGGGTCTGTGATGCGCGGCGGCGCCTCGAGCTTCATCACGGCGAGTGTACCGAGGCCAATTAGGAAGAGAGCTACTCTCATCTGATTTCACGCTCTCCGAACGAGAAACCTCACTCAAATCCTCTTAGAAATGAGCTCCAGAAATCAAGGACGGATTGCAAAGGTCCAATAAGGCCGCTTAGCGGCAGAGGTGAACCGGGAAGCGCTGCTATGGGAGAAGATCAAAGACAGGGTTAACGCGGATCATGCGAACTGGCCGAGTGAAGGGCATAGTCAACCCGATGAGGCGCCGGCGGCTTCTCACTTCGAAAATGTCACCGAACCCCAGCTCGACGCCGTCTCGTCCTCACTACGCCCTGGCAAGTTCGCGACTGCATTTTGCAGCGGGAGGTGTGCGTCTGTGAGTTGGTTCAAAACAGCAAGGGGGACGGCGGACGGACATACATTTCCGCCGTGGACGACTTCAGCAGCTTGGCAGCACGTGAGGGTGAGCTACGGAATCGTGAGCGATCACTGCAAACGGTCGGCAGGCTATCTGAGACTTCTAAGCGAGGCCGCCGGTCCACGCGGTGGAAAAGCACGAAGGCCGCAGCGAGGGAAAACTCGCTGCGGCCCGCGCGTGGTCAAAACGCCGGGTCACAATGGACAAGTAAAATATCGGGCCAGCCCCGGCGTCGAAGTTTTAGCGCAAAATTCGTCCGGATGGCGAAAATACTTCGCTGGAACCGAAATGTGGTTACTGGGCATTCAGTTCCGTTGTTGCAGGAGGGGCCGCTGGCTGCTGCGTCGACCTTCCACCCTGGGACATCACCGGCCTCGAGCGTTCACCTCCGTCGGAAAGCGCGCGGTCACGTTGGCGGTCAGATCCGAGCAAGCGGCGATCAGTCCCAACCAACCAAACAGACTTGCCCGTGGCATCGAAGCGCGGGCGTCGACAGTGGACGAAGCGCGATCGTGGCGGATTGGCTCCTGCCGATGTCATAGAGATTTGCAAATGGGGAACACCAGCCGCCGACCTACTTGACGTAGATCATTCGTTCCTTAGTGGCCCGCAGGCTGCGGATGTAATAGCCTTGTGCCTGAACGGCTGACTTGATTTCGTTGCTAACCTTGAGAACTCGTTTTCTGCTCTTGCGCCAGGTATGTGCAGAGTAAACCGCAGGTACGGCGGAGCCTGTACTTAGAACGAGCAAGCCGCGCTTGTCATTGCGATAGACGTCAAACATCGTTTGTCCCCGCTGACCATATTGAACTAAGAATGAAATATTTTTCGGTTGTCTCAATGACCGAGCTTAGTATTTCGGTCGGCTGTGCGGGTTGTAAATCTGCAACGCCAGCGACTTTCCTTCAGTTCGTTCCGGATACGGAACGAACTGAAGCAAGCCCCGGCCGCCGTCAAATTGCTGCGTATGCAATTACTTCAGTCACGATGTGTTTCGGATGCTGTTGATTGGGGGCGGAATCGAGCGGGAAGCGGCGGCCGCCGTCTTCACGGATTCGCCCCGTGTGGTTGCTCTTGCACGGCAGCGCCGACACGGCGATCTGCAGTGTCAAAGCGATACGATAGCGCGACCGGAAGGGGTGGATGGTCAGCCAAGGCACAACTGACCTTTCACATTCTCGTCTTGCATCACAATCCCGGCCAACTCTATCTCGTGCGGAACAAGCATTGCCCTAGGAGCGGGCTTGCCTTCATCGCGGATTCGAATGTCGATGTCGAAAGCATTCAACTCAAAAACCTTCTTTGTCATTTCCGCCAATGGTGGCGGGCCATAAGAATCCACCGGCTTCCGCAGACTCGAATACCAGGCAAATAGAACAAGTTTCCGTAATCTAGATTGTGGTCCGAATGCTGATGCGTAATGAAATGCTTTTTAATGCGTTTAGCCTAAGCGCAGCTTGCACGATCTATCGGGCAACGCCGTTGCCACAATCAATAACGTAAAGGGAGCCCCCGGCTACAATGGCATTTGAAGGTGCAGCTCGCCCAACCTGCAAGGGCGGACCGCCGGTGGTGCCCAACAACACAAGTTTCGTGCGGGCAGATTGTCCCGCCGCGAGCCTCGGTGCCAGCGCCGGTACGCGCGGACAATCAAGGCACATCGTCATCGAGTGACGGAGAAGATGAAAGTGCGGTCTCTGGCAGAGCTGGTCACCATAGCTCAGCGGCTCGGATTGCTTGCTTAACGAATGTGGCCGCGATGATTGATACGGTCGAACGTGCGCTTCCAACTCAGACACCGCGAGGTAGCAAAGGCCAAGAAAATCATAACCACAAAAAAGCCCCGGCGTGCCGGGGCTTTGGTTTACCAAGTCGGGTGCGATCAATATCTTGCCGCGACCGGTGCGCCGTATCCACCGAAGCGGTAGTTCAACCGAAGCGTGACCATATCCACATCTTGGCTGACGCCGCTGCCGGTGAGGACGAACCCTCCGGGAGTGACTACGCCTGCGAAGCCGGCATTATCACGGCCCATCCAGAGATGGTCGTATTCGATACCGAACGACCAATTGGGCGTGAAGCCGTACTCCCAGCCCACGCCAAGGGCGCCGCCCCAGCGCGTGTGGCCCGCCGATGCCAGGCCGACCCCGGTGACGTTGTTGAATATATCGAATCGGTTGCGCGTCACGGCGCCGCCGCCCTTCACGTAAAACAGCGAGGCATTCCACGCCCAGCCGAGCTGCGCCGTGAAGAGTCCGATGGCGTCAATCTTTCCTGTGGTCGAAATCAGCGGGTCGATCAGACTGACGCGCGTATTCTTGATTTCTGCCCAATCTCCCTGCGCTTCCAGGCCGAGCACAAACTGATTGGTTTGCCAGCGGTACCCGATCTGTCCGCCAGCGAGGCCGCCGGAGCGATCGGCGCAACCACCTGCGACCGTCCCTGCTGGCGTCACGAAATCCACACAGCCGTGGCTTTGTCCCCAACCGCCGTTGGCGCCGATGTAGAACCCGGTCCAATCATAGATCGGCGCGATCACCGGGGGCGGGGCCTTGACATAAGGTTTAGCAGCCAGATCAGCCGCTGATGCAGGTGCCGCCATGCTCACTGCCAGCAAAGCCACGCCACTTAACAAAAGCTTCTTCATTACTTGCGCTCCATCCACGTTTCAGCCCAAACGACGCCGGTTCTTTTGCTGTCCGGCATTCCAGCGTTAAGCTAGCTGATTCAATCAGCAGGCGGTGTGCCTAGGCTGCAACAACCGGGAAAATTCGGCAATACACGCGCTTCAGTTGTGTCAGCGCTATTGACCGATCAAACTAAAGGATCCAAGTCTTCGAGGCTGCTCCCGCGGTGTCGCCAGTTGGCCCAAACGCGAAGTGCACGATCTCCCCTAGTCGGATCGCGGGGGGAAAAGCGGACGTTGCACAGAATTCGCGGCCGGTCTTACTGCGCTAGAAATCCGACTGCGACAACCAGTGCCACCATGCTTCCGAGAATTAGCAGTGCCGGGAGGGATTTTCGGGTCATTGGCCTCGTCGTATGGCGCGCAGCCGATTGACCGTGTTGAGGTCCAAGCGGTCTCTGGGACCGCACGAGTTTGCCCTCTGTCGTAGGCGTCCGAGCCTTTGGTTCCGGAGCCGCGCCTACGCCTCCCATCTCGCTGTAATAAACGCTGTAGACCTCGCGAACGGCTAGAGCCGTGGACTCGGCCTCGCTCATTGTCTCGAGCCGAGTTTGATAATTTGTCAGAAAGCTTTGGGCGCTGGACGGCAGGTCATCGAAACCACCCAGCTTGGCCATCATGAGCCAGGTGGCAAAATCCGCCTCAGCCTTGGTGCGCGCTTTCTTGGCGATACCGGCGTTGGAGCTAGAGGACATGGTGCTCCGATTCGTTTGAACCCGGCCGCGAAGCTGTCCATCGACACCATCCGCGCAGCTGGGGCAGGCAATTGGCAATCCAATCACAGTACCGGGAGAGTTCAAACGCGAACCTTACCAACTAGTCGGCTCCTGGCCAGGTTGCGGCTGACTTGGCAGGGCTCACCTCTACTGATCCTTAACCGCGGTAGCTATCATAACTCGTGGTCTGCGGATATCTACTCCTCCAAACTGTGGGCGCTAAACCCTCGCGAAGACGTTCATCTTTCGCAAACCATGGGCGGCTCTAGACCGGCAAACCGGTGCCGGATGCGGTGATCTTCGCGAGCCGTTTGGACATGGCTCCGGACGGCATGCAGGAGATGGCGACCAAGGTCACGCCCATGCCGGGGACGGAGCCGGGCACGTACCGCTTCAAGGCGAGCTTCGGCATGGCGGGGCGGTGGCAGCTTTCGCTCGGAGCCAAGGTCCAGGGCGAGACCGGCACCGTCGAGAACAAGCTCGTCATCACGGCGCAGAAGTGACCCGGCCCGTCGCAGCAAGCCTGGCCGCCGCGTTGATCGCGGCGGCGGGCCTCGCATTCGTCGTCGCCGGCCCGCAGCGGCCGACGGCGCGAACCGCCGCCGTGATCGGCCCCGCTGCGGCCGAGGAGAGCGGCGCCCCGATCTACTACCAGGATCCGGACGGCAAGCCGTCGTACTCGCTGGTGCCGAGAAAGACCAGGGATGGCCGGGATTTCCGCGCCGTGCCGCCGGCGCCGACGTCAGCTTCGACGACGAGCAGGTGGCAGCCCCGCCGCCAGCGACACCGGCCGGCGCCTCCGGAGAGCGCAAGATCAAATACTACCGCAATCCCATGGGCCTGCCGGACACATCGCCGACGCCGAAGAAGGGATAGCGAGCCCAAGTTCAAGTCAGCCGCGTGCGCTGATGTTTTTCGGCTGCTCTTTTTTGCGCGGGCGGCTTCAGATCGGCTGGCGACGATCTCCTCAGTGCATGGCTGCCCAGCCGGTCACGGCAACAAGGATCACCGTGACCAGCGCACCGGACACGTAGAGGACCGTTCTTAAGCTGCCGCCTTTAGCTGCGTTGCCGCCGCGCAGGTAGATGGCGGTGTGAACAAGGCGGAGCGCAACATAGGTCCATACCAGCACCGCGAGCGTGCTTGGACCGACACCAACCATCATCGCCAGGACGGCCGGGACCACGAACGGTGACAGCGCCTCCACAGAATTCATGTGCACGCGGTCGATGCGATAGAGGAGGTTCGCATCGTCGGCCGGAAGCACTGGACCAGAGAGGGCCCCTGCACGTCCCTTGGAGTAGCCTGAATGGACCGCCAAAAGGATCGACACGAGACAGAGCGCGAGCACTCCGATAGTACTTAGGCTGTAAGCTTCCATGCTGGCCTCTATTGAACTTATCGCGTTGACGGCGGCCAGAAACAATCATCCTTACTGATTGCCTCTATCAGAGCGCTTCGAGGCACTTCCGTCAGGAACCTGGGTGAAAAGATCGGCATAGCGCCGTAGATAAAGCGGCCAGCCTTGATCACCGTCGACACCGTCCCGCACGGCTTCCCAGCCATCGCCATGGCGTTCCAGGTTGCGGTGCTCAAGGTCGACTCGGGTCCGGTGCGGCGTTTCAGCAGTGAACCGGACCTCCCACTCGCTTGTTTTTTCCGGGTCAGTCTCGATCTGCCATTGGGGGCTGATGTCCCAGCTGAGCAGCACCCGGTCCGGCGGTTCGTAGGCCAGCACGCGCGCCCAGCGGCACTCGCTCCCATCGATGCCTCGGTCATAAATGTACCCACCCACCCGTGGCTCGAACACCGTCTCGGCGATCTGGACGCGGAGCAGGTTGTGCTCTGGCGGTTTGAAACTCCCGAACCCCTCGGTGAAGATCTTAAATGCGCGCGCGATCGGTGCCTCGACCACGATGGATTGTTTCACGGCCGTAAGTCCCACACGCGTGTTCATTGTGGCTCCTGTTGCTCGACGGCCGCCTTGTAGGCGGCCAGCGTCTTGCTCCAAAACCGGTCGAGCCAAGCACGCATCTGGCCAAGCCCGTGAGGGTCGATGTGATAGACGTTGCTTGCGCCCTTCTGCTCCGCGCGCACCAGCCTCGAGTCGCGCAGCACCTTGAGATGCTGTGAGACGGCAGACTGGGAGACCGGTACCTTCCGGGTAATCTCAACGACCGAACGTGGACGCTCCGCGATCAGCTCGAAGATCGTTCGACGAGTCGAGTCGCCAAGCGCGGCCAGCTGTGCATGATCAACAGTCATGGCTTATGATTAGTCTAGACTTATGATCAAGTCAATCCTTGTTGAACATGCCGCGTTTTCGCTGCGCTTGAGGCTTTGGATGGACGGGACCGTCCTTGCCGGTCGTCCTTTGGCCACGCGATGCCGGCGAGGCCGGGATGAGCAGTGCCGGCGAGCGCACGGTCAGCTGGCGGAAGCGGCGAAGGGCCCTTGTCCGGAAAGGACGCACCGCTGTCCTGATCCCTCGGATTGTCTTCGTTGCCACAAGCAGCATGTCCATCGATCCTAACCGGCAGCCGAGGCAAGCTGAGCGCAAGGAGTGTGAGATGACCCCCAGCGGCATCGTTCCTCTAGGTTGGGAAGCCCGAACTGTGTCAACGATGATGGCCTGGCGTGTGCACGAGTTTGGGCCGCCTGAGGTCATGAAGTTTGAGACCCTCTTACGTCCTGAGCCAGGGCCCGGCGAGGTCCTCATCAAAGTTGAAGCCGCCGGAGTAGGGCCATGGGATGGCTGGATCAGAGCCGGCAAGAGCGCTTTGCCGCAGCCGCTCCCGCTCACTCTCGGGTCGGATCTTTCCGGTGAAATCGTCGCTGTTGGGCCCGGAGTCTCGCCAGAACGTGCGGGAGAGCAGGTCTACGGTGTTACCAATCCGCGGTTTATCGGGGCTTACGCCGAGTACGCCTTGGCTTCCGCGGAGATGGTGTCCGGCAAGCCGACGTCGCTAACCCACGTTGAAGCCGCCTCCATTCCCGTCATTGCGGTCACCGCATGGCAGGCGCTGTTTGATCACGCCCAACTCAAAGCAGGTCAATCGGTGGTCATTCACGGTGCGGCCGGTAACGTGGGATCCTACGCGGTTCAATTGGCCCGTCATGCGGGTGTCCAAACCGTTGCAACAGTATCGACGGGCGACGTTTCTTTCGTGCGCAATCTCGGCGCCGATAAGGTGATTGACTACCGGGCCGAGCGCTTCGAGCAAGAAATCAGGGAATCCGACGCTGTCATCGATCTGGTCGGCGGAGAAACGCAAACCCTCTCGTTCCAGATCCTTCGTCGAGGCGGCAAGCTGATTTCCGCGGTGTCCCGCCCGGATCAGGATCTTGCGAAACATCACGGTGTCGACGCCTCCTTCTTTTTGGTCGAGGTCACGAGCCAGTATCTGACGGAAATCGCGCGCCTCCTGGACGGTGGAAAACTGCGCACAAACGTCGGCGTAGTCTTACCCCTCGCGGATGCGCGCGAGGCTCACTTCATGCTGGAGGGCGCGCGACCCCGGCCAAAGGGGAAAATCGTGCTCGCCGTCGGAGCGCACTGATTGATCGCGTCTCATCTTCCGCTCGCCAGTCTGAATGCGCCAGCCGAGCCCACGGTTTCTGTTGAAAGGACAAAAAATGACTCCGCGAAATCCCGCCCCCGCTCTCGTCATTCCCGATTCTTTGCTTGCGAAAGAAGCTACAGAGGTTCTGCGCGAACATTCGACGGACCTTCTCTTCAATCATTCGATCCGCGTCTACCTGTTTGCGGCGGAGCAGGGCCGCCAGCGAAAGCTGCGCTTTGACTCTGAACTTCTGTACGTGGCCGCGGCGTTCCACGACCTCGGCCTCATCGAGAAGTTCTCGAGCCCAGACGAACGCTTCGAGGTCGATGGTGCAAATGCCGCTCGACAGTTTCTGACCGCCCACAGCATTGCTGAAGACGACGTGCAGACGGTCTGGGAAGCCATCGCGCTGCACACCACTCCCGGCATCCCGAAGTACATGGGACCCGAGGTCGCGCTCCTCAATTCAGGGGTTCTGCTCGATGTGATCGGGGTAGGGTTCGATCAGTTTCCCGCGGAGCTTCGCGAGGAGATCGTCGCCAAATTTCCCCGCACGAATTTCAAGGAAGACTTCGTTCGGGAGTATTTCGCCGGGTTTGCGCACAAGCCGGCGACCACGTACGGCACGGTCAACGCCGGAGTCTGCGAACACTTCATGCCGGAGTTCAAGAGCCCGAACGCCTGCGACTTGATCGCCGGTTCTCCCTGGGCTCATTAGAAGAGGAGGTGCGAGATGCCGATCATGGATTCACCTATTGGATTGGTGCGCTGTCAAACCGTTCAGGAGTTGCAGCAAGGATAGTGAGGAGGGCAACGCGGACGGCGTCGTTCGCACTGGCAGCAACAGTCATGGCTGTGGGAGCTTCGCCCGCGACCGCGCAGGATCGGGAGCAAGTTAAGCTCGTATTCGAGCACGCACTCCCGAATGTCGAAGGAAAGAGAATAGCTGCTGTCCTGGTGAGTTACCCTCCTGGGAGCAAATCGCTGCCTCATCGCCACGCAGAGTCGGCCTTTATCTACGCCTATGTGCTGTCCGGGGCCATCCGGAGCCAGGTCGGCAATGACCCTGCGCAGGTCTATCACATAGGTGAAGGATTTTATGAAACGCCAGGCTCACATCACAGGATCAGCGAGAACGCGAGTGACACCGAGCCAGCCAGCTTGCTCGCGGTCTTCGTGGTCGATTCCAAAGACGGGACATTGACGATCCCCGACAAGGACGCAGCACCGAAATAACTGCGCGGCAGGCTCGCCTGCCCAGGCACCGCCCGGCCTTTGCACTGCGTGAACGACATGCATAATAAGGCGCCCGACTGGAGAGGCAGTAAAGGTGCCGGTACAAGCTGTCGCGATCGTCGTCTACGAGGGGGTTCAGGCGTTGGACGTGGCCGGGCCGATGGACGTGTTCAGCGAGGCGAACACCTTCCTCGATTGTGCCGATCGTTATGAAACAGTATTGGTTGCTGCGGACCGCAATCCGGTGCGTACCTCGAACGGCATCCGACTATTGGCCGACCTCACCTTCGAGGAGGCGACGGGCGGCTTCGACATTATTCTCGTCGCGGGCACTCCGACGCCGCCGGAAGCGGAGCCCGACCCGCACCTGCTCCAGTGGGTCAAGGAGCTGCCCTGGCGGTCGAGCCTCTACGGATCGATCTGCACCGGCGCCTTTGTCCTTGGCTCTGCCGGTCTGCTGGACGATCGGCGTGTTACGACCCATTGGCAGGATGCGCAGGCGCTGGCGGCCAGGTTCCCAAGAGCAAAAGTCGAGCCTGATTTGATCTATGTGCGCGATGGCCGGCTGATCACCGCGGCGGGTGTGACTGCGGGAATAGATCTGGGTTTGGCGCTGGTCGGGCAGCGGCATGGCGCGGAAACGGCGCTCAAAGTCGCCAAGCGGCTGGTCGTAGTCGCCCAGCGCCAAGGCGGACAGTCTCAGTTCAGCCCCTATCTCACGGCGCCTGCCGATCCGGAATCGCCTATCGCCCGTATCCAGGACCATGTGATGGCGAACGTCGGGGATCGCCACTCGCTGGAGTCCCTTGCCGCTGTCGTCGGGATGAGCGCACGAAATCTGGCCCGGCATTTCGTGCAGGCGACCGGGATCACGCCGCACGAGTTCATCGAGCGCGCCCGCATCGATGCGGCGCGTATGATGCTGGAAGGAAGCGACCGGCCGCTGAAGGCGGTTGCATTCGACTGCGGCTTCGGGTCGGCGGATCGGATGAGGATCGTGTTCACCGCCCGTCTTGGCGTGAGTCCCATCCAATATCGCGCGAGCTTCAGGCGGACGGCCCCGGAATAGATCGCGCGTTCCTACCAGAACGACGCTGGCGATCCTGCTTTCGCTACGAACCGTCATGTCAGGAAAAGACGTACGGCTGTCCTGATCCGCAGGATGCCCTTCCTTGTACGGAGCGGTACTCAGTTGGCAAATAGTGGCAAGCAACCAGCCCTCTACGCAAACAAGGAGAGTGCTCCATGTCTGAGATCATCGCCGGCATCCGCGTGCCTGACAGCGCTATCGCTCGCGCCGCTACGCAGCTCGTGCGCGATACTGAGGACGACCTGCTCTACAATCACAGCCGCCGTGTCTTCCTTTGGGGCGCGCTCACCGCCGAGCGCCACGCCCAGAAGTACGAACCGGAGCTGCTTTACCTCGGCGCGATGTTCCACGACGTGGGGCTCACAGAGAAATATTCCAGTCCCGACCTGCGCTTCGAGGTCGACGGTGCCAATGCCGCTCGTGATTTCATGAAAAGCTACGGCTTGCCGGAGCGTGAAATCGAGGACGTCTGGACCGCGATCGCGCTCCACACTACCCCCGGAATTCCTGAGCATATGCGACCCACTATCGCGCTGGTGACCGCGGGGGTGGAAATGGATGTTCTCGGGATCGCCTATCACGATTTTACTCATGAACAGCGTGACCATGTCTGCGTCCATCATCCCCGGGAAGCAAACTTCAAGGAGAACATCTTAGATCACTTCGCTAAAGGCATCATCAAGAAGCCGCTGACGACCTTCGGGAACGTAAAGGCTGACGTCCTTGCGCTCAATGACATGGCCTATGTCCGCCAGAACTTCTGCTCGATCATCCTCGGTTCGGCCTGGCCGAACTGACCTTTGATTGCTGCGAAGCGGACTAAAATCCAGATGAGCGCCAGTCGAGCCAGGATGTGCGAGCCTGAACGAGCCGTGATCGGATCAGGCGAGGAGCGCGTCCCTACGCATAGCTCGATCGACGAGATCATGACGCGCCGGTTTCGTGCCGTGAATTCTGCGAAGCTCCGGTGTCGCGAGGGACAATCGAGCAGATCTTCCATGTCGCGCGATTCGCGCCCAGCGGTGCGAACATTCAGCCCTCGCACGTCCACGTGCTGGGCGGCGCCGCAAAGGCCAGAGTCTCGGCGGCGCTGCTGGACGCGCAACGAAACGCGCCGCGACGAGCACGTCTCGGAATACAAATATTACGCCAGCGACCTACCTGATCCGTACCTCGAGCGGCGACAGGAATTCGGACGGCTGTTCTACGGGTCGCTGGGAATTGGCCAAGCCGATGCCGAAGCAAGAAGCAGGCAAACCGCAAATAATTACACGTTCTTCGGAGCGCCCGTGGGACTGATCGTGACGATCGATCGTCGGCTGGAAACCGGAAGCTGGCTCGACCTCGGCATGTTCCTGCAGAACGTGATGCTCGCGGCAGCGGGACGCGGACTTCAGTGTCCGCCGGAGACGTTCTCGAAGTATCGCCGGATCTTGCGCCCGCTACTCTCGATTCCGGACCGGGCGGTCGATGTTTTTGAGTTTCTGCTCGCCCAAATCGGCGAACTCGACTCCTACCTTGCCGCGGCCAACCGGGCTTGTCATTACGTAAATACCCGATTTTCCCGGACAGGCCGCAGGGCCGGTTAGGTCGTGCAGCTTTTTTTTGCGAGCAGTTTGTCGCCGGCACGCCGTGAACGGTCTGCATCACGACCGCGTGTATGAAGCCGTTTCTTCCTTCCGCGAAATGACGCAAAGCCGTCCAAGACTGAATGGCATTGACGTCCTACCAGGAGGGTTAAATGCGATCATTATTTTTCGGCGCCGCTCTACTGGCGATCGCATTCGTGGGGTGTTCAACCCTGATCTCCGCCTCCCTTTCTGCAGCTCGGGATGCGAAGGCCGCGAACTTCTCTGAACGCTTTGCTCCGGCGCTGAAGTCGGCATCTAGCGGCTAACTGCAGTGGGCCAGCGCTCCAAAAGTTCTAACTGCACAAGGGGCGACGCGTCGGACATCTCGTCGCCCCACACGCGTGGGGTGCGGAAGCTGTTAGCTGATCAGGATCGCGCCCAACATCACGGCCACCAACACTGAGCGATCCGCATAGCGGTCCGTAGTTGTAGAGCTTAGGTATCTTGCTCACCCCAGTTATGGGCGCAGGCCACCCGCTCCAGGCGAGCGCACGGATCAGCAAGCAGTTCTTCCAGCCGTTTGATGGCTAGCTCCGCCCGGAACCGCTCGTCCTAGCAACGGGCCTTGTCGCCGCGCTCTGGCGTGTCGAAGCCCACAAGGGGGTAGATCTCCCGCTCGTGACGGATCGTGTCGCCATCGATCACCTCCATCGGACCGGATAACCGAAGCTCGGGACGCAAGATCGCAGCGTCGGTTTGCCGAACGTCCGGCATCTCGGACAGTTGGCGCCGTCTTCCAATTTACAAGCACCATGGCGGTGACAACTGCGACGCTACCGTAGTGAACGTCATGTTCGATCATCGCTTAAACGGAATCACCGGCCCCATTAGCGTTCATGGTTATAGCCGATCCGGCTGTAATGGAACTGGGTTTCTTGTAACCGCCCAGTGGTCAGACGGATGTGATCCAGGGTAGATAAAACAACTAACCACCCAGGAGTTCTAGCAGGGGGGGACGAATTCTGGAGAGGGTGGCCAGCCTCAGAGTTGGTGTCATCGGGAGTAACGCACATGGCAGGTCCCAGAAGCCAAAAGGACATCGAGCGCCGAGCATATCAACTGTGGCAGCAAGCCGGAATGCCAAAGGAGAGGGATCAGGAGTTCTATTTAGAAGCAGAGCGACAGCTCAATGAAGAGCTGATCAACCACAAACTCGAAACGCCGGATAGGCGGTAGAAAACAGCTAGAAAAGTCAGGAGCGCCATTCATGGGGTCGCGACCAATCCGCTATTCGTTGCCACGATCCAACGATCGCCCCAACGCACGATAGACTCGATGCGCCCAATGCTGGGTACTGTGTCGCCGCGCATTGCCATCCCAACGCCATCGGGCCCATCCTTTGCCTCCTTTAGATCATGCGTCGCGAAGCCTTCGGTGAAGCAGCCTCGAATAGCCATCCACGTCGGCAGCCAATATAGCCGCCAATCTGCGCTCGACCCGCCCTTGCCGCTCCTGCGCCATGGCCCGCGATCCACTTTGGATCCGATTGTACGACGGATTAGATGGAATGCCCACCCAACCGATGACGGGTCTTGGCCCGCAAGCGAACATGGAGGCAACGTTCAGCACGACCGTAGTCGGAGCCAGACCGGACATCGCGCGCTGTCAAACCGACGATTCTGACCCCAAGCCGTCATTCGTCACCGTCCAATTCAGGAGGGGCCCAATCCGCTAACGCTTGCGCACCAGCAAAGTCCAAACAGGCGACGCACCGTCCCAGCCGCGAAGGCGCCCTGACAGACGCACCTTCAGCCCGGCTTCCGTGATCCGCTCGACAACAAGATGCAGCGCAATCACGTCGCCTTCTGACAGCTCTACACAGCCGCGCTTCCAGGACCACACTGCGCCCGGGAAGCGAAACAAGTTTGCCTTCAGCCCTCGGCCGCTGCGCTCCGACAGCGGTTGTAAGTCGACCTGAGCGCCGGCTCTAGGTCGTAGGCTGACATCTGCCCGTCGCAGCCAGTTCGGAATCCAACTCATGCGAATGACTAGCCGTTACCTTCCACGTTTGTCTAGGCTTCGTCCGTCTGGATGGATTCGCCGCCCGAAGCCGAGGACGTCCCCCCTTTCGAACTAGTCTGGAGATTTGCGGCCCCGCGCCGAACCGGCGCCTATTGGCCCTTAGCAACCGGACGCCTATATGAATTTGCCTCGACGGCAGCCTGCGACCCACTCTAGACGTTAGCTGTTTCGATGACGGCGTTTCCGTAAGAGCACAGCGGCGCCGCCGCGCATAGAACAGCAGGTGGGTCGCCCGCGGCGGCGATGGCGAGATCACTAGGCGATCGGCTAAAGCTACTGCAGAAGGGCAGGCGGCTCGTTCGCCAATGTCTGCACCCAAGCAGACGCTCCAATTTCAACGCCGCTATGAGCGCCGCCGCCATCGGAAACGCGCCACGCTGCGACGCCGAAACATAGCGTTAGCATCAAGTTGGTCAGCAATAGCAGGACTGAGAAAAAGTGGCTCACACGCGCACCCGGAACAGAACGTCCCTCCAGTACGCATACAGGCGGATGATTCGAAAACTGCAGCTGCGCTGACCTAACCGCCTTTTCCACAGGTCGTAAAATGCTGGATCAACAGCTTCGAACCGGGGAGCGCAGCCATTGAGCGGGTGTGGCGAGGGCTGTCACAGGACAAGCGGTGGCGCATGTGTCGTTGACGGCTGGGGCACGGGAGCCAAGGTTCGGAACGAATGCCCGGCGACCTCTCGCCCCCGTCCACCCTGCGGCGGCGCGGATTTTATCTGGGACCGCACCAAACAGGCATGTTTCCAAAATAACCGCAGCTGGTTCTGATCTCGCGTCCCATTCAGGCGCGCTGTACACAGCGCAATCTGATCTCACTGCGCGGCCTCAGCGCGGGTACGAACGAGTTCAGTGGAACAGCTTGACCCTCATCTTGGCCAGTGCGCCGCTTCATGAGTCCGCTCTCGGCGGCGCCGACGGGCTCGGTTCGCGTCCTTGGGATCAGGTGCGGACCTCCGGGCACGGGAGCCGCATTAGCGCCGGACTTCTATGATGGTTGTGCGGCCCTGCCGCCGGCTTACAGCTCGATTGCGGGCTAGCCGTCTTGGCAGGGAATACCGAAGTTGTCACAAGCGAGAGCGAAGGACTCTTTTGCTTTTGTATCCTCGAAGCAGAAGCGAGTGCCGACCTCCGCCTGATCGATCCACCAATCGACGTTACTGCCTTTCGCGATGCGGGAGGCTTCGCCGCGTAAAAGGTCCAGTTGTCTTCCCGCAGCACGAACGATCAGGCAATTTTTCTCTTTGGACACAATATCTTCTCCATGGCACAGGACACCGAACTCGTTGGTACTAAGAGCCGTGAACACGAATCCGCAGCAGGGGGACTGCTGCTGCGGCCCGCGCGGTCAAAAACTCCGGGTGAAAACGACTAGGTGAAATATGCAGCCAGCCCCGGTGCGATGATCGTACCGCAGCATCTCTGGCTCGCAATATGATCAATTTCACAATCGGCAGAAGGCTTAACATGCATCAGTGCGCCGGCTCTTAAGGTCCATGAGGATCGGGAACAACCGGCAATCCGGGCGCGTTCGCCTCCAGCTCCGGGCGATGTCTCGGAGCGGACGCGTAGAACTTCCGGCCTCAGGAATCATCGTCTGGGGCCGGCTTTTTTGCAGCATTGCCTTGGCGCCAGTTTGATTTAGCCGTTGCCTATGTCATTTGGCATATGAAAGGCGACCGTCGGAAGACACCGGGATATTTTGGCAATTCAGCGTAAGCTGGCGCACTGTCCGGGAGCATGAGGACTCTCCTCCATCGAACGAGAGACGACCCCGGCTTGGGGGCCTGAGTGTTGATGCCGGGGCCGCTCCGCCAGCTCGACGGAGAGGGCTAGCGAGACAGCAAGCCGGGCAGTGATTGCTATGTTCCTACGGCTCTCAGAAGATCCTGCCCGAGTGTTAGCAGCCGCACGTAGGTACCGCTCTCGTGCAGATCGAGCCAGCCGCGCTCGACTGCATACCAAATCAGGCGGCGTACTGAACAGGAGTCTTCTTTTCATTCATTCTAGCCGCGCGTAAAAGAGTCCGCCGACTGAGACGGGATTTTTGGCTACATTTCGTGATTGAGCTACTTAATTTCTAATCGACTAACACTTACTTATTTCAGCAATCATAGGAGGCGCGAATGTCCTCTCAAGAAGCAGACGATCGACGCGAATTTTTAAGATCCTGCGGCAGGTTCGCCGCCGTAACACCTCCGACCATCACAGCGTTGCTTTCGACCTCACTGTGCAGCAACGCCATTGCCAGCTCCGACGGCCGGGGTCGTGTATGCCTAATAACGATCGCTGAGCGTGGAAGGTCGAACGACGGGCGGCGTTAGACTGTCGCCCATGCTTGGCCTGACTTGCCCGCGACCGTCATGCCAGTTTGGGACGATATGCACAGATCCTGTGGCGCCGCATGCTGAGCAGACCAGGCGCAAGCCGAGCCTCGACCACGGCGGGAGTGTGTCGAGCCACACGTCGACTCGACGATGGCAGAGGCCGTTCAGGCATTGGATGTTGCAAGTCACATGGCCGTCAGTCAGCCATTCCGTAGGGCTGCGGGGCGGATAATGGCCGGCCCATTTCGTGTATCGGCGAGTGCGCATGCCGCCATCAAAGCGGCATCTTAGGTATCTCGCAAATTATCGATCCCTAGTAGCCCGGAACGCGCGCGAGCTACCGCCTCTCGTAAGTGGGGAAACCTCCCCTGAAGCTCCGCCGGTTCACGCCGGCAGGTGCTCCCCTGAGCCGACAAACGAGAATGAAGCCGCCGGGCAAACAATACCTTGTCCCGGCGGCCTGATATCCGTCCAGCCCCGGGACAGGATTAGCAAAAATCCCGGATACTGATCAGTATAGGCGCGCGGTGTGGAGGTTCAGTTCGCTTTTAAAGAATATACGCCAAAGCCCGCCGGCTCACGCTGGCATTGCCATGCTACAATCCAAGGGGCGGATCGAGGGTCCTTCTGCTCGAGTTGATTGAGAGCGATGCCGAGGCAGGTGCCACTATTATCTTGTAGCGATTTGATCAACGGCAGGTAGGGAGTGCGCAGAATGATTAGGCCGTTTTGCTTCCATTGCTTGGCTTTGGTCGGAGGCGCTGTACAGGCTCAGCAGGGCGCGCCTCGCAACGCTCAGAAATTGGAAAAGTGCCAGCAGCTCGCTGCCGAACGTGGTTTTTCGAGTGCGGGCGAAAGAGGAAAGGGACAAGGTCGCGCAAAGCGGGAGTTCGTGATCGCCTGCATGCATGGGAAGCAAAGCTGACCAGGCGCGAAAGGACCAAGTGAAATATGCAGCCAGCCCCGGTGCAAAAAATTCTGCCCCAGCTTGGTCTCATTTGCAAATACAATTCGGTGGAATCGAAATCCATGCAGTGGGCATTTTGCTCCGAGAACGGAACGATATTGCTATTCTCCCGCGAACCGGAGCTTGGCGCGTGCGAAGCCGATCAACGGAGGGTCGACGGCGGCCGAGATCGCCACCGAGCTTGGGAGATATATCGCGTCCGTCAAACGTGTGGCCGCGGACATGGGCCTTTTGCTGCGAAGCGCGAGGAGCGCTGCACAAAGACGCAGACGTATCAGCCGCTTGTAAAATCGCTCTATGCTGGCTCAGCCAAACCTTACGGGGAAAGCAGGGAATGGTTAGGCCCGGCGCGTCTTACCGGACAAGGACGCGTCGGGCCGCGAGTCCGTAATCGCGCATACGTAAGCTGGCGCTCCTTGCCCCCTGGCAAAATACGCGTTGCCTAACGAGCGCTCGAGGTTGCAAATTGAGGCCGCTTGCCGCTGCTAAGTCCGGCCTGACCTCCGCCCCTCGGTAGCCGCACCCGGCGCCACACAGCGCGGCTCGATACCAGACAAGCGAACATCGTCCGGCCAGGGAGTTGCGACCGCAATGGCAGCAGATCAGGAGCCGCTTAGGCCATCTCGCGCATCTCACCAAAGGTGATCTTCTGAAGCCGCATGCCGGTATTCACGCGCCATGGCGGCGAGAGTCGATGGCTTAGCGGCTCAGCACGCGCGCAAGGCGAGTAAACAAGGCGCGCCGGTTCACCTTTTGGCCCATTGCGGGCAGTGAGTAACGGTCTAGCGCAGAAGCACCATGGTCTCGAGCTTAGTTCGCCTATCACCCTGCGGCGGCGAGGGAAGGTAGTTTTTCCGCTTCAGGTCTCTCCCCTCCTGGCGCCGCTTCTTGGCAAGCCTGACCGAAAGATGAGTCACACACTGAAATGCGCACCCCCGGAAGAGGGTGGCATCGCCGCGGAATGTCGCGGCTTCGACGCTGGCAGTCTAACGGAAGCCCCTTTCGTACGGAGGCCCACCGGCGGTTGAAGTCGCGGCCCCAAAGGGAGGGCGCCGGCTCCGGAGCGCGGTGGTGGACAGTCCTGACGGATGCTTTCCATCTTACTCAGCCGCCCTTCTCGTCATTGGCGGACGAGTTTGGACCGCATACCGGCCAGCATCGTGTAGGCAAGGCGCCGCCAGATCAGGTTCATCAGGACTAGCATGTGGCATCCCCCGTGTTCGATGCCGGCACCTTCGACCCCCTCTGTTTCAGCGAGATTTCGCCGGGGCGGGGAAACGGCTTCGTGCAAGGTTGCAATGGCGGCGGGTTCAGCTCTCACCGCATATGATCTGTTCACAGCCGGCAGAAGGCCTTCACCCCAGGCAAGAAGAGCGCCGCGGTTCACGCTGGCGGGGCTTTCGGCTTTGGATTACCTGCGGCACGAGAGGCGCCCTTCAAGGCCGCTTCGATGGTCTTAGGCCGCGTACCTCGGCGGGATCTTCCGCTTTGCTGCTTAGGCGCGGATGATCGGGACACTCTCGTAACTAGCCACAGATCGCTGCGGCAGCTGGCGCATTCATAACGCTTCAGTTCGTAGCCTTTGGTCAGGGGGAAAACAGCTTTGAGCAGTCGAGCTTGGCTACAAACGGTGCATCCGGCTTCGCCATTCACGATCGCCTCCCGCAAGCAATTTGGCCGCAATGATCGAAATCAGAGCTGAGTCTCGGTTCAGGAGCAATAGCGGCTCACGCTGGCGGGGCCTATTTCGATATGGCCCCCCGGTAGTCATCCGGAGGTGTAAACGCCGGCGATTGGAACTACCGTTCTCACCTTTTGGCGGACCAGCAATGGCGCAAGGCGGTGGCACGGACAAGGCACCAGCCCTCATCTGCAACAGATGTCAGCGTCCAATGGAGTTTCTCGCGTCGCTGCCGGCAATTGCAAACCTGCCCGCCGCCTATGCCTACAGGTGCATGCCCTGCCTGAGAGTTGAAACTATCGTTCTGGGCTGAAGGAAGGCGCCGCCGGAGGATTAGAATTTGAGCGGCTGGCGGACGTTCGAGGTGGCAAATTGAGGTATCGAACGGCATCGCGTCGCTCGACCCGTGCGGAGAACATCGCCTCTGTCACGGCGGCCAGGCTCATGCCGCCGATCAGCATGGCTCTTGCAGCTTCGTCGCCGTGAGTAAGCCGTAGAACCGTCACGACTATCGCAAATAGCGTCGGGCTCTTCAGAGCCATGGCAGGTTCGCATCGGCGAGACACTTCTCCGCCGCATCTCCGGCGGCTTGCGGCACCTGCGACACGTTAGGCCTGTGCTATCTCACGTGCATTGTCTCGACGATCGCATAGAGCAGCACGAAGATCGGCAAGAAGACGAAGAACCAAACGGCCTCCGGTTCGGCCCGAGAAAATTCACGATTCGGATCTGTTTCCGTACCAAACGGCACAGGTGCCACAGGCGGCTTTGGACGCCTGCGTTTTACCGCTCGGCTTAGCAGCCGTCGAGTCGCTGGTTCGTCGGACGGCGGATCGCTTGCGCGTCGGCTCTGGTTCGTCACGACTTTAGACCGCGAACATCAGCGGGTATTTGCGGACCAGTTCGAGGTCAACGTAGCCGGCGGCATTGATCCACTCGTGGGGACAGTAAACGAGCGAGCCAGGGTCGAGCTCCAGACCATCCCGTTTTATTGCCTGGCGCGTCCCCAGTCGGCCGGCCCATTGTCTCCGTCCGTTTGGATCAGGTCGCATCGTGTCGAACACGGTGTCGTTTTTCGTCATCGCAATTCCTGAGGTGTTGAAACCAATCTTTACGAAATGACCTCCGCTTGACGCCGGTGTTCTCGCCGACAAGTGACATTCGCTTTTGCAGTTGCTCACCTCAAGCCCGCACAGGTCGTGCTGACCGTCTTCCCTGTCTCACTCTCGCCGTTGCAGGTTGCAGGAGTTTGGCGAAGGGTGGTCCAGAATTGATAGGTGCGGCCGGACCAGCCTCGGCACCCGCGGGCTGGAATGGTGGCTACCCGTCTGCTCCTCAGGGTGGGTGGGCCGCCAGCATTGGATCGCTCTCTTCGTCGAGTCAGCGCTTCTAGTGGCTTTAGGAGGAAGCCCACCATCCGTCGGGGAATGGCTCTAGCAAAGTCCGATCGACTTGGTTGTCGTTGTCAGGGGGCCTGAGAGCTCCTGCATTCCGCGCTAGTGGCGCGTGGCGACGGAGGCGGACAGACATGGCGCCCGGTTTACGAGTTCGAAGGCGGCGCGAAGGAGGATGTGTCAAGCGTAATGGGGGCACACCGCGAGCGCGGCGCTCTGCTTCTTCGACCAGGCCTCGAAGATATTCCAATTCTGAGAGCTGAGAAGTGAGTTCGCTAAGTCGTTCGGCGTAAACGATTGCGCGAGAGCCTCGCATAAATGTCCTCCCCAGCACAAAAAAAGCACTATCAGGATGGCGTCAGAGCAAATGGCGCGAGTCCCACCGGTAAATCGCGGATCTCAATACGTCAGCTCACTGCCTCAGGACTGCGTCCACTCCCTTGCCAACTCGTCAATGATCTTGACCTATTTTGCCGAAAGCTTGGTTGGGCCCTGCAGTCAAAAGGGCCTGGGTGTAGAAGCCAGCGTAGAAGTTGCGCCAGCCTTTCGGCTTGCACTAAGCTCATCCGATTAGATCCGAATTGTTTTTGTGGAGTAGCGTCATGTCGAGTGCGATTGAGTTGATTGTGGACGGCTACGCGAGTCTGAAAGACCGCCAGTCGCTTGAGGAGCTGAGGATGCACCGCCGGCGCCTTGCCGGAGAGCTGAAAGCCTGGGCGGGCTTTGACTGCAGGTTGTCGATTGCGCAGATCGAGCAGGACATCGAGGCAATCGAGGCCGGCCTGGAGACGTTGTCGGGGCCGGTCGGCGGTTAAGCTAAGGCGCCAATCCGATGGTGGCGAGTGCGTAAGGAGCCAAGTGCTGCGATCTTTCATCATGGCTGCCCTCGCACTGGTCTGGGGATCCTCGTCCGCGCTCTGCCTGACGTCTGAGAAGATCATCGCTAAGCTTCGCGCCGCAGGCTACTCGCAGATCCAAGGAGGTGCCGACCGGAAAGATCAAGACCTACAAGGCCGTCAAGGAAAGCACCGCGCGCTCGCTAATCGTCGACAGCACCGGCCACATCGCAGAGGTGGCGAGATAGCTAGACAAGCAGACGAAGCCAAACGTCTTTACTGGACAGTGTGCCGGTTGGCGTCGCAATCTCCATATCGACGACGCGAAACGAGCCATGACTTTCGTAAACGTAGCGAAGGTGCCAGACCGGACCAAGTTCCGGCGAAATGGCGAAGTCGTCCAGCGCGCGTGTGATGTTGTGAACGGCATCGCGTCGTCCGATCGGTGCGGAGAACATCGTCTCTATCAACAGGGCCAGGCTCATGCCGCCGACCAGCATGGCTCGTGCAGCTTCGTCGCCGTGAGAAAGCCGGAGGGCGGTCACGATGACGGCAATAGCGTCGGGGTTCTTCAGAGCCACCGCAGGTTCGCTTCGCCAGCAAAAACATGATGCAGGATGCTACCCCTTTCATGCAAGCGACATCGAGCCGACGCCAACATATCTCAACCGACAAATGTCGGAATGCGGGCGCCGCCTTCAGGGTCTAGTCGTGCGGCTCGTTTCCCTTCGGTTCCTGCAAGAATTTTGGCATGTGTCCACGCGCTTCACGATCACGCGGGGCCGGGCGTTCGGACGGGTCGCGGCCGAGTTTGGACTGCAGCTCGAC